>NZ_JBHUMY010000007.1:271442-367380 GCF_042685365.1 Paenibacillus thailandensis | reverse complement strand
CTAATCGGTCGAGGGCTTATCCTAAAATTACCCCACAAAGTGAAGCGAAGGCTTCCGGAGCATAATCCGAATACTTTGCGGGGACCCCAAAAAGCAGCTAAAGAAGTTCATAACCTTTCGCATCCGGTTTTCAAGGCGCAATGCTTTGAGTTACAATGTTCCCTGATAGCTCAGTCGGTAGAGCACTCGACTGTTAATCGAGTTGTCACAGGTTCGAGTCCTGTTCGGGGAGCCATTTGCTCTCATAGCTCAGTCGGTAGAGTGCATCCATGGTAAGGATGAGGTCACCGGTTCGATCCCGGTTGAGAGCTCCATTTTACTTATGCATTCATATGCTTCTGCTTCCATTGGAAGTAGAGCCATCTGTGTGGCCCGTTGGTCAAGGGGTTAAGACACCTCCCTTTCACGGAGGTAACAGGGGTTCGAATCCCCTACGGGTCACCACCCACTTCATCCCAATTCGTGTGGAGGGTTAGCTCAGCTGGGAGAGCATCTGCCTTACAAGCAGAGGGTCGGGGGTTCGATCCCCTCACCCTCCACCATATAAATAATATTGTTGGGGATTAGCCAAGCGGTAAGGCAACGGACTTTGACTCCGTCATTCCAAGGTTCGAATCCTTGATCCCCAGCCATTTATGAGCCATTAGCTCAGTTGGTAGAGCACCTGACTTTTAATCAGGGTGTCGAAGGTTCGAGTCCTTCATGGCTCATGTTTTTATTTGCGCGTATGGCGGAATTGGCAGACGCACTAGACTTAGGATCTAGCGGGAGACCGTGGGGGTTCAAGTCCCTCTACGCGCATAATCAAATCGGAAGTCCTTGTTTAACAAGGGCTTCCGATTTTTTTGTATCCAAGGTAATAGGTCCGAATTGAAACACCCGCAGAGGTGTAATATAAGCCGAACAATAAATGATTCGTAAAGGAAGGAGCGTTAACATTCAGGTATAACGCTGTGAGAACACGCTTAAACCAAACGTCCGTTCGAGCAAGTTTCGATTTGCTCCTTTGACCGGCTTAGCGTAATGTAGAATATGACGAACCTTATAGAAGACAAGGAGTGTGAACCGTTCCCATGAACGAAGTCGTAAAGCTGTTAACGTCGCACAGGTCCATCCGGCAGTTTGCGGCTGATCCCGTTCCCGCCGAACAGTTGCAAGCGATTCTGGAGGCGGCTCAATGCGCGTCTACGTCCAGCAATATGCAGGCGTTTTCCGTCGTTGGCGTTACGGATCGGGAGCTGCGGGACAAGCTTGCCGAACTTAGCGGCAATCAGGCTTATGTTGCGGAGGCGCCCGTTTTCCTCGTATGGTGCGCCGATCTGTACAGATACGGGCAAGCCGTTAGCCGGCATAACGCCGCCGCCGAATCGGCAGGCTTATACACGGAGAATTTCATCGTGGCGACCGTGGATGCCGCATTGGCGGCGCAGAATGCCGCGATAGCGGCGGAATCGTTTGGTCTGGGCATTGTGTATATCGGAGGAATCCGGAACAATCCGGACGAAGTGACGCGCCTGCTGAACCTTCCGGAGGGCGTGTACCCGGTGTTTGGCATGTGTATCGGCACTCCGGCCCAAAATCCGCTGCGGCGGCCCAGGCTGCCTTTAACGGGCGTTTATTTCGAAAACCGGTATGATGCCGAGCGCACAACAGAGGCGATCGAGCAATATGACCGCGTGCACGAAGCCTATATGGCCGAACGCTCGAACGGGAAGTCGTCCGCTTCCTGGTCGGAAGCGATGGCGGCGAAAGCAATCCGCAACCGTACGCATATGCGGGAATTTTTGCGCAAACAAGGTTTTGAGCTTCAATAAACGGTTGTTCACATGTGTATAACCTAAATCAAAACGTCATCTAATCAAAAAAGAAACGCCATCCGCCATTGACAACAACGTTGAGAACAATTATCATTATGGATATAAATGATAATTGTTCTCAACATTAGAATGATTCTAATCTGATGATATACAGACGTGACGGAAGGGGCGTGCTTGTTTCGTGTTTCGCTTAACGACTTCAAACCTTAACATTGCTTACGATGACCGGCTGATCGTGCAAAATTTGAATATTGCTATCCCGCAAGGCAAAATTACGGCGCTTGTAGGATCCAACGGTTCCGGCAAGTCGACCATTCTGAAAACGATGGCGCGATTGATGAATCCGGCGGGAGGCAGCGTTCTGTTGGACGGGAAATCGATTCATAAGCAATCGACGAAAGAGGTAGCGAAACAACTCGCCATCCTTCCGCAAAATCCGACTGCACCGGACGGTTTAACCGTATCGGAGCTTGTGTCTTACGGCAGATTTCCTTATCAGAAAGGCTTCGGCACCGTCTCGAAGGAAGACCGGAAAATCGTCAAATGGGCTGTTGAAGCGACCGGTATGAGCGAATTCGCCGACCGGCCTGTCGACCAACTGTCCGGCGGCCAACGCCAACGGGCATGGATCGCGATGGCATTGGCGCAAGAGACGGATATTTTGTTCCTTGACGAGCCGACGACTTTTCTCGATATGGCTCATCAGCTCGAGGTGCTGCATCTGCTGCAGAAGCTCAACGAGCTGAATAATCGGACGGTCGTGATGGTGGTTCACGATCTGAATCACGCTTCGCGTTATGCCCATCATATGATCGCCATCAAGAAAGGGACGGTCGTTGGCGAAGGGACGCCGGAAGAAGTCATGACGCACGACATTCTGCGAGAGGTGTTTAATATCGAGGCGGATATCGTTCCGGATCCGCGCACCGGGGTTCCGCTTTGTTTGCCGTACGCGCTGGCGGGGGAACCGGCCGCGGACAAAGCGATCTTCGTCCGGGAGGAAGCGTTGACCGCGACAAGCGCGTGAATGCTGCTTAAGAAAAAGCTTTCGCATGCCACAGTTACGCCCGAGGCGTATGGCCTATGCGAAAGCTTTTTCGAATTATGGACGGCAGCTTGATTCTTTAACTGGATCACCTATAATAAAAGGGCGGCAGTCCAAAAAAATAAAAAAAAACGATAAAAAACATTTGCATTTTGCTCCGGAACGTGATATATTATATCTTGTCGCCGCGATAAATGCTATCGTTGGTGATCACGGCAACCCTGCGGACGTGGCTCAGTGGTAGAGCATCGCCTTGCCAAGGCGAGGGTCGCGAGTTCGAATCTCGTCGTCCGCTCCATGTGCCCTTAGCTCAGCTGGATAGAGCATTTGACTACGAATCAAAAGGTCGGGAGTTCGAATCTCTCAGGGCACGCCATTTTTACTTCTTCATATCGGGATGTAGCTCAGCTTGGTAGAGCACCTGGTTTGGGACCAGGGGGTCGCATGTTCGAATCGTGTCATCCCGACCATTCATTTGCGGGTGTAGTTCAATGGTAGAACTTCAGCCTTCCAAGCTGATAGCGTGGGTTCGATTCCCATCACCCGCTCCATTTATAAAACGATCGTAAACCTTGAGCCGTCAAGGTTTTTTTTGTTTATCCGCACACCGACCGATAGCGGGAATGAATAAGGCTTGAATCAACCCCAATCATAACCGACAACCGGCGCATGCCGATCTCCGGATCGATGCGCCGGTTTTTATTTTTTCCACATAAGGATTCAGAGAAAAGAAATTAACGTTGGCTTCCGTTATACACAACGCTATCCACATTATAAACAGGATTGTTTCGTAGGCCTTACGTGAATGAACAGGTATTATCCACATATCCACATGAGAAGTTGTTCACAGTTTCAGGATTGCTGCTGCAGCTGTTCTCCGGAAGCGGAGGGCATGCGGCGGCCTACGAAGCGTTTGCTTACCAGCAATACCGCAAAGCCAAACAAAGCGACGGCTCCGCCCGACAGCAGGAAGGCGGGAGCAGCTCCGAACGAAGTGACGAATAGCCCGCCCAAAAGCGGTCCAAGCAGCGTTGCTGTGGAAGTCAGGCTCGAAACGGTGCCAAATACGCGGCCGGTCTGATGGACGGGCGTTTCCTGCTGCAGCGTAATTTGAAACGGCAGGAACGTCATTCCGGCGCCAAACCCGGCCAAAAAGAAGCAGACAACGAATAAGATGTTGCCGGCGGCAAACGGCCCATAGAAGGCGAGAAGCCCCGCGCCGGCAAACACGGCTCCGAGCAGCGCCCCTCCGGCGCCCATTTTGGCCAGGGTGGTCCACTTTCGGAGCAGCTTAAGCGCAAAGGTGGCCAGCAGCGTCCCTACCCCGCTCAGCCCGATGCAGTAGCCAAGCAAATCCGAAGGCATATCCGGAATTTCGCGGAACAGGACGACGACCTGCGAATCGGCGATTTGCAGCGCGAGCAGTACGGCAACCAGCGTAACAAGACCGTAAGCCAGCACCGGTATACCGGTTATGATCCGGAGGCCCGCCCCCAGCTCGGACCAGAAGGAGCCGGTAGCCGCCTGAGCCGGTTTAGCCTCAACCTCTTTCCCTTCCCCGATCGGGGCGGCGTTCTTACCGGGCACCTTTGCCAGAAATAACGCCGATACCGCAAAAGCGCAAGCGTTTACGACAAAACATGCGGTTTCGCCGAAAGCTCCCGCTAACGCTCCGCCGATCGCGGGACCGATCATTTTGCTCCCTTGCTCGATAACCGCGCTTACGGCTACCGCCTGCTCAAGCTGTCCGTTCGGGACGATTTCCTTCAGCTTGCCGTTTTTGGCGGGGGAAAACAAAATGTCGAAGAAGCCTTTGGCTATAAGAAGAATGTAAACCTGCCACAAGGCGGCGGCGAAAATAAGCAATACCATAATGACGATCCGCGCGTAATCGGACAAGAGCATCAGCTTTTTCCGTTCCATGCGGTCCGCAAGCAGTCCGGTGAGGGGCCCGCCGACCAACATCGGCAGAACCATGCACAGCGTCGTTAGCGTAATTTCCCAAGGGGTGGCATTCCACTTGAAGCCGATCAGCGTCAGCAGCGCGATCAAGTAAAGCCAATCGCCCATGTTGGCTACGAGCTGCGACGCCATTAAGGACAGATACGGGCGGTTATGAAGCAAAGGATTCCCGGACAGCAGGTTTGATTTCTTCATAGAAAAAAACGCTCCTCTCTACGGATAAGACCATTGTATTCCAAGAGAAGAGCGTGCTCATCGGCCTGCAGCCCGAGACTTAAGGGGCTTGGAGGAGGATCGTGGAGCAAAGCTGCGGGCTGTGCTAAACAAGCGGCTGCCAGTCCGCTTCGGCGCCGTCGTTCGTATTAGGGCCTGTCTCGTTCGTTACGGACTTCGAGTGCGCAAACTGCCTTAACGCTTGCCTGTAATCCTGATCGGTCAGGACATCCGCCTCCTCTCCGAACGATTGGATAACGTCGTATACTTCATGGTCGCTCATGCGGCTAGTCTCCTTTCTCGCGGGAAGCTTGGCGGTTCATCGCGCGAAGCGCGTCGCGGTAAGCGTGGTCGGACTTCATCTTGTCGAGGATATCATCGCTCTCTTTATTGGAAAGATGGAGAAGCGAGCTGCGAAAATCGTTGTCGCGGGCCAGCTTGACGGCTGCCGGCGTTTTGACTCTTTTGGGAGGGACGTAACGCCCCTTATCGCCGGCGGCCTTGTTAGGCTGCGGCTCGTCATGCTCCGCCGGGGCGGCGGCACGCTCCGTGTCGGCGGGCGCCGCCGCCGGATCGGCCCCCTCTTCAAGCGCGATCGTCGGTTCGTTCGCGGTTAGAGACTCGCCGGTCTCGGGCGACTCGGATTCAGGGCTGTCTATGGTTTTCGGTCTGGAGGCTCTGGCGTTGTACACGATCAGAAAGATTAATCCGACGACGACAACGGCAATGAATACCCAAATCATAAGCTCAGTACCTTGACGAACGGAGCTGCTGGGCGATTTCGGCGACTCGTTTCCCAAGCGCCCTGCCGAGCACCAGGTCGTTGCCGCGGGGCAGATTGAGCGGGTCGTCCGGCGACTGCTCCACCGGGCAAACGATGCCGACGCCGTAATAGGAGCCGTACAGCGCGTTCTCCGGAATATTGCCCGGCAGACCTGCAATGATCATCCCTTGATGCAGCATCGGAATGATCAAACTGAGAAGAGTCGCCTCTATGCCGCCATGTTGGGTCGCCGTCGTGCAGAACACGCCGCCTACCTTGCCGACCAGCTGGCCCTTCGCCCACAAATAGCCCAGCCGGTCTATAAATTCCTTCAAGCCGGAGCTTACGGTACCGAAGTGGCCCGCGCATCCCCATAGAATCGCATCCATATCGGCCAAATCGCGCGGATCGGCTTCGTCCACGCGGCGGAGCGTTACTTCGGCGTTGCGGACCAAGCCCGCCCCTTCGGCCACGGAACGGGCAAGCGCTTCGGTATGACCGCTTTCGCTGTCGTACACAACGTATGCTTTCATCGTATTCGTCTCCTTTTGCAGAGCCATAGTCGTACATATTTGTTCCCAAAGACGAGATTATTATGATTTTGAGGGCGTGGAATATTTCTCTCCCATATCGAGCAAAATCAACCAAGGATAAGCGATTAACTTAACGGGAGTGAAGTTAGCGATATGAATGCTCGCGCGATACTTATCAATGTCATCGTAATTGTCGTCATATTGGCGGCCGCAGGCGGAGGCATTTATTATTACACGGAAACGGCCAATTACATTAAGACCGATAATGCGCAAGTAACCGGAACGCAAGTGTCGATCGCCTCTCCCGCAGCGGGGAAGCTGGACACGTGGAGAGGGGAAGTAGGCAAAGAATACAAAGAGGGGGATACGATCGGAACCGTCCAAGCGGATGGGCAGACCGTATCCGTTAAAGCGCCGGCCGACGGGACGATCGTCCAGCAGACGGCTGTAACGAATATGTTCGTATCCGCAGGCATGTCGCTGGCCAAGACGTATGATCTGGACGATCTGTGGATTACCGCCAATATTGAAGAAACCCGAATCAACGATCTGGAAGTAGGGCAAACCGTCGACGTTTATGTGGACGCTTTTCCCGATGATACGCTGACGGGGCGCGTGGAGCAGATCGGTCTGGCAACGGCGGGAAGCTTCTCGCTGCTGCCCGCTTCGAATACGGATGCCAGCTATACGAAGGTTACCCAGGTCATTCCGGTCACGATCTCCATCGAAGGCTACGGAAGCTTAGGATTGGTACCGGGAATGAACGCGACCGTCCGAATCCACATTTAAGGTGGCCGATATGGCGAATATTTCAATTGGCCGCACGATTACGTCCCTCCTGCTCGGGGCGTTCGTGGCCATCTTAAATCAAACGCTGTTAAACGTAGCGCTGCCTCATATTATGGCCGATTTCAATATATCGGCGACGACCGCGCAATGGCTTTCTACGGCCTACATGCTCGTAAACGGGGTGCTTGTCCCGGTATCGGCGTATTTGATCGAAAAATACGGGACCCGTCTTCTGTTCGTCATCGCCATGAGCCTGTTTGCGGCAGGATCGCTCATCTGCGCAATCAGCACGGGCTTCAGCATCCTGCTGATCGGCCGGATCGTGCAGGCCGCCGGAGCGGGCATTATTATGCCGCTTGTAATGAACGTGTTTCTGACCGTATTCCCGCCCGAGCGGCGGGGGGCGGCAATGGGGATGGTCGGCATCGCCATGATGTTTGCTCCGGCGATCGGGCCGACGCTGTCCGGCTGGATCGTGGAGCATTACAACTGGCGGCTGCTGTTCGTTATGGTCATTCCGCTTGCGATCCTCGATATTGTCCTGTCGGTCCTTTGGCTGCGGAACGTATCCAAGCTCGGCAATCCGAAATTTGATTTGCTTGGCGCTTTGTTTTCCACCGTTGGCTTCGGGGCTTTGCTTTACGGCTTCAGCTCGGCGGGGGACAAAGGCTGGGACAGCGGACTCGTCTTGTCGATGCTGGCGATCGGCGCCTTGTTCATTCTCTTCTTCGTGCTGCGGGAGCTGGGGATGGACAATCCGATGCTGGAATTCCGGGTGTTTAAATACGATATTTTCACGATTTCCACAATCGTCGGCGCTGCCGTTACGATGGCGATGTTCGGCGGCATGCTGCTGCTGCCTATTTATTTGCAGAACATCCGCGGCTTTACGCCTCTGGAATCCGGTCTGCTCCTGCTGCCCGGCGCCTTGCTGATGGGGGTCATGTCTCCGATATCCGGATCGCTGTACGACCGGATCGGTTCCCGGCCGCTTGCGATCGTCGGGCTGATCATTACCGTCTTCTCGACTTACGAATTCAGCAAGTTTACGAGCGATACGTCGTTTGGGCATATTATGCTGCTTTATACCGTTCGCAGCTTCGGCATGTCGCTGCTCATGATGTCCGTGCAGACGGAAGGACTGAACCAGCTGCCGCCGAAGCTTGCGAGCCACGGTACGGCGATGTCGAATACGATGAGGCAAGTGTCGGGATCGATCGGTACGGCTTGGCTTGTGACGGTCATGTCCTCCAGGACCGAGGTGCATCTGGGCGATTTTCGAAATACGGTAACGGCCGCGAACCCGAACGTCGTGGAGCAGATCAACAATCTCGGAGCGGGCATGGCCGCCCTTATGGGACTGCCTCCAGCGGCGGGGCAATCGCTTGCGGTCCAGACGGTTTACAGTATGGCGGCGGTGCAATCGACGATTAAAGGCATTAACGATGCTTTTATCGTGGCGACCTTTATTGCCGGGGCGGGGTTGTTCTTCTCGTTTTTCCTGCGGCGGGCCGTTAAGCGTTGAACGCGTTGAACGGCGCTGCCGGCAGGCCGCGGCGGCCCGGGACTCCTACGGGTCATCCGGGTCCATCGGTTCGTTCTGGCGATAAACCGGCCTCCCGGATTCGGGAAGCGCCGGTTTTTTTGCATGACCACCACGGAATTTAATGGTTTCCGAAGTCATTTGCAGTATAAATTGGATTTATCGGTAAAAGCACCCTTTGACCGCGGTCATTCATTCTCGAAGGACTTCGCTAGAAATATTTCTCATTTGGGCTGATCATGAAGCAAAAACCGAACAATTATCGGCGAAAGTTCCCGATTCGTGCAGTACTTTGTCAAAATCGTGTGCGTACGGACTTCTACCGGTTTGCAATTTGTAGTATGATTAGAAGAAGGAAATAGGGCGTTAGTACACTGACGCTGCACAGGAGGCTTAATATGTCGGAACAGAATTTGGCCGTAACCAATGCGAGCCGCCAGCAGTCCACCAATCTGCTGCGGCGGGATGTCCGTTTTCTAGGAAACATACTGGGCGAGGTGCTTGTTCATCAAGGCGGGCAGGAGCTGCTCGACATTGTAGAGCACATTCGGGAATCAAGCAAATCTTTGCGGGCAGCTTATAAACCTGAATTGTTTGAACAATTCAAATTGACTGTTTCTTCCCTCAGTCCGGAGAAACGCCATAACGTCATCCGGGCTTTCGCTATTTATTTCCAATTATTGAACATTGCCGAACAGAACCATCGGATCAGACGCAAACGCGATTACGAGCGCTCGGCCGGCGAAGCCGTCCAGAACGGTTCGATCGAAAGCGCGGTCCGCGACTTGAAGGAGAGGAATATTCCGGCGGACGCCGTTCAGGAGATGCTGCAGGGCATTTCGCTTGAGCTGGTCATGACCGCTCACCCGACGGAAGCGACCCGGCGCGTCGTGCAGAATATTCACAAGCGTATTGCCGACGGCATGATGGAGCTGGACAATCCGTCCCTCACGCATCGCGAGCGGGAGAAGCTCCGGGAGAAGCTGGTCAACGAAGTGTTGATCCTGTGGCAAACGGACGAGATCCGCGACCGCAAGCCGACGGTTATCGACGAGGTGCGCAACGGCTTGTATTATTTCGACGAGACGCTGTTCGAAGCGCTGCCGAGCGTTTACGAGGAGCTCGAGCGCTGCCTTGCGAAATATTATCCGGAAAGCAAATGGCACGCGCCGACGTACCTGCGTTTCGGATCGTGGATCGGAGGCGACCGGGACGGCAACCCTTCCGTCAAGGCAAAAATCACGTGGCAGACGCTTACGATGCACCGCGGCCTCGTTATCCGCAAGTACGAAGAGCAGCTGAAGGATTTGATGAAGCTGCTCAGCTTCAGCACGTCGATCATCAGCATTTCGGACGAACTTGAGCAGTCGATTGCGAAAGACCGCGAACAGATCGCGCTGAAGAACGTCGATCTGTGGCGCAATACGAAGGAGCCGTACCGGATCAAGCTCGGCTATATGCAGGAGAAGCTGGCGAATACCCGCGACGAGTCGCTGAAAGGCTCACCGATGCGCTACAACTCGCCGCAGGAGCTGCTGGAGGATCTGTATATTATCGACCGCAGTCTGCGCAGCCATTATGCCGATTATGTGGCCGACACGAATCTGTCGAAGATTATTCGCCAGGTCGAGCTGTTCGGCTTCCATCTGGCCAAGCTGGACGTCCGCCAGCACAGTAAAGAGCACGAGAACGCGATGACCGAAATATTGGCGAAGATGAACGTGACGGACAATTACGCGGCGCTTTCCGAGGAAGAGAAGATCAACCTTCTGGCAAAGCTGCTGGCCGACCCGCGTCCGCTTACGTCGAACCATCTGAGCTATTCCGAATCGACGCGGGAATGTCTGGACGTATTCGAAACGATCTACCGCGCGCAGCATGAATTCGGCAAGGAATGCATCGGCAGCTACCTGATCAGCATGACGCAAGGAGCCAGCGATATGCTGGAGGTTATGGTATTCGCGAAAGAAGTCGGCCTTTTCCGGAAGGAAGCGGACGGCACGATCGCGTGTACGCTGCAGTCGGTACCGCTGTTCGAAACGATCGACGACCTGCACGCCGCTTCCGCCATTATGAAGAAGCTGTTCGAGCTGCCGATCTACCGCCAAGCGGTCGAAGCGTGCGGCAACTTGCACGAGATCATGCTTGGTTATTCGGACAGCAACAAGGACGGCGGGGTCGTTCCGGCGAACTGGGAGCTGCGCGTGGCGATGAACGAAATTACCGACGTAGCCGGCAAATACGGCGTGAAGGTGAAGTTTTTCCACGGGCGCGGAGGAGCGCTCGGACGGGGCGGCATGCCGCTTAACCGCAGCATTCTGGCCCAGCCGCCTCATACGATCGGCGGCGGCATCAAAATTACCGAGCAAGGCGAAGTGTTGTCTTCCCGTTATGCGATGCAAGGGATCGCTTACCGCAGTCTCGAGCAGGCCACCTGGGCGCTCATTACGGCGGCAAGGCTTGCGAAATACCCGGAAGAGCAGCCGGAGACGCTGACCGCCTGGGAAGATATTTCGCGCAGCATTTCGGAGACGGCGCTGAAGAAGTATCAGGATCTTATTTTCCGCGATCCGGATTTCATGACCTTCTTCAAAGAATCGACGCCGCTGGCCGAAGTTGGCGAGCTGAATATCGGCTCCCGTCCTTCCAAACGGAAAAACAGCGACAGCTTCGAGGATTTGCGCGCGATTCCGTGGGTGTTCGCATGGACGCAAAGCCGTTACCTGCTCCCTGCCTGGTATGCGGCCGGAACCGCGTTTAAGGCGTATATCGGCAACGATCCGGAGAAGCTGGAGACGCTTAAGACGATGTATGTCGAGTTTCCGTTCTTCCGCACGCTCATCGACAACCTGCAGATGGCGCTGGCGAAAGCCGACCTGCTTATTGCACGGCAATACGCGAACATGGTGGCGGACCGGACCGTTCGCGACCGCATCTTCGGCTTGATCGAAGAAGAGTTCAAGCTGACGAGCGAGCTTATTCTGCAAATTACGGGACAGGAAGAAATACTGGATAACGTCCCGGTCATTCAAGAGTCGATCCGGCTGCGGAATCCGTATGTCGATCCGCTCAGCTACCTGCAAGTGCAGCTTCTGACCGAGCTTCGGGCCGCCCGTCTGAAGGACGAGGACGATACCGAACTGCTGCGCGAAGTGCTGCTGACCATTAACGGCATTGCCGGCGGGCTCCGCAATACGGGCTGATATGCCGCCAAACGCTAACGCTTGTAGAATAGAACCGGATTCGCTGCGCCCGTTTCGGGGTGCGGCGGTCCGGTTTTTTTGCCGTTATATAACGAGGCTATGACATCGACAAAGTCTCAAGAAATTACATTTCTAATCGTTCTTTTAACTCCCTTTCATTTTCGTTTAAGGTGGATGCCGCATCATAGAGACATAGGGAGCGGGAGTGAAGGAAGCAGCGAATTCCCGCCAGCGGCGTCATGAAAGACGTTAGTGGAGGAGGAGTTTAAGATGACAAACTTTGACGATATGAAGCAAGAGCAAACTAACGCCGGCAGCCGCCATCTGCAGATGGCAACGGCATACGAACGGGAACTGAACAAATACGCAGGCCAGCTTCCGGCGGAGCCTGCCCGGAAGAAAAGAAGCGCCGCGCGCTCGATGTTTGCCGCCTTTATGGCGGGTGCGATTGCGGTCGGCGGCTTGATGTACGGCGCCGACCGTGGCCAGTGGTTCACCGGAGGCGATTCGTCCGGCGGACCGGTGTCGTCCGCGGTATCTTCCGCGCTGCAGGATGCGGGGCTGTCGACGGCGTCAAGCGGCAGCACGGTGGAATCGGACATCTCCGAAGTGTACGAGCAGGCCAGCCCGGCCGTCGTTCTGATCGAAAATTACGGCGAGACGCGCCAATCGATGTACGGCGCTTCGCAATTCGATTATTTCTTCGGAGGGGGCCGGCAGCAGCAGCCGGACAATACGGAATCCGAGCTGCAGCTGACCGGCGAAGGAACCGGCTTCTTTTTCGATAAATCCGGCTACATTCTGACGAACGAGCACGTCATCGACGGAGCGAAAGAGCTGAAGGTAACGGTCGAGGGCTATGACGAGCCGTTCACCGCGACCGTTGTCGGCAGCAGCGAAGAGCTTGATCTGGCTGTGCTGAAGGTGGAGGGAGACGGCGACTTCCCTTACCTTACGCTGGGCGATTCGGACGGAACGCAAATCGGCGATTGGGTCATCGCGATCGGCAACCCTTACGGCTTTGACCATACGATGACGGTAGGGGTATTGAGCGCGAAAGAACGCCCGATCACGGTGGCGAACGATGACGGCACGGAGCAGGTTTACGAGCACTTGCTGCAGACGGACGCTTCGATTAACCCGGGCAACTCCGGCGGACCGCTGCTGAACGCAAGCGGCCAGGTCATCGGCATCAATACGGCGGTCAGCGCGGAAGCGCAAGGCATCGGCTTCGCCATTCCGGCAAGCACGATCAAGGGCGCGCTTGAATCATTGATGACGAACTCTCTATAATTTTATCATCTCTTGGAACCGGGCCTTTGTGCCCGGTTTTCGTTCTTTTGTCTGCCGCGAGAAGAGGCTGCGCTCATGCGGAAATTTGTCGTTTTTTCGACGCAGGAAGGGCAAGACAACCGGTGTAAATTGTGGTTATGGCTTGCATTTTCGTGTCGGGTCGATTACCATTTTTTTATAAGATTCCGTGCTTGAGAGGAGCATGAAATCCGGCTTAAACGGCCTTATCGGGTCTCAAGCGGAATGAGAGTTGGAGGAGAAGCGGTGAACGTAATGGAAGCCCGCCTCGCCAAGCTGGCGTTAAAGGGCGATCAGCGGGCATTTGCCGAGCTAGTTGAGCTGTATCAGGACAAGCTGTTCCATATGGCCTATCGAATGCTGAATAACCGCCAGGAAGCGGAAGATATCGTACAGGATACGTTTTTGCGCGTCTATAAAAATTTGGACAAATACGACGAGAACTTGAAATTTTCGACATGGATCTACCGCATCGCGACCAATCTGTGCATCGACCGGCTGCGGAAGCGCAAGCCTTCCTATTCGCTGGATGCGGAGTCGTCGGAGCACGAAGGGCTTGACGGCTACTCCATGATTCCAAGCGACAACCGGACGCCGGAATCCGAGGTGCTGCTGACGGAAACGCAACGGATCGTGCATCAGGCGATCGAGACGCTTCCGCCGAAGTACAAGACGATTATGATGCTGCGGTATATTCAGGACATGTCCCTGCAGGAAATCGGCGACGTGCTGGACATGCCGGTCACGACGATTAAGACGAGGGTGCACCGCGGCCGCGAGTTTCTGCGGAAAAAGCTTGAACATAAGCTGTAAGCGCACGGAATGATGAATTATTTTTTTTGAAACATCATCGAAATCGGAACGTACTTTATAGATGAGACAGATTAAAAAGTTTCGAAGCAACTTGAAGAAAGGACTGGCTGCTATGAACTGCAACGTCGCCAACGTATGGATGCATGATTATTTCGACGGCGAGCTGCCGCGTGACGATATAGCTCTGCTGAAGAACCATCTCCGGACATGTCCAAGCTGCATGGCCAGGTTCGAGCAGCTGGAGCGGACGGAGGCTATCGTGCATGCTTCGATTGAAGCTGTGTTGCCTGAAGCGGGGTACGACCGCGACGCCTCCCGCCGATTGACGGATCGGATTATGGCCCATCTTCCGAAACCTGCCGGTCAGGATCGGAAACGGCTGCTTCGGGTGCTGTACCGTTATCCGGGACTTGCCGTGGCTGCCGTCTTCATGCTGGTCATGCTCGGAAGCTTCATGGCGATGTGGGAGCAAGACTCGAAGCTTATCGTTTCGGGTGAAGACCTGCAGCATGTCGTGATCGAGGGCAACAACGTCATCGTTCCCGCCGGCACGCAGGTGAACGGCAATCTCATCGTCGAGAACGGCGTCGCCGACGTCCAGGGCGAGGTCAACGGGAACGTGACCGTCATCGACGGCAAGCTGAATCTGGCATCCACGGGCCATATTATCGGACAAAGCCGGACGATCGACCAGGCGCTGGATTGGTTCTGGTACAAGGTAACCGAAACCTTTTCGAATATGTACTAGTCGAACTGCCTCCCTGCGAGGGCGGCAGTTTTCTTTTTTTATTCGGCCGGATTGGACGGTTTCGGCCCGGTTTGTTTTTTGCGCATCAAATCCATTATGATATAAAAAGCTTCTCCCGAAGCATTAGAGGCTGCTCTTCATGCCAATAAGAATTGAAGAATCGGGATGCCCTGGCAATTTATAAATTGTTATGTGGTAAAATAGGAGTTGCAAAGCCGTTCCCGGCAAACGATAACATTGTCGCCCGAAATCGGCCGCGCTCGCTTTATAGAAACCGAAAGAACGCCGGGCTGCCGGCGCGGGGGTTGGTTTATGGATTATTTCACAAATACGACATGGCATGATTGGATCAAGGATCTTATCGATATCCTGATCGTCAGTTATATCATTTATAAATTGATTCAGCTTGTAAGGGGGACCCGCGCGGTTCAACTGATGAAGGGCATTCTGGTGCTGATGGCCACTTGGGCGGTTAGCACCTGGTTTGATCTGTACACGCTGAAATGGCTGATGAATCAGATTTTTACGTTCAGCGTCTTGTCGGTGCTCATTATTTTCCAGCCGGAGCTGCGCCGCGCGCTGGAGCAGCTTGGACGGGGCAAGCTGTTCGGCCGTTCTCCCGCCGGCGATAAAGATGTCGTGAACGCGCAGCTGGCCGAAGTGATGAAAGCCGTGCAGCATATGGCCAAGCGCAAAATCGGCGCATTGATCGTATTCGAACGGAAAACGGGCTTGAGCGAAATCGTCGAATCGGGCATTCCGCTGGAATCGCAGATTACATCGGAGCTGCTCATCAATATATTCACGCCGAACACGCCGCTGCACGACGGGGCGGTAATCGTACAGGGCAGCCAAATATCGGCGGCGGCCTGCTATTTGCCTTTGTCGGAAAACCCGTTCATCAGCAAGGAGCTTGGCACCCGTCACCGGGCTGCGATCGGCGTCAGCGAGAACAGCGACGCGCTTGCCGTCGTCGTCTCGGAAGAAACCGGACAAGTCTCCCTGGCGATGAACGGCATGGTCGTTCGCGATATTAACGAAGAAGCTCTGATCTCGAAGCTGTTCGACGAGCTGACGGAGACGACCAACACGAAGGAGAAGGAACGGGCCTTCGTCTCGTTCTGGAAACGGATCGGGGGGCGGCGCGATGGATAAATGGATGAGCCAGCCTACCGCGCTCAAGATCGTATCGGTTGTCATCGCCGTGATGCTATGGGCGGTCGTGCATCTGGACCAGGAAGCTCCGGCCACGACGGTTACGTCCAGCACGGACACCAAAATATTCGAAGCGCTGCAAATTCGCCCCGAAGGGCTTGACGAAACGAAATACGCCCTGGTTGGCATGGAGCCGACGTCGGTTCGCATGGTCGTCCAAGGGCGAAGATCGGAGCTCCTTACGGCCGACGATTCGGATTATCAGGTGAAAGCCGATTTGTCCGGTCTTGGGCCGGGCGAGCATTATTTGGCGCTGAAGGCGGATTTGCCGAACGGCGTACAGGCGACGGAAATGTCGCCAAGCTCGGTCAAAGTGGAGATTGTGGAGATCGAAACGAAGGCGTTCGACGTTCAGGTGGAAACGGAAGGCCAGCCCGCTGAAGGTTATATCGTCGGGGATGCCACGGTGTCGTCTCCGTCGGTTAATGTGATTCTGCCGAAGGACGAGATGCCTTTCGTCGCCGCGGTGAAGGTGAAAGTCAACATCGACGGTGCCACCGGAACGGTGACGGACAGGAAGGCGAAGGTTGTCGTTTACGATACGGAAGGCAAAGAAATGACCGATGCGAAGGTAAGCCCGGAAACGGTCGAGGTGCAGCAGAGCGTTCTGCCTCCGTCGAAGGAGCTGCCGCTCAAAATCAGCTATACGGGCCAGCTGCCGGAAGGGGTCAGCATCGACTCCCTCTACGCTTCGGTGGACCGGGTGGTCGTGTATGCCAGCCGAAAGGTGCTGGATGAGATGGACAGCTATCCCGGCGTCGTCGTCGATCTGTCGAAGCTGACCGAGTCCGGCAGCATGGAAGTGAAGCTGAAGCTCGCCGACGGCGTCGTTAAGACGGAACCGTCGGCTGTTACGGTCACCTACAAGGTCGACCAAGCGGAGGAGAAAACGCTCAGCGGCGTCCCGATTGACGCAACGGGGCTTGAAGACGGCTTGAAAGCGGAATGGGAGACGCCGGAGGCGGGGCTGCTGGATCTGACCGTCAGCGGTTCGAAAGAGCTGCTTGCCGGGCTTCAGGCAAGCGACGTCCGCGTAACGGCCGATTTGACGGGACTTGCGGCCGGGAAGCATAATGTTGAACTGAAGGTTGACCTGCCAAGCTTCGTCTATTTAAAAGAAGGACAAGAGCTGACGGCAACGGTGGTGCTGTCGGATGCTTCGGCTACGCCGACTCCGGGAGATAGCCCTCCTGCGACGGGTACCGGCGGAACGGCTCCGCCGGATAGCGACGGATCAACCGGCGTTTTCGACCCGGATGAGGGAGAGGCCGGAAACGACGGCGGTTCCGGAAGCGAGGAGTCGAGCGAAGAACCCGGCAATGGCAGCGCAGATGATAGCGGAAGCGGCAACGCGACAAACAAGCCGGGGAATGAATAGACTACATTGATGGAACGTAAAGGGGTCGAATAGATATGGGGAAGTATTTTGGAACTGACGGTGTAAGAGGCGTAGCCAACGAAGGGCTGACTCCCGAGCTGGCTTACAAGATCGGCCGGTGCGGCGGTTACGTTCTGACGGGACAGTCGGAGAAGCCGAAAGTCGTCATCGGGCTGGATACGCGCGTATCGGGGCCGATGCTGGAGGCGGCGCTTATCGCGGGCCTTCTGTCGATCGGCGCAAGCGTCATCCGGCTCGGCGTCGTGTCGACGCCGGCTGTCGCTTATTTGACGCGGGAATTGAAGGCCGACGCCGGCGTTATGATTTCCGCCTCCCATAATCCGGTTCAAGATAACGGCATTAAATTTTTTGGCGGGGACGGCTTTAAGCTGTCCGACGAGACTGAGCTCGAAATCGAGAAGCTGATCGACGCCGAGGAAGATACGCTGCCGCGTCCGGTAGGCGGAGAGATCGGCACCGTGACGGTGGACGAAGAGGCGAAGCAGCGTTATCTCGAGTATTTGAAGACGACGGTCGGACACCGTTTCGACGGGCTGAAAATCGTGCTCGACTGCGCGAACGGAGCGGCTTACGAGCTGGCGCCGCGCATCTTCCGCGAGCTTGGCGCCGATGTCGTGACGGTGGGCGCGGAGCCGGACGGCCGCAACATTAACGCCGGAGTAGGCTCGACGCATCCGGAATATTTGCGCGAGCAGGTGCTGAAGCACGGGGCTCAGCTCGGCTTGTCCTTCGACGGCGACGCCGACCGTCTCATTGCGATCGACGAGCGCGGCGAAGAAGTCGACGGCGACTATATTTTGTGCATTTGCGGCGACCGGATGAAGAAAGCCGGCAAGCTGGCGAACGATACGATCGTCACGACGGTGATGGCGAATATCGGCTTTTTCAAAGCGGCCAAGAGGCTTGGCCTGAATACGGCGCAGACAGCCGTGGGCGACCGCTACGTCATGGAGGAAATGCGCAAAGGCGGCTACAACCTGGGCGGCGAACAGTCGGGGCATGTCATTTTCCTCGATTACAACACGACCGGAGACGGCATTCTGACGGCGCTGCAGCTTGTCGATACGCTTGTTGAATCGGGCAAGACGCTGGGCGAATTGAAGCAGCTGATGACGAAGTATCCGCAGGTGCTCGTCAACGTGCGCGTCGCGGACAAAGGGCTGTACGCCGGCAACGCCGCGATTGCGGCGGCCGTGGAAGAAGTGGAGCGGGAGCTTGGCGACAACGGCCGCGTGCTCGTTCGTCCTTCCGGCACGGAGTCGCTCATTCGCGTCATGGCCGAAGCGCCGGATAAGGCGCAGGTCGAAGCGTATGTGGCGCGCATCGCGGAAGTGGTGAAGCAGGAGCTCGGTTAATCGGCGGCGGGAGCCTGCCGGACGGGCGGCTGGACAAGCCGGGACGTTGTGCGAAGGCGGGAGCAGCAAAGCGACATCGCCAGGCGATGGCTCATCTGTTGCGCTGTCGTGCTTCTCTCGCCAACGATTGCCGGGGACTGGCGTCAGTTCGTTCTATAACGCCGAAACGGTCTGTCCTTCGATAAGGAGGACAAAGTCGTTTAGGCATGTTCGCTTCGCATTCAGGGTCTTAGGCAATTGCCCAAGGCCCTTGCCGAAGCGGATCGGAGCGTTTAAGCGGTTAAACGTTCAACGGGATTAACGTTTCCGATCGAAGCGTCGTTTGATGTACGGCAATCTTCGGAATTGGGCATTAGAAATCGTTCATTCCGATGATTTATGGCGTAAAAAGGTTGCACAATGACCCAAAAATGAATATGATTGATTAATATCATTCCGGAAGGAAAGCGAGGGCAGAGGTTGTAAAGGTTTCATAAGCGCCAGAGCTTGCGTGATGAACGGTCTCGAAGCGGGGTTAGCTGAATGGCGGGGCGGCGTTAAGCCCACACTAAGCTAAAACAACGGCAAAGAGACGTTCATACGGGAAGCTGACGAGGTGGAGGCGTTCGAGCAGTTCGGCGGGGACCTCCCGGTTAATCTGCCAACCGTTAAGCCGCAACGCAAAAGAATCGGGCGACCGATTCCACAAACGTTCGGCAGGCAGCATGTCATTATTAATTTGATCGAACATTCATGCTCCCGTATGTCTGCGATGCCGCCGGAAGGGCTTGGCACGGGCAGAAGGGTTACACATTACCAATCGCGAAAGATGGCGGAACAACGCGCCTTATTTTGGAATGACCCGTAAGCGTCCGATCGCTAAGGATCGAACCGGGTCATGATGCAGATGTGACAACCGAATAACGCCTGTGTTGCGCTAGCGGCGGGCATCCGGAATACGGCATTATACCGTAACGGAGGTCTGTTTCATTATGTGTGGAATTGTAGGATATATCGGCAAGCGCGACTCGCAGGACATTCTTATCGAAGGATTGAAGAAGCTGGAATACCGCGGGTACGATTCTGCGGGCATCGCCGTGTTTACGAACAACGGTCTGGAAGTGTCGAAATCGAAAGGACGCCTCGCCGTGCTCGAAGACAAATTGCGCGACGAGCCGCTGCACGGCTTCGTAGGCATCGGCCATACGCGCTGGGCTACGCACGGCAAGCCGTCGGACGTGAACTCGCACCCGCATACCGACAATTCGGCGAAATTCTCGGTCGTGCACAACGGCATTATCGAGAACTACCTGGATTTGAAGGAAGAGCTCATCGCGAAAGGCCATGTATTCGTGTCGGAGACGGATACGGAAGTTATTTCGCATCTGGTTGCCGAGGAGTACAAAGGCGACATTGTCGAAGCGGTGCAGCGCGCGGTTCGCAAGATGCGCGGCGCATTTGCGCTTGGCGTGCTGACGGAATACGAGCCGGAGCGCCTTGTGGCGGTACGTTTCGCAAGTCCGCTCGTTATCGGAATCGGGGAAGGGGAGAACTTTATCGGTTCCGACATTCCGGCTATTCTCGAGCATACGCGCGACGTTTATATTTTGAACGACGGCGAAATGGCCGTGCTGACACGCGGCGGTGTCGAATTGATGACGACCGACGGCGAAACTATTTCCAAGGAAATAGTTCATGTCGATTGGGACCTCGTAACCGCGGAGAAAGCCGGATACGATCACTTTATGATGAAGGAAATCCACGAGCAGCCGAAGGCTTATCGCGATACGATGATGGGTCGCGTGGCGGAAGACGGCAGGTCGGTGCAGCTGAACGAGCTGAGCATGACGGCGGAATACGTGAAGGACATCCGAAAAATTCATATCGTCGCTTGCGGCACGGCTTATCACGCCGGCCTCGTAGGCAAAACGATCATTGAAACGCTTGCCCGTATTCCGGTCGAAACGGACGTGGCTTCCGAATACCGTTATCGTTCGCCGATCATTACGCCGGATACGCTCGTTATTGTCGTAAGCCAATCCGGCGAAACGGCCGACACGCTTGCGGCGCTTCGCGAAGCGAAGCGTAACGGGGCGCGCGTTCTGGCGATCACGAACGTCGTCGGCAGCTCGATTGCCCGCGAAGCGGACGACGTGCTGATTACGTCGGCCGGCCCGGAAATCGCGGTCGCCTCGACCAAAGCGTATACGACGCAGCTGATTATCTTCTACCTGTTCGGCTTGTACCTCGCTCAAACGCTTGGCACGAAGGAGCAATCGGAGATTGCCGATGTTCTTGGGGCGATGCAGAAGCTTCCGGAGCAGGTGCAAAGCGTGTTGGATCAGAAAGCGGTGCTTCGCCAAATCGCGGAGTCGATCTCGAAGCACGACAACCTGTTCTTCATCGGCCGCGGCGTCGATTACGCCGTATCGCAGGAAGGTTCGCTGAAGCTGAAGGAAATATCGTATATCCATTCCGAAGCTTATGCGGCCGGAGAACTGAAGCACGGCACGCTGGCGTTGATCGAGGAAGGCATTCCGGTTATCGCGCTGGTGACGCAAGAAGAGCTGTACGAGAAGACGCTCAGCAACATTAAGGAAGTGAAGGCGCGCGGTGCGCACGTGCTGGGCATCGTGAACGCCGGAGCCGAAACGGAAGCCGCGAAATCTGTCGATGAGCTGTTCGCCATTCCGAAGACGCTGCCGCTCCTGTCGCCGGCCGTGTCGGTTATCCCGATGCAGCTGATCTCCTACTACGCCTCGCTCGCCCGCGGCAACGACGTGGATAAGCCGAGGAACCTGGCGAAGAGCGTGACGGTGGAATAGGGGTAATAAACGCATTTCATGTTGTTGTTCGGTGAAAATAAAGTATTAGACTGAAAAATAAAGTGTTAGACCGTGAAAATAAAGTTTTAGACTGAGTAAATAAAGTGTTAGACTGCTGGGTGCTTCAGCATTTACTCCGATAAAACAGACATCATGAGCATGAACCCCGTAAATGGAATATTTGCGGGGTTATTTTCTTTTTTTGGAGTTGATCCGGTTTGAATCTGGGCGAGAAAGTCAGAACTATCCGAAAATCGCATGAGTTGAATCAGAAAGAATTTGCACTGAAAATCGGCGTTTCGCAAGGAACGCTTAGTGATATTGAACGCGGGGTTTGTTTGCCATCGTGTGAAACGATCATTGCGCTTAAAAACACGTTCCAATGTGATCTTAATTGGCTGCTTTCAGATGATGACGAATCTTTCTCTCAAACTCCAACCTATATATCAAGAGAGGAATTAAAGCTGCTTACCAGTATTCGTGCACTCCCTGCTCAAGAGAAAAATGAGCTCTACGAAATTATAGAAATCAAAAAGAGAAAAAATAAATATCCGAAAACGGATTAAAATATCCGGAAAGTGTAAATATGGTAATATCACCAAAACATATTGGGGTGTTACCAAGTGAAAGAAAAGTCGGGCATTGGAATCGTGACTCAAAATGGAATTTGGTTTAACGGGAGCCTCTACTCCTGTTCGCTAGCCATTCATGAGAAATGGTTTGAGCGAGCACGTCAAGTTGGGGGTTGGCCGGTGTCGGTTAAGTCCCAAGATGATGAAGATCAGATTGTAATCATTCATGAGGATGGTTTAAAGATCAACTGCTATCCAATTGAATTTTTACCATGTGATTCAAAGAAAGTCAGGGCGTATTATTCAGAGTTCCAAAGATTGATGACGTTGAGAAAAGAGCTTGCAGATAGTACACGAAACAGTCTGCCGGACAAGCATTTGAGGTGATCCAGTGGCCAAGCGGAAACGGCAATTCACAGAAGCAAAAATTGAAAGGATGATCAAAGAAGGCAGAGGACAGGGGTCCGGTAAGGACTATCTTCCTTGGCTTACGATTCAGGACGTCCCTTCAGAAGGCAGGGTAACTCGTGGAGTTGGATGGACGACCGGTCGAAGACACCAACTCTTGTCGGATATTGAGCGTGATTATTTCTACCTTCTGGATTACTGCGATGATGTATCGGATATTCGCGAACAATTTCCACTTCTGCCGTTAGAAGAAACGCAAATGATCGCGGAGAAAATCGGTGTGGAACATCCCAAAGATCCGAAAACAGGCATATCGATCGTGATGACCACGGATTTTCTTATTACTTATCGGGATAAAACATTAGCCAGGACATGAAAGTTTTATCTGATTACCTTGAGTCTACATCCCAATTTCAAATTAGGAGGGTTCGATGGGCTGCTGAGCAAATGGCTGGCGAATGGCCCATAAAACGGTGGAAACTTGTGAAAAAAGCCGGACTGCGACCAGGATATGCCCAAGAGGTATCGGATGAAATTGATCGTTGTATTGGACAAGGAGCTGCAATGAATCGAATTGCATCTGCTGAGGTGACTCCATTATGGCTGCATTGACACTGCGTTCATGGCCGTTTCCGGATAATCAGGGGGTTGAGTTATTTTGGTTCGGGTCCCCTTTCATGGACTACAAAGGGAATTGGAGAGTTCGAGTCGCATTTCGAACGGAAACCGGGGACTTGAAAGTTGTATCCTACCCATGGGGAACAGTACCTTATTTGCGCATGGGACAAGTCTACACCAACGGAGTATTTGATCAAATCAAGCCATTGGAAGGCATTGTACATAGAATAACGATAAGCAGCTTGGATCAAGGTCTGATGAGTAATGGGTTTAAATTGCCCAAGCGCTTGATTGACTTCCGTCAAAATCCGGAGCTAGGGCTTCAAAAAATTATTCAGTTTCAGTTTGACGGGACGATTTATTGCTTTCCAGTGTTCGAATTCATTCGAGCCATGTTTATTAATTCCAGGTATTTGGCGTATTATTTGATGCAGCCGCACGGTCTGGAAATGTTGATCGATAATAGCGATATGAGAGGAACAACTCTGTATTTTGATTTGAGTTTTCGTGTACCGGCCAAATTGGCAAGCGAAAGTAACGCGCGTCACCTATCCTGGATTTACATCGATCCCGCTATTCGTACCATGTGGGATTCCGTTTATCAATTGATGTTCAATCAAGCGATCAAGGACTCGCCTCAAAATCCGAACGCCAGGATGAAGAAGGGAATTCCACTTGGCGTTGAACTCCCGGTTGTTGGTCCTCTTGAGTTTCACGTTCGAGGAGAACAATTCAATAACTACTTCTTGGTGAAAGAAATTCTCGGTATTGGCGGTTTTAAGCATCCGGCGGAAGAAATCGTCTTTTGGCACCCATCGAAGAAGCGTCGTGAGTCGATTTCAGGAGATAAACAAGTTCGAGTTACGTATGGATCCGAAAATAAAGACTACATATTGAATGATCAAAGCGATAGTGCCAGGGAAAACACGCGGCAAGATGTATTGGAGGCCCCTCCTACGTTTATGCGTTTCTCCAATTATCCGAGAGTTACTACTCGTCGAGAGGATGTGAGGCATTCCCATACCGGCAACGACGTGATCATCACCTCCGGGAGAGGCGGGAAGAACTCAGGAGGATTAGAGGAAGTAAGCACACAGGATTCAATGGTCGGCGGTGATACGCCTCCTATCGATTTTCAGACGCTTGAAACCATACCAATCACAGAAGCAATCGGTCTTGAATCTTTTTTCGAGATGACTCAAATCTTGAAGCATGTCTTTCCCGGTCATATCCGGATGTCTGTGCTCAGGATTCCTCCCGGCAAAAGATTTTCTGTATGTCCAAACGGCTCCCGACGAACATGTGCGATCGTACAGGCGGATCATGGTATCACGACTAAGTTTATTATCGAAGTAGCCCGGCCGGATGATTGGTCCATTTCGACATTGATCCTCCACCCAACCCGGCAGATTTCACTAAAGACAGTTGAGTGTGATATTAAGTTACTCCTTGAGGGGCTTGTTCAAAAAGGCGGCCACTGGGATCAGAACATTTTAAACCAATGCAACGGCTTCAATATCGAAAAGGTTAAGCATTACCAAAACGATTCAATTAGGGATTGGGCGTATCGGATAAACGGGAAATTATCCGGCTAGGCAAAAGATGTTTGATTATTTTTGGTATTGAAATACTCAATTCTTGGATGGTATAATTTAGTTGGCTATTGGCAGTGAAAGAAGGTGATGAATTGATTGAATCGTTCTGGAATATCTGTTTACTTCACGATATTACAACCCGTGATCAGCTGCTCCGCGAGGCCATTCGAGTGAAGCGGACACAACAACTACTGAAACAACAACAGTTGGCCGAAACGGAGCTAACGGCGGAACCCGAGACGCTGTTTCAGTGGATGAAGGAACGCGCCTTAGACAAAGAATTAGGCCATTTCCCCGGCGATCGGGATTTATTTTATAAATTATACCATGCAGGCAAGGATATGGACTTGTTGGAATACGCCATGCTCACCATCCAACAAGATCGTGTTACAGGGAGCATTGTCGTCCATCCTGGAATCGTCGAGCGGTTTATCGATCAGTGTGAGCAACGTGATTGTAAGAACATTCTGCTTGCAGAAGCTGAAAAGTATATCAAAGGACTTGTCGAAACGAAATGTTACTGTCGCCCATGGACCATCACATTGTTAACGGAAAACTACATCGTAGGCAGATTGTTCAAAACGTATTTCGAGCCCTACTCCAATATCCGCATTGTTCAAGGATCCATTTATCAGCCGCTGCCCGTAGAAATTCAATTCGATGCGATCCTGGCGATGCCGAATTTCGGTATGAAAATGAACGATGACGATGTCGCAGTTCGGGAATCCGAAGGCGCAGCGGCCAGCTACCTGCTTCCACTCTTGCAAGATGGCGGGAGATTAAGCGTGACCTTGCCCGCGCGGATGCTGTTTCAATCCGGGGCGATCACCAGCTGGCGGAAGAAAATGAATGATCAGGCGCCGGTGCAAACGATCTATTCGCTTCCGGACGGCTTGTTTCGTCCCTACACTTCCATCAAGACCTATCAGGTTGACTTTGGAAAAGGGCCTGCGGAAGAGGTGATCCTCGGGCGGCTCCAAATGGGGAAGACAAAGCTTGTGGCGGAACGGGAGATTGCCATCCATCCCAACCGCTTCCGTCAACTGGATCATTGGCGAATCGAACTGCTGCTGGATGAAGATCAGGATACACTTCGTTCCTTCCAACAGGCGGCAACCCCGAAAGTGAAGTTGCGTGATGTGGCAGAAATTTTTCGGGGAAAATCGATTCTTAAGCAGGATCTAAAGCCTGGGAACATTAAGGTGCTGAATATATCCAATCTGGATGACGGCGAAGTGCTATTGGATCAGCTTGAAACGATTGACGAGGAAGAGCGGAAAGTGAAGCGTTATGAGATTCTCCCAGGCGATCTGGTTATGACGTGCCGTGGCACCGTGAACAAGCTGGCCGTGTTTCCGGAGACCCAAGGGGTGGTCATCGCTTCCTCGAATATGATCGTGATCCGATTCAAGTCGGCCATCAAGAGTCATTTTGCCAAAATGTTTCTGGAAAGCCCTGTTGGAACAGCCCTTATTCAAAGCTTCCAGCGGGGAACAACCGTGATGAATTTGAATCCAGCGGATGTGGCGGAATTGGAATTGCCCTTGGTACCGGAAGATAAACAGCAAGAAATCATACAGCAATATATCCGGGAGAAAGAACGATATAAAGAGGTCGTTCGGGAAGCGGCTAACCGTTGGGAACAAGTGAAGAACCAGTTATATGAGCAACTCTACTGAGGAGGAATTCAGGATCATGGCAACAGCGAACATCGGATTCGAGGAAAAATTATGGAGCATGGCCGATAAGCTGCGTGGCAGCATGGATGCAGCGGAGTATAAGCATGTAGCTCTCGGTCTTCTATTTCTGAAATATGTGTCTGATGCATTTGAAGAAAAATATGAAGCATTGAAAAATGAACCGTATGCCGATCCGGAGGACCGGGACGAATACGTAGCAGAAAATATATTCTGGGTACCGAAAGAAGCGCGCTGGAGGCATATCAAGGATAACGCGAAAAAGCCGGAAATCGGGCAGACCATTGATAATGCCATGATTGCCATCGAGAAGGAAAATCCGTCGCTGAAAGGCGTGCTGCCGAAAGATTACGCTAGGCCGGCGCTGGATAAAACCCGTCTTGGCGAAGTGATCGACCTGTTCTCGTTTAAAGTGGGCGATGAAGAGAGCCGTTCGAAGGATGTACTGGGGCGGGTGTATGAGTATTTCCTTAGCAAATTCGCAAGCGCGGAAGGCAAGAACGGCGGGGAATTCTATACCCCGAACAGCGTCGTTCGCCTGCTTGTCGAGATGATTCAGCCGTTCAAGGGCCGCGTATACGACCCCTGCTGTGGTTCCGGCGGCATGTTCGTTCAGAGCGAGAAGTTTGTAGAGGAACATCAGGGGCGCATCGGAGATATCGCGGTGTACGGGCAGGAGTCGAATCCGACGACGTGGAAGTTGTGCAAAATGAATCTCGCCATTCGCGGCATCGACGGCAACCTTGGCGAGCATCATGCAGATACGTTCCACAATGATTTGCATAAAAACTTGAAAGCCGATTACATCCTAGCGAATCCACCGTTCAATATCAGCGATTGGGGCGGCGAACGATTGACGGATGACGCTCGCTGGACGTATGGGGTGCCTCCCGCAGGTAACGCAAACTATGCATGGATTCAGCATATCGTGAACAAGCTTGCGCCCAGCGGTGTTGCCGGCTTTGTACTTGCGAACGGCTCCATGTCGACAAGTACGACGGCGGAGTTTGAGATTCGCAGCAAGCTGGTTAACGCCGATCTGGTCGATTGCATCGTCACCTTGCCGGGTCAATTGTTCTATTCTACGCAAATTCCGGTTTGTCTCTGGTTCATTGCTAAAAATAAAGCGCCAAAGGGGCTTCGGGACCGCCGCGGTGAAATCCTGTTCATCGATGCCCGCAAGATGGGACATATGGTGGATCGGACACATCGCGAATTGAGTACGGAGGATATCCGGAAGATCGCCGATACATACCACGCATGGCGCGGTCAGGCGGAAGCTGGACAGTATGAGGATGTGAAGGGCTTCTGCAAAGCAGTGAAACTTGCGGAAGTGCAGGAGCACGAGTATATTTTGACGCCGGGGCGTTATGTCGGGATTGAAGATGTGGAGGAAGACAGCGAACCGTTCGAGGATAAAATGGCACGGCTGACTTCGGAGCTAGCGGAACAGTTCGCCAAGTCCCGGCAACTGGAAGACGAAATTCGCAAGCGGCTTGGGGGGATTGGGTTTGAGTTTTGAAACTGGATGGAGAAAGTGTACTTGGGGAGATATTTCTACACTTGAATATGGGAAAGCCCTTAGGGATTATAAAGATAAAACAAGTGGATATCCGGTTTATGGTACTAATGGTTTAATAGGATATACTGAAAAATATCTTTCAGATAAGCCAGGGGTAATAATTGGGCGAAAAGGTGCATACCGAGGAGTTCACTATTCCAATAGACCTTTTTTTGTTATCGATACCGCCTATTACTTATCACCCAAAATTCCCCAACTAAATTTAAGATGGGCATACTATAGTTTGCGTAATATAGATATTAATAGCATGGATTCAGGCTCTGCAATTCCTTCCACGAGTAGAAGTGATTTTTACTCAATTGAAGTTGATCTACCAGATATTTATGAACAACAAAAGATAGCAAATTTGCTCTCAGTATTAGACGATAAAATCGAACTCAACAACGCAATCAACAAAAACCTTGAAGAAATGGCCCAAGCCCTTTTTAATAGCTGGTTTGTGGACTTCGAGTTTCCAAATGAAAACGGAGAACCGTATAAATCCAGTGGCGGCGAGTTTGAGGAAAGCGAGTTGGGGTTGATTCCGAAGGGGTGGAAGGTCCGCACGCTGGGAGAGTTTTGTGAAATAAGTACAACTTCCATAAATCCGGTAACACTGCCTGATATAATTTTTGAACATTACAGTCTACCAGCATTTGATAGTGGTAGGTTACCAGTATTTGAATCCGGTAGTGAAATAAAAAGCAATAAATATAAAGTAAGTAAGAATTCGATCCTTGTTTCTAAACTAAATCCGGAAACAAAAAGGATTTGGAATCCATATTGTTTGACTGAATATGCAATATGCTCAACTGAATTTATGAATTATATCCCTATAAATAGTAGGCTTCGTGCATATTCCTATTCGATTTTAAATTCTGAAGGGTTCCATCAATATTTGGTTGGGAATACTACAGGTTCAACGAATAGTCGACAAAGAGTGAACCCGAAAGCGACATTGCAATATAAATTCGTCTATGGAGGGACGGATATTGCGTATATATTTAACGACTTAGTTTCGGCTATTTATAAAAAAATTAATGAAAACACTTTAGAAAATAAATATCTTGCTTCCACTCGCGACACCCTTCTCCCCAAACTGATGTCTGGCGAGATCCGTGTCCCTGTCGAGCGGGATCACAGCGCTCCTGATCTGCCGATGGTTGCCGAGAGCAGCACAATCTATCAGCCCTAATCTAAAGGAGGTGCAACATGGCCTACTATACGACGTCTTATACCGAAAGTGACTTAGAGCAGGCCGCGCTGGAATGGTTCGAAGAACTGAACTACGAGAAAGCATACGGCCCGGATATTTCTCCCGAAGGGGAGTATCCCGAACGGCAATTTTACCATGACGTCATCCTGAAAGACAGGCTGCGCGAGGCGCTTATTCGCATCAACAAACATGTGCCGCGGGAAGCGATTGAGGAAGCGATCCGGGTCATTGAAGTGCCGCGCAGTCCCAGCTTGCTGATCAATAACAAGGCGTTCCAGAAGATGGTCACCGACGGGATCGACGTGCAGTATCAAGCTGCCAATGGCGAATATCCGACAGAAAAAGTTTGGCTGTTCGACACCGACCCGGACCGAATCGACAACAACGACTTTCTGGTCGTCAACCAGTTTACCGTCGTTGAAAATCAGGGAGAGAAGCGCCCGGATATCGTCGTGTTCGTAAATGGATTGCCGATCGCCGTATTTGAATTGAAAAGCGCCTCCAACGAAGAAGTCGGGATCAGCGACGCCTACAATCAGGTGCAGACCTATAAAGGCGCGATACCGTCCCTGTTCACCTACAATTCGTTTCTGGTCATCAGTGACGGTGTGAATGCGCGGGTCGGCACGCTGACCGCCAATGAAGACCGGTTTATGATGTGGCGTACGATCGACGGCGATGACGTGGCGCCCTCCTCCCTGCCCCAGCTTGAAGTGCTTGTGAAAGGGATGTTCGAGAAAAGCCGGTTGCTCGATATTATCAAGCATTTCGTGCTGTTTCAGACCGATGGGGAGCATCTGTTCAAAATATTGGCTGGTTATCATCAATACCATGCCACCAACAAGGCAATTGCAAGTACGGAACGTGCGACGATGGACGAAGGTGATCGCAAAATCGGCGTCATTTGGCATACGCAAGGCTCCGGCAAAAGCTTGTCTATGGTATTCTACGCGGGCAAACTTGTTCTGACGCTGAACAACCCGACGATCGTCGTAGTGACGGACCGAAACGACCTAGACGACCAATTGTTCAGCACGTTCAGCAAGTCGAAGGACTTGCTCAGGCAAACGCCTCAGCAAGCGGAAAATCGGACTCATTTGCGTGAGCTCTTGTCGGTGGAGTCGGGCGGGATCATTTTCACAACGGTACACAAGTTCACCCCCGATGAAATTGAAGACAAGTATCCTGTGCTTACGGAACGCCGTAATGTGATTGTGATCGCAGACGAAGCGCATCGCAGCCAGTACGGGTTTCAGGCGGATATGGTCGCTGGGGACGACGAAGCGGCCATTAAATATGGCTATGCCAAGTATATGCGCGATGCGTTGCCGAACGCTTCTTATATTGGCTTTACCGGAACGCCGGTCGAATTGACAGACAAAAATACGCCCGCCGTTTTCGGTGACTACATCGATATTTATGATATGACCCGAGCCGTAGAAGACGGAACGACGGTCAAAATTTATTACGAAAGCCGTATTGCCCGCCTGGAGTTGTCGGAGGCGGAGCGCCCGGTCATTGACAGCGAGTATGAGGATATTACGGAGTACCAGGAGTACACGCAGCGGGAGCGTCTAAAATCGCGTTGGGCCAGGCTTGAAGCGTTGGCCGGTACAGAGAAACGGGTCAAGAAAGTCGCGCAAGATGTCGTCGAACATTTCGAGCAGCGGCAGAAAGCCGGTTTCGGCAAAGCAATGATTGTTGTGATGTCGCGGCGGATTGCCATCGATATGTACAAAGCGATTGTGGCGCTCCGGCCGGATTGGCACAGCGATGATGATGACGAGGGCAAAATCAAGATCGTCATGACCGGAAGTTCCAGCGATCCGGAGGAGTGGCAACCGTTTATCGGCAACAAGCGGCGACGCGAACATCTCGCGAAGCGGATGAAAGATGTAAACGATCCGCTGCAGATCGTCATTGTCCGTGATATGTGGCTGACCGGGTTTGACGTGCCGAGCATGAATACGATGTACATCGACAAGCCGATGAAAGGCCATAACTTAATGCAGGCGATCGCCCGCGTGAATCGGGTATTCCGCGACAAGCCGGGCGGTTTGATCGTCGACTATATCGGAATTGCGGATTTACTGAAATCGGCGCTACAACAATATACGGAAAATGACCGCAAAACTGCTGGTATCGATACAGACCAAGCCGTTGACTTTATGCTGGAAAGGCTGCAGCTCATCCGCGAATTGCTTCATGGGTATGACTACAGTAAATTCGCTTCGGAGAAAGCATCCGAACGGATGAAGGCCATTGTTGAGACGGTCGATTACGTACTCGGATTGGGTGAAGAAAGCAAGCGGAACTTCCTGAATTGGACGACGGAATTAGCAAGAGCCTTCTCGCTCTGCGCGACGACTCCCGCCGCGGAGGAAGTCAATGTCGAAATCAGTTTCTTCAAAGCGGTAAAATCTGGTATAATTAAGCTGATAACGGACGAAAACAAGAGAAAAACGACGAAAGAACTCGATGCCGAGTTGAATCAGCTCATCTCGAAATCGGTCGTATCCGATGAAGTTGTCGATATTCTGGAAGCTGTTGGCTTGCAGAAACCGAACATTGCGATACTTTCCGATGAGTTTCTCGAACATGTGCGCGGGTTGAAGCAGAAAAATCTGGCTGTGGAACTTCTCCGCAGGCTGCTTCAGGGGAAAGTGAAGGCCGTTTCCCGAACCAGTATTGTGCAATCGAAGAAATTTTCCGAGATGCTGGAGGAAGCCATTCGGAAATACAACAACCGCACGATCGAGACGACGCAGGTTATCGAGGAACTGATCCAGATGGCTAAAGAGATGAATGAGGCAGTCAAGCGTGGCGAAGATCTCGGTCTGATCAAGGAAGAGCTGGCTTTCTATGATGCGCTCGCTTCGAATGAATCGGCCAAGGAACTGATGGGCGATCTCATGCTGAAGCAGATTGCACATGAGCTGACCCAAGCGATCAAGAGCAACATCAAGGTCGACTGGACGCTTCGTGAGAATGTGCGGGCTCAAATGCGAATTACCGTCAAACGGCTGTTGAAGAAATACGGTTACCCGCCGGATCTGGAGAAAATGGCCATTGATCTGGTGCTCCAGCAAGCTGAATTGATGGCGCAGGCGGAGACGGAAGAGTTTAAATATTAACGGACATCAAAGGCGTAGGACATCAAGTTTGACTGTTTCTACGCCATTTTTTTGAGAGGTGAGAATGTGTCGGGATGTTATCGGATATTAGCTATAGACGGCGGAGGTATTAAAGGTCTTTATTCTGCTGTAATTCTAGAAGAGATTGAAAAAGTATACGGACCTGTGTACCAGAATTTCAATCTCATATGCGGCACATCAACTGGGGGAATTATTGCACTTGCATTGGCATCTGGCATGCCAGCGTCAGACATTGTGAGATTCTATAAAGAAAAAGGACCTTCTATATTTCCATATCAAAATCCATTCTATCGAAAGATTCATTATTTTAAACAAATATTGATCAAATCAAAGTATTCGAGCAATCAACTAAAATTGGCGCTCGAAGAAGTATTCCAGGATAAAAAAATAGAAGATTGCAAGACAACTGTATTAATTCCAACAGTTAATGTTACCACAGGGTCACCTTATGTATTTAAATCAGACCACCAACCAACTTTAACAAGGGATAGTAAACGTCTCTTATCCGAAGTCGCACTTGCAACTACTGCTGCTCCCACTTACTTTCCGATTGTAGAGCTGCAAACAAAAGAGGGTCCGCAACAATTTGTTGATGGTGGACTCTGGGCCAATAACCCATCTTTATTGGGGATGCAAGAATATTTTACATACTACCTTAACAAGGGGTTTGATTCCTACTGTCTATTATCAATTTCATCTTTAAATGAGCACGCGAGATTTCCAGAGCCGCATAAGGTGTGGAAATCGAAATCGTTCAGTAGTTGGGGGGATAAGTTAATTTCCACTATGATCGATACACAGAGTTTCGCTGTCGACAATCACATGAAATTTATAACAAAATACTTACCGGGTCACTATGTTCGAATAACTAGTACAGAATTATCGGATCAAGAAAAAAAGTATATTGAATTAGACCGTGCTTGTCCTACCGCAATCAGCATTATGCTTGATAAAGGTGTTCAAGCGAGTAAAAAATGGCTGTTTGAAGATTCGGTCAGAAAAATCTTTGAATATCATAATCAGGAGGACGAGAAGTATGTCAAATTGTCATGACTTGTTCATTAAATTTCATGATGATGAAATCTATCTTAAATCTGACAAAAAAGAAAGTTTACGAAAATCCAGGAATGCGTTGCGGGATAAAATTAAGAAGTATTTTTCTGAAGAATTAGATGTGAAAAAGCCCAAGTTTTATGGCCAGGGCTCATACATGATGAATACTACGGTAACTCCTATTGATGGTGAATATGATATTGATGACGGCATATATTTGGAACACTTAAAGGACTCCGATGAGGGCGATTGGCCTACCCCATCAACTGTTCATAGCTGGATTGTTAAGGCCACAAAAGGCCATACCAGTGAGGATCCTGTAGATAAAAATACGTGTGTCAGGGTTATATATAAAGCAAATTACCACGTCGATTTACCGATTTACATCAAAAAAGACGACCAAAGTCCAAAGCTCGCACACAAATCTAAAGGATGGATTACCAGTGACCCCAAGGCTTTAACCGATTGGTTTAAGGGTGAAGTTCAAATAAAAGGAGACCAATTAAAGAGACTGGTTCGGTATCTGAAAGCATGGAAGGATTATAAGGAGAGCGATACCAAGTTTCCAAGTGGAATGATCCTGACAATACTTGCAGCCAATCATTTTGTAAGCGATTATCCGGATGAAGACGATGCAGCATTGGTAGCAACAGCAAAGGAAATTCATAACACGCTTTCTGAATCGTTTTCTTTAGTTAGACCAGTAGTACCTGGCGAGGAACTCTTTGATAACTGGTCAGAAACGAGAAGATCAAATTTCCTGAACAAGCTTGAAGATCTTATCAAAAAAGGTGGGGAAGCTTTAGAAAATCAGGATAAAACCGAGGCTTCAAAGAAGTGGAGAAAAATTTTCGGTTCACGATTCCCTGAATATCAACCACCCGAAGATGAGAATAAAGGGAGTAATTCTGCCATTCAAACCACTTCGGCTGCAGTTTTAGGTAACCATGGAAGATCTGCGTAAACTTGAGGAATATTATGATGGAGTGTTACAGCAAATAACACTCCATCTTATAAATTCATACGGCGCTGTAGAAGAAACCGACAAGGAATTTAATGATCGAAATTATCCTAAAGCATTTAGGATTAAATTGAATGAAGAAAGTATAGAAATAATAATCGCGATCCCATATAATTATCCAGACTCTTTTCCGAAAGTAGTTATTCCCGAACCGTATTTCTCAGAGCTTTACCCAATTCCGCATTTAGATGCGGAACAAGTCCTATGCACATTTGATTCCGATCAAGCTCATCCAAATGCGGTTGACCCAATAGGTGTGATAAAAGAAATTATTCAAAAGGCTCATCAACTCATCTACACCGGGAAGAACAAACTAAATATTACGGAATACATGGATGAATTCGAAAGTTATTGGGGACAGGAATCGACTAATCAATATTTGTCACTTATTAAATTGACTGATGACCCCAAAATCATTGAAGCCATAAGCTTCCACCATCCTTCTTGGGGTAATCAACTATTGTTCGGCGATTCAAGAGTCGATGGGCAAAGATGGATACTGCAAGTTGGCGGGAAAATATATGATAAGCGGAAAAAGGCTCTCTACCTTCCATTACAATCTATTGGAATTCCACCATTTCCAAGGAACAACCGCGAACTATTGCAGAGACTCAGAAGCTTTTCTCGTGATTCGCTAAAGACACTCTTGGAATTCTTGGATAGAGATAAAAGGCCTAGTACAATTGTTTTTTCCATCCCTTATGGTAACAGCAAAGTTATTGGAGTATGGGAACATGGGGAGAATATTTTAATTTCTACCTCAGCATTTAAAGGCAAGAAGAAAAAGAAGACAGGATTGAAGGGGTTCAGGCCTGGCAGTAAAAATGCACTACTTGAACTGACGAGGGATTTCGGAGATCTTAAGTTATTGAAGCATACGATTAAAAGAGTTGATAAAGATTATTTATTTATTCGTGGCGGAGACGGAAATGTCGAGAGTGGGTTAAGAGTTGGAATAGTCGGATGTGGGTCAGTTGGAAGTCATATTGCACGTTCTTTAGCGGATATTGGTGTTGAAGAGTTTCTTTTTGTTGATAAGGATATATTAACTTTTGACAATATAGCTCGACATGTTTGCGGAGCAAGTGATGTTGGAAAGAAAAAAGTTGACGCACTACAAAAAATGATTACGTCACATTTTCCAAATTGTGAAGTCGCTTGCTACCCGGAAGATATATTAAAATTGCTTGTCAGTTATGAATCCATACTGAACAATTGTGATTTTTCAGTTGTCGCGGTAGGACATCTCCCCACAGAGTTTCGCATTAATAAACTAATTCAAGAGCGAATAATTGAAAAGCCTATATTATTCGTTTGGGTTGAACCTTATCTGGCGGGGGCGCATGCAGTTTGGATCGACCCAATTAAAAATGGCTGTTTTCAATGTTTGTTTGATGAACAACACCGTTTCATTCAAAGCGTACTCTCTAATCCGGGTGAATTCACAAAAAGAGAAGCTGGTTGCCAAAGCACATTCGTTCCGTATGGCGCACTAGAATTAAAAAGATTCATTAACGATTTAATGCTTTTTCTTCGAGATGCTTTGTCTGGTAAAGTGCAGGAGAATACTATATTCACCTGGCTAGGTAACTTAAAGGAACAAAGACTAAACAAGAGAAAAATTTCTTCAATGTGGGTTGCGGCGGATAGCTATTCCGTTCGCATTCGTACAATCAGGGAACGAACAAATTGCAAAGGTTGCTCGAACTAAATGGAATATATATTTGGAGATAAATTGGTAAAGTTTACGGATGAGGTTGTTGAAATACTCAATTCGTATAGACAAGTCAAGAAAAAGCAACACGAAGCAGGCGGTATCCTTCTGGGCCGAATATTTGACGATCAAATTATTATACAACAAATTACGACTCCGGGTCCTGGTGATAAATCAGGACGGTATTTTTTTGAACGGAATGTAAAAAGAGCCCAGTGGTTCGTAGATTTAGCGTGGAGATCTTCTAATGGAGAGGTAATATACTTAGGCGAATGGCATACCCACCCTGAGCCTGTACCTAGACCATCTTCAGTTGATCAAAAATTAATAACTAACATGCTACGTGATTCTAAGATGAGCATAGATTTCCTCTTTTTGGTAATAGTAGGGACAGAAGAAAAGTATGTTGCTGTGCAATTTGTTGGAAGTGATACTTCGCTAAAACAACTAGAACAACGCATTTCAGTCTAATACTTTTTTTTCACGCAAATTTTATAATAAATGATGGTTCCTTATTTCAGTCTAAAACTTATTTTTCAAAAGCTGACGATTTTCCAACTCAAAAACCTGCGCCAGATCAACAACTCCAGTCTAAAACATTATTTTCATCGAACAGTTTTCGCAAAAGGAATTTTGGCAAGCGACTGGATCGGCTTCGCGAAGTCGCTTGATATCGAATTGCTGCCGGAAGTCCATTCCCATTACACCATTCAATACAAGCTGGCGGAGCGTGGATACTGGATCTACGATTTTATTCTGCCGTATACCGTTCTTGATGCCTTGGTCAACCGGTCGAGCCATACCCTGCGCCATTACCTCATGACGCGGCCGCCAAAGCAGTTTACGATGTTGGACTGCCACGACGGAGTTCCCGTAAAGCCGGACTTGGACGACTTGATCGATACGAAGAAAGCAAGGGAACTGGTGAAGGTATGCGTAGACCGCGGAGCGAATTTAAGCCTGATTTTATCGGATGAGCACAAAGCGCCGGACGGTTTCGACGTTCACCAAATCAGAGGTTCGTATTATTCGCTGCTGGATTGCGACGATGACGCCTACATGGCGGCCAGGGCGATTCAATTTTTCGCGCCGGGCGTGCCTCAAGTTTACTATGTCGGACTATTGGCCGGAGAGAACGACGTAGAAAGCGTGGAAAAAACGGGGGAGGGGCGGGAAATCAATCGTCATAACTACTCTCAGCAAGAAATCGAACAATCCCTGGAGAAAGAGGTTGTCCAACGGCTGCTTAGGCTCATTCGTTTTCGGAACGAGTATGACGCTTTTAACGGAGACTTTAAAGTACTGGACTCATCGAACGATGAGGTGCGTTTGCAATGGATCAAGGGCGAAAAGCAGTGCCAGTTGATCGTGGATTTGAACACGTATCGTTCGATGATTCATTACGTTGACGAAACGGGAGTTCTCGTTTCTTATTCCGTTTAGAAACGGCCAATTGAATGGAACTCCCGAAATCGAAAAGGGTCGCCTGTCCAGCGGCCAACCCGATCGGTGGCAGCTTCCACCTTGTGCTTGTCCAACGGTTTGGTAGGAGCAATATACGAATGCCCAGTTAGGTACACTACTTCATCCAGGGTTGTCGGACGACAAATATGTCCGCAACTTTTTTAAGATTTAAACGTTACGATTGTAGTGTTTAAAACTACAAATAATGGGTGAGTTGCTGTGAAAATGAAGCGTTTGAAACAAGTAGTTGCCGTTATATTTATGATGTCAGTGCTTTTGCCGCTGGGAGCTAAAAAATCAGAAGCTGCGTCCAAGTACGTCGATCTGGAAATTCAATGGGAAGACGGCCGTATCGCTCATATTGAGACGCTACTTAAGGACGGAGTGACTTACGGAAGTTTTTTCTCACTGGGCAGTGGGGCAGGTCTGCTTTGGGAGATGGAAGATGACAATACGGCGATTCTGAGGAGTAACGAGAAGCGTATTGTTGTACACATGGGAAGCACAATTGCCGAAGTAGATGGTCAAGAAGTGGACATGGGCAAAGAACCTGTGTGGTATATTAGTCACCTTTACGTGCCGATTAGATTCCTTGCAGCTGCTTTGGACGGGGAAGTGGTCAATCGGGACACGAAGACGGGTAAGGTAACCGTGACTGGACTTAACAATTATACCGATACTTTTTATGGCAGCACGATGGGATACAGCTATATAATTCACGCAGCAAAAGGGGATCTTGAGATTACGAATGCTTATACCGGACAAAAGAGTACGATTCCGTTAGGCATAAAGAACATGAATGTGAATACTCAAGATCTCAACTTAAACTTCAAGTGGACTCCCAAGAATCTACTTATTGTAATCATTGAATACTCTAATCGAAAGACTGGAGTCAATGATCTGTATACGTTGGTATTCAAAAATCAAGGGCTCATTCGCAAGTCCGTTGCTCACGCGTTAATGGAGCAGCATGAAATCTTGAAGTCAGATGGCACCATCCAACTCATAGATGATAAAAATATACGTATTATTGATGATGGAAGCGGCAATGTGCTTGAAGTGATTCCTCGGTAAATATGAATCTGATGTCGCGCGATAAGTACATAAAAACCTTAAACCTGTCAGAAGTCAAAAACATTGTCCCATTCAAAGCCGCATCTAATGCGGCTTTATTGTTTTATGGGGTCAAGTTCTTGTTATTGGGTAATGTCAAGGATTTGAATCGAGAAGCGGGGATAGAAGGGTTATCATGGAAGATCACGAATACTTTAAGTGACTTCACCGTCATAAGGAGGCCCAATATGAACGAGACAGCACTGGATCTGCAGCTGCTGGAGAATTTAAAGCCGGAGTTAACGTCGTTCTGTTACAGAATGCTCGGATCCATCGACGACGCAGACGATGCCGTTCAGGAAACCTGCATCCGTGTCTGGCAAAGCTGGAGCTCATTCAGGCAGGAGTCGTCGTACAAAACGTGGATCTACCGTATCGCGTCAAACATATGCCTGGACAAGCTGAGGAAAGCCAAACGACGCACGCTTCCCGTAGACCTGTCCGATCCGGCTGCCTCCATTATCGAACCCCGCGAAACGTTGCCGGATTCCTCATGGATATGGCTTGCGCCTGATTTTGGGGAGAATCCTGAAGATATTCTCATTCGCAAAGATACTCTGCAGCTCTGCTTCATCGCACTTTTGCAAACCTTGCCTGCTCGCCAACGGGCGGTTCTTATTTTGAAAGATGTATTCGAATGGTCCTCCAAGGAGGTCGCAGAAGCTCTAGGAATGTCGCCGGCATCCGTGAACAGCGCCTTGCAAAGAGCCAGAGAGACGATGAAGCGAACGAATCTCCGTTCCGAGGAGCTCAGCAGGATGGATGCAGAGCCTGATCGCGAGCTGCTATTGCGGTATGTGGACGCCTTTGAACAATTTGACATCGATGCGCTGGTCGCGTTATTCCATGAGGAAGGCTGCATGTCCATGCCGCCTTTCGCCATGTGGGTGCGCGGCAAGGACGATTTGTTCAAGTTTTTTTCGCTTACACGCCGGCATTGCGAGGGATCCCGCTTTTTGCCGGTAACGGTGAACGGCGGTTATCCTGCTTATGCGCAGTATATGCCGGGCGATGAACAATCCGTCCTGGTTCCTTGGGGGATTCACGTCATTGAAATCAAAGACGGAAAAATACTCCACGTCCAAAATTTTATTAACGCAAAATTATTTGCCCGCTTGGGACTGCCGGATCAAATACGCCGATGATTTTCGAATGCGGATTACGACTCCGGATCATATTGCAAAGTGGAATCAAGCTTCGGAGGATTGAAATCTTTGACGCCGAAAGCACCAACCCCTTTGAATCAGAGAAAGCGGGCTGGCAAGCGATTATGGACAATTTCAAAAGGTACGCGGAAGATTCCAAGAATAACGCTGGCGCCCAATAGGGCGCCTTTGTTTATTTGTTCCGCTGTTATGAACATCCATAACTGTTTTGCTATCATAACGAACTTATCCTAAAATCAATATAAGCCAAATAGAAGCAGCTAGAGGAGTCCATACGTATGAAATCGCATGCTTCCGACCGTATTAAAATGCCGCCGGGATTCTGGGAGGGATTGCGTCAATTAGGCATTGCCGCCCACGACGTCGCTCGCAAAGCGCGGCTGCCGCTCGCCATTATTTCCGAACCGGTCGTGACCACCGGCGACTATTTTGCGATCTGGCAGGCTTATTCCGATCTCGTCGGCGACATTGCCGAAGGAATCGTCAAGCTTGCGACCGTCTTTGAAACCGCGAAGTTCCCGCCGACCGTCTTGGCGACCTACCATGCTCCCGACTACCGCGACGCTCTAAATCGAATGGTCCGGTACAAACAACTGTGCCCCCCTGAAAGCTTACGTATGACCGAGGAGGGCGACGACTGCACCATCGAACTGGAATGGCGCTCTGCCGAGCGATCCGGTCCGCCGTTGCTGGTTGGCATCACATTGGCATTTCTTCTGGAGCTTGGGCGCCGGGGAACGGGGCAGCCCTTGAAGGCGCGTCTCGTCGAATTTACGCATCCTATGGGCGATGTGCAGGCGCTTGAAGCTTACTTCGGCTGCCGTATCCGGATTGGGGCACAAGGTAACCGGTTGACGCTGGATCGAAAAGATCTGGACCGCCCCTTTGTCTCGTACAATGAAGAGCTGCTGGAGATTCTGACTCCCGTACTGGATCGATCGCTCAATGAACGGCAGCGCGGCCGCTCCGTTTCAGATACGGTCAAATGGATTATGAAACGCAGTCTCACAGGGGGACGCCTCGACGTTCAAGCTGTCGCGATGAAGCTTGGAATGAGCGATCGTACTTTGCAGCGCCGGCTTGCGGACGAAAACACGAGCTTCAAGCAGCTGTTGACACAAGCCAGACATGAGCAGGCACGGCACTATTTGGCAGACCCCTCGCTTGAAATTAAAGAAGTGGCTTACTTGCTGGGCTATGAAGACCAGAACTCGTTCTATCGCGCCTTCCGTCTTTGGGAGGGCGATACTCCTTCCAATTGGCGTACGGCACATTCGGGCACATCGATATCGGAATGAAGCTGGTATTTGCTTTAGGGAGTTTATTTTTGGCGTGATAAACAAGAACTTTGGCGCAATAGGCTAGTTACCGGGCAATCCAGACAAGATAATATAATCCCTATCCGGAACGTATAAAGGAGACATGCATTCGATTATGGATATGGGATTAATCAATAAAACGGCTTTAGTGACAGGATCGACGAAAGGGATCGGAAAGGCTATTGCCATTGAGCTTGCCAAAGAAGGCGTAAATGTACTCATTAACGGACGGAATAATGAAGAGGTAGAACGAACCGTAAACGAATTGAAGTCGGCTTTCCCGGCTACCTCTCCCCAAAACGCTGCAGCGGATATTGTGGATATTGGGCAAAGAGAAGCTTTATTTGAACAATACCCGAATATTGATATTCTAGTTAACAACATGGGGATATATGAGATTATGCAATATGAGGATGTTGACGATGCAGTATGGGAGAAATATTTCCGTACTAATGTTCTTGCCGCAAACGGGTTATGCAAATTTTATTTGCCTAAAATGCTGAAAAACAATGATGGCCGCATGATCTTTATTGCGAGCGAAGAAGCCGTTATGCCTTCGGGACAAATGCCCCAGTATTGTATGACCAAGTCCATGCTGTTATCGTTGGCGAAAAGCTTATCGAAATTAACAAGAGGAACGGAAGTGACTGTCAATACGATCATGCCGGGACCGACGCTTTCCGAAAACGTGCATCAAATCATTGACGGGATGTACAACGATGAAAATCTGACTTTTTCGGAAAAAGAGAAGAAGTTTATGGCGACAATGCTGCCTCAATCGGAGATACAGCGTTTCATCAGGCCTGTTGAAATAGGCAGACTGGCTGCCTTCTTGTGCAGTCCGTATGCATCCGCCTTTAAAGGCTCTCCCATCCGTATGGATGGAGGAATGGTACCGACTATTTTTTAACCTCTATTTGGTCCCTCTGGGGACCTCTTTCTTTTTTCTTTACGGTTAATTATGAAGCTCCGGGGATGAGTCCCAAGACGATCAGAATGCACGCAATGGCCATCAAGATCCAACCGGGATGAAGCCGGCGCATGATCCAAAGCGTGATGACCGCCCCATACATGAAAGAGCCGCCGGCAAGCAGGCCGATCGCCAGCCTTACATCCTGCTCGAACCAGATTGCAGCGGCGATCAAGGCGAGTCCGCTAAGTAACCAGTTGAACGTAGTGAAATGCAGAAGCCACGACACGAGCTTTCGCATCGGGGCGGACATCCGCCCATTCGAAGCGAAAGCCGCTTCGATCGGCCTGATCATCAGCCGCTGCATCAGAATGCCGTGAATCACCGCCGTGCCGCCGCCGATGGCCCCGGCTGCCGTCAACGCAATCCCATTCCAGTCCATAATCGGACACCTCCAATGAATGCAAAGGATCGTCAGACCGTTCATGTTTCTTTTAATACGATTTCGTAGTAATTGCACGGGTTCAATGTAACATTGAGTACGGAGCGGTGTCAATGATGAATTTTGCCCCCAGTCTTAACGCCCGACATCATGTGATATCCAAGGCTGCGATGCCAAGATGCACAATCGTTCATGACTTAACCGATAAGGTATTGAAATTATTACGAAGTCGTATTAAAATGTTCGCAAACCTATTATTACGAAATCGTACTTAAAGGAGTGACCGGTTATCCAATGTCGCGACGGAAGAAACGCTCGTATTTCCGGGGATGGAGGAGCTGTTCAGCTTGCTGAAAATCAAGGAACATGCGGAAAGCGGACAATATGACGCATTGGTGGTCGATTGCGCCCCGACCGGTGAAACGCTGCGGCTGCTCAGTTATCCGAACGTACTGAATTGATGGCTGGAGAAAATATTCCCGACCGAACGCAGGCTGATCAAGCTCGTACGGCCGGTCGCCAAGCTCGTGAACGATATAGAGCTTCCTTCGAACGACGTGCTGGACAGCATCGAACGATTTGCACGCGGCTTGGAGGAAATGCAGCGGATCGTTCTGGATCCGGAAATTACGTCGGTACGGATTGTGCTGAATCCCGAGAAGATGGTGCTTGCCGAAGCGAAACGCTCGTTTACGTATTTGAATTTGTTCGGGTTCAACACGGATGCGGTCATCGTTAACCGGGTGCTGCCGGATGAGGCCGGCGAAGGATTTTTCGCCTATTGGCGGGACATTCAGAAGAAATACGAAGAAGAAATCGTATCGAACTTCCAGCCGATTCCGATTCTGAAAGCACCTATGATGCAGAAGGAAATAATCGGACTCCCCATACTTCAAGAATTGGCGGATATCGTCTTTATAGACCGGGATCCTTCCGCAATGTTGTACAGCGGCCGAACGGGGGCGATCCGCGAGGAGAAAGGCGACATGCTGCTGGAGTTAATCATTCCGTTTGCCGATAAGAACGATCTCAACTTAACGCAGACAGGCGACGAATTGACGGTAGATGCCGGCGCCTATAAACGCAAGGTTATTTTGCCTAGATCGTTGACGGGCCGCGAAGTTGTAGGCGCGAGGTATGCGAAGGACCGGCTTGTCATCCGTTTCGGCAAACGGGAAACGACTATACAAGGAAAGGCTGGAGATCAATGAGCGCCGGGTTTGGAAAGGAACGAGTGACGGGACATCTGATTCGATTGGAGCGTTTATTAGAAAATCTGGAGCGGCATCAACCCGAGCGGCATTTCAGAAACGCTGCCAAGGAGTGTCTGCTCGCTTCGCGAGCGGTGATCGACAGCGTGATCGGTACGCTGGAGGAGGAAAAGGACGCCCCTGCTGCTCGCAGAATCGATATTTCGAAAGAGTAGCGTTTTAAAACATCCCAATAACCATCCCGCCCGCCGCACCGGCCAGGACAACGACCCATGGCGGCAGTTTCCAGAAGACCAGCATGCCGAACAAGATGGCCGCCAGTACAAAATCGGCCGGCGCCAATATCGCGGCAGTCCACAGCGGGTCATAGAGCGCGGCAAGCAGGATGCCCACAACCGCCGCATTGATGCCGATCAACGCGCCCTGTACTTTCGGGCTTCTCCGCAAGGAATTCCAGAACGGCAGAGCTCCGAGGATTAACAGGAACGCCGGCAGAAAAATAGCCGCGGTCGCGATTAACGCGCCGGAAATGCCGTTCGCCACGGCCCCCAAGTAGGCGGCGAAGGTGAATAAAGGCCCGGGCACGGCTTGAGCGGCGCCGTAGCCGGCGAGGAACTCCTCGCTGCCGACCCATCCGGTCGGCACGACTTCCCTTTCGAGCAAAGGGAGCACGACATGTCCTCCTCCAAAGACAAGAGAGCCCGCACGGTAAAAGCTGTCGAATAACGGCAGCCAGCCGCCGGCGACAAACGGCCGAACAAGAGGAAGCGCGATCAATAATCCGAAAAACAACACGAGACAAGCGACGGCAACACTGCGGCTCACCGGCACCGGCAGGTCGGGCGCTTCCGGAACGGCCGTTTTGCGATACATCCATAGCCCGACGCATCCCGACAAGATGATCAGCAGCACTTGGCTGAACGCCGTCTGCCATAACAGCGAGACGGATGCCGCCATAATGGCGACGGTCGCCCGGTTCCGGTCGGGCGCCAGTTTTTGTCCCATGCCAAGGATGGCATGAGCGACAATCGCTACGGCCACGATTTTAAGTCCGTGTATCCATCCCGCCCCGGCAATGTCAAAGCCTTGTATCAGGGAGGCAAACAGAATCAAAGCTGCAACCGAAGGCAGAGTGAAGCCCAGCCAAGCGACCAGGCCGCCCAGCAATCCGGCGCGGATGACGCCGATTCCGATGCCGACCTGGCTGCTGGCCGGTCCGGGAAGGAACTGGCATAGCGCCACCAGATCGGCGTAGCTGCGCTCGTCCATCCATTTCCGGCGGCGTATGTATTCGTCGTGAAAATAGCCGAGATGGGCGACCGGTCCGCCGAACGAAGTCAGTCCCAGCTTGGTCGATACCCCTAACACTTCCAATAGCTGCTGCAGTTTGCCTTTTGGCCGACGACCCGCAGCCGCTTGATTCGCTTCCATCGTTAATGAACACTCCTTATCCAAATAACCGGCATATAGTCCATTATGATAGGGGTGAACCGCTTCCTCAATGGGTGAATTGTTAATTTGATATGAAGTTTTGGAAGCGATGTTTATTACCTATATTATAGATTATTACAAAAATATTGATTTAATGAAAATAAAGAAGTAGTATCATTGTAAGAAAGCGGATCAGAATAGCAAATCTATCGGAAAGTGGCGAGGAACGTGCTGGAATTGAGCTTTGACGAGCCCGAGAAGTTAGTGACAGTGGCGCATGCGTTATCTACCCGCTCCAGAGTCGATATTCTCCGGTTGTTGATCGATCGGAATTTGAATGTGGTGGAAATTTCGGAGGCTCTGAATTTGCCGGTTTCAACGGTGGCGAACAACGTAAAGATATTGGAGGCGGCCAAGCTGATCAATACGGAGCTTGTTCCCGCTTCCCGCGGAGCGATGAAGGTATGCAGCCGGAACTATGACGATATTCATATCGCCTTCAACTCCAAAAAAGCGGGACCGAAAGGAGCGCTCCACGTCTACGAAGTGGAGATGCCCATCGGACATTACAGCGACTGCGAGGTTCATCCGACTTGCGGCATGGCCAATGCCGACGGGATGATCATACGGGAGGACGAACCGGCCAGCTTCTATCACCCGAAGCGCATCGGAGCCCAGATCATCTGGTTCCGCAAAGGGTATTTGGAATATTTGCTGCCGCTCGAGCTTCCGCCCGGGGCGCGGATCGAATCGCTGGAGCTGTCGCTTGAGATGTGCTCCGAAGCGCCGAATTCCGACCCTAACTGGCCGTCGGACATCTCCGTCTGGATCAACGGCGTGGAAATCGGCACGTGGACTTGTCCCGGGGATTTCGGGGATCGGCGGGGCAAGCTGAATCCGTCCTGGTGGAGCGACTGGTCGACGCAATACGGTTTACTGAAGACATGGAGAATCGACAAGCAGCGAACGACGCTGGATATGGAGAAAATATCGGACGTCACCTTAAACGATCTGATGCTGATGCAGCGACCCAATGTACGGCTCCGAGTCGGCGTGAAGCCCGATGCCGTGTATCAGGGCGGGGTCAATCTGTTCGGCCGCCAGTTCGGCGATTACGAGCAGGAGATTATGATGAAAGTCCATTATATGCTGGACTAAACGGGGAAAAGGGCCTTTGATTACAAAGACATTGTATCAAAGGTCCTTCTCTTTTGTTTAATTACAAAAATATGATATGAAAGCGTTGACAATCGCTTCAGGTAGAACGTATACTATGGCCATAGATACAAGAATATTGTAATAAAACAAATTACATGTTTTTGTATCCTGCCTATTTTTATTTAAAGGGGGAGGAAGTTGTGCATAAAGGAAGGATCGGTTTAGTTGTTTTGTCGTTGCTGCTTTCCGTCTCGATGATGCTGAGCGCTTGCGGAAGCAGCGCGAATACCGGCGCCAACGACGCCGGCAATAGCGGCGGCAATAACGCATCGCCAGGCTCGGAGGACCAAGCTTCCGGGAATACGGCGGACAGCGGCGGGGAGAAGGTGAACCTGAGCTTCTGGACCTTGTTTGACGGGGGCGACGGCAACAACATGCAGGCGCTTATCGATGAATTCAACAAAACCCACCCGGACATTCAAGTGAAAAACACGAAGCTGGTCTGGGGCGAATATTACACCAAATTAATTACCGCAGTCGGAAGCGGGAGCGGTCCGGATATCGGCATTTCCCATACGTCCCGTTTGCCCGACCTCATCGACCAAGGCGTCGTAACCGAGCTTGACGATGCCGCCGAAGCGGCGGGCGTGGACTGGAGCTCGTATAACCAGAACCTGTTGAATGCAACCGTCGTGGACGACAAGCATTATGCGGTGCCGATCGATACTCATCCGTTCATCATGTTCTACAACAAAAAGCTGCTTAGGGATGCCGGATTGCTGGGAGAGGACGGCAAGCCGGTACTTGAACAGTCCGCCGACGGCTTCGTGCAATTCCTCGCTGCGCTGAAAGAGAAGCTTCCGGCCAAAGTCACCCCTTTCGCCTTATCCAACTCCAACGACGATCCTTACCGGTTATGGTGGGCGCTGTATTCTCAATTAGGCGGCAACGACATCATCTCCGACGATCTGCAAACCGCGGCTATCGACAAAGAAAAAGGCGCTCAAGCGGCGGATTATATCCAGAAGCTGTACACGAACGGGTACATCAAGAAAAACGACCCCGACTTCTACAAAAACTTCCAGAGCGGGACGGCGGCGATTATGATGACCGGGGTGTGGGCGACGGGAACTTGGGAATCGACCAAAGGGCTTGAATTCGGCGCGATGCCGATTCCGAAATTTTACGGTCAGGAAGCGACATGGGGCGACTCCCATACGATCATCCTGCCCGTCACGAAAAACGAAGATCCCGCAAAGCGCAAAGCGGCGATGATTTTCGCGGATTGGATTGCGGAGAACGGCCAAGTATGGGCGAAGGCGGGGCATATTCCATCGAAGCCTTCCGTGCTGGAGAAGCAAGAGTTCAAGGATCTCCCGTACCGCAGCGATTATGCCGCAGTCGCAAGCACGGTCAAGTTCAACAAGCCTTCCACGAAGAACTGGCAAATCCGCGACAACGCTTCCTTCAAGCTGCTGAATGAAGTATGGGCGAACAAGATGACGCCGGCGGAAGCGATGGATCGATTGGAGGCTGCGGTCCAGAAGGTTCTGGACGAATAAGCCTTTCGAATAAACGGCTCCCGCAAGCCTGCGGCCACGGTCTGCAGGCTTGCGAGCCGATTAGGGAAAGACGGGGTGAAGCGCAGATGAAAATGAAGTCGCTGAGAGCGGATGTGCAGGCGCTTTTATTTTTGCTTCCGTTTTTGGCCGTATACGCTTTGTTCACCATATGGCCCATGATCAAAGGGATCGAGATGTCGTTCTACAAGTGGACCCTCATCAAGAAGATGGATTTTGTCGGCTGGGATAATTACCGGGAGGTTCTGAAGGACAACGAGGTGTGGGAAGCCGTCTGGCATTCGACGATATTCGTTCTGCTGACGACTCCGTCCATGATCGTGCTCGCCATCGCGCTGGCCTTGATCGCGAACCGGAAGTCGCGCCTGCAAAAGCTGTACCGCAGCGTCTTCTTTATTCCCAGCGTACTGTCCGTCGCGGTGGCATCCTATCTCGGGTTGTTCGTTTTCCAGCCTTATACGGGGCTCGTCAACTCGGTTCTCCACTTAATCGGCCTGCTTCCCGGAGATCGGGAGATCTTCTGGCTGACCGAAACGGGCCTGGCTTGGATTGCGGTAACCCTCATTACGTTATGGTGGACCGTCGGCTTTAATTTTATATTGTACCTTTCGGCCCTGCAGGAAATTCCGGACGAAATCTACGAAGCCGCCCGACTGGACGGCGCGAACGACCGGCAAGTATTCTGGAACATTACGCTGCCGAGTTTGGCTCCGCTTACGAAGACGATCGCCATGCTGCAGATCATCGCCTCCTACAAGGTGTTCATGCAGATTTACATCATTACCGGGGGCGGGCCGCTCGATCAGACCCGGCCGATCATCCAGCTGATCTACCAAACGGGCTTCAAAGAGAACGATCTCGGCTATTCCGCGACGATGTCCTATGTGCTGTTCATCATTCTGCTCGCGCTGTCCGCCCTGCAGTATTGGCTCAATAACCGGAAGGGGGCGCAAGCGTGATGAAATGGGTTTACCGCATTGTTTCCGGATTCGCGGCGCTTGTTTTCGCCGCGCCGATCGTTTGGATGCTGGTCGTCTCCATTAAAGAAGAAGGCATGAAAATCGTCACCGTATTGGACTGGTTTAAGCCTCCGTATTCGCTCGCGGTCTACGAGCAGATTCTGCTCGATACGAAATTGACCCAATGGATGGCCAACAGCTTTCTCGTCGCCGTGTTCGTGACGGTTCTGACGGTTGCCGTAGCCGCCATGGCCGGCTTCGCCATGTCGAAGGTGCCGTACCGTTATCGTTCCTTGATGTTCTTCGTTGTGCTGGCGGGGTTGTTGATTCCCGGCGAAGCTACCATTATCCCGCTTTACCAAGTGGCGAAGGATATGGATCTGCTGAACTCTTACCAAGGCTTGATCATTCCTTCGCTCGCTTCTCCGGTGGCGGTCATCGTTCTGAAGAGCTTCTTCGACGGGGTGCCGAACGATCTGATCGAAAGCGTGCAGATGGACGGAGGGGGAACCTGGCGGATTTTTATGAACATTATGCTGCCTTTAACCAGGCCGGCTCTCGCATCCATGGCCATCCTCACCTTCATCGGCTCGTGGAACAACTTTCTGTGGCCGTTCCTGTCGATCACCGACGATAATATGTTCACGCTTCCGATGGGCATCCCGACATTAATGAGCCAATATTCCGAGGATTACGTGAAACCGATGGTCGTCAACGCGATTGCCTCCATTCCGATCGTCGCTCTTTTCGTTATTTTTGAAAGGCAAATCGTCAAAGGGATCAGCTTGTCGGGGATAAAAGGATAAGCTCCGCCTCTTTCGCTTTAACCATCCATCCAATACAGAAAAGGGAGATTAGACATGACAACTCGCATGTATATCAAAGACTACCCGAGGCCGCAATTCGTCCGGGATCAATGGCTGAATTTGAACGGAGAGTGGGATTTCCGTTTCGATGACGGGAATATCGGCGAGCGGGACAATTGGCCGGACAGCTTCCCGGGCGACCGGAAAATTCAAGTTCCTTTTACGTATGAAACAAAGGCGAGCGGAATTGGGGAAGAAACGTTTCATCCGTATGTATGGTACCAGAGAGAACTGGACATTCCGAAAGAAGCGGAAGGGAAAAGAGTGATTCTGCATTTTCAAGCGGTCGACTACGTAGCGAAAGTGTGGATCAACGGAGTTTATGTCGGACGGCATCAAGGGGGATATGCGGCTTTTTCCTTCGATATTACCCCGTATATCGCATTCGGCGGCGCCAACCGGTTGACCGTCAAGGCCGAGGACAGTCAAAGCTGTACGCAGCCTCGCGGCAAGCAGCGCTGGATCGACGACAATTTTGAATGCTTTTATGTGCAAACAACGGGCATCTGGCAGACGGTATGGCTGGAGGTTGTGAACGAATCCTATATCGAATCCGTTAAAATGACCCCCGATCTTGACCGTACCTCCGTCCGTTTCGAGTATCAGGTGGAGGGAGATTTCGGGCAAGCCCCTCTTCGGCTGGAAACGCGCATCAGCTTCCAGGGGAAACCGGTGAAGCAATTCAGCGCGGCGATCGACCGTTCGTGGGTGCGATTGGACGTCGATATGCGCCACGAAGCAAATGGACCTTGGAAGCTGCGCGCGTGGTCGCCGCAGCATCCGCATCTGTACGACGTCGAATTCGTCTTGTATCGCGAAGACACGATCGTCGATCGCGTGTATTCGTATTTTGGCATGAGGAAGATTTCGATCGAGAAGGGGAAGGTATTGCTCAACAATACGCCGATCTACCAGCGGCTAATATTGGACCAAGGCTATTGGCCCGACAGCCATTTGACGCCTCCTTCCGAGGATGCCCTCGTCGAAGATATCGATAAGATTCTCGCCATGGGGTATAACGGGGTCCGCAAGCATATGAAGATCGAGGATTCCCGCTTCTTGTACTGGTGCGACGTCAAGGGGCTGCTTGTCTGGTCGGAAATGGCGGCAACGTACGAATTCAACGACGAAGCCGTCGAGACGTTCAGCAACGAGTGGCTGGAAATTGTCCGGCAGCAGTATAACCATCCGAGCATCATTACATGGGTTCCGTTCAACGAATCGTGGGGGATCCCGAATATTTTGCGCGATTCCCGGCAGCAGACATTCACGGAAGCCATTTATCATTTGACGAAGACGATCGATCCGAACCGCCCCGTCGTGACGAACGACGGTTGGGAGCATACGGTGTCCGACATCATTACGCTGCACGATTACGAGGAGTCGGGGGAACGGTTCCTGGCCAGGTATTCGGACAAAGAAGCGATCGTGCAGAGCGAAATAGCTTTCAATAACGGGAAGTATGCGATGGCCGAAGGGTATGAGTACCGGGGGCAGCCGATCATCGTAAGCGAATTCGGCGGCATTGCGTTTAAAACGGAAAAAGGCTGGGGCTACGGGAATCAGGTTGCATCGGAGGAGGAGTTTATCGAGCGTTTCCGCAAAATTACGCAAGCGATCAAAGCGGTGGACTATATTTGCGGCTATTGCTATACGCAAGTGACGGACGTTCAGCAGGAAGTGAACGGTTTGTTGGCGCCCGACCGCACGCCCAAGATCCCGCTCGATGTAATTCGTGCCATTAATCTTTCCTAAGCGAAGAATGGGGTGACCGATTCTGTTGAAACGAGGATTGGCTTCTTGTCTTTGTTTGCTGCTTTTATTTGTTCTGGTTCCGCAAGCTGGATTGGCGTATAAAAACCCGACGGCGCTCGAGGACGAGTGGGGACAATACGGCTTGGGCGATCCTTACGTGCTTAAATTTAACGGCCTTTATTATTTATACGTCAGCACGCGGGATACCGATGCCGGCGTTAAGGTATGGAGCTCTCCCGATCTTGTGAATTGGACCTACGAGGGCTTGTGCGCGACCGATCCGGTAACGAAAGGCGCCTATGCGCCGGAGGTTGTGTATTGGAACGGCTATTTCTATATGTACACCTCTCCGGCGGGGAACGGTCATTATGTGCTGCGCAGCGAGAGCCCGACCGGGCCTTTCACCGTGCAAACCGGCAACCTGGGCCATACGATCGACGGCCATGTCTTCATCGACGATGACGGCTCGTGGTATTTCTATCATGCGAACAACGGAAGCATTCTGGCCGCCCCGATGGAAAGCCCGACTTCCATCGGCAGCAGCGTCGATACCGGCGCCAGCATGAAGGGGTGGACGGAAGGTCCCACCGTATTTAAGAGAAACGGCAAATATTATATGACCTATACGGGCAACCACGTCTTCAGCAAAGGATACCGGGTCGATTACGCAACCAGCTCGAGTCCGATATCCGGCTTTACGGGCGGGGCGGAAAATCCGATCCTGCTCGATGCCGAAGGGCCGACCGTCGGTCTTGGCCATAACACGGTTGTCGTGGGGCCGAACCTGGACGCGCGCTATATCGTCTATCATAATCTGGAAGGCCATGGCATCGTCGGTCCGCTTCGGCATCTGAATATGGACCGGATCGTGTTCAACGGCGACAGCATGACGGTTCTCGGCCCTACGGCGACCGAGCAGCCCGATCCGGACATGCCCGACTTTTACGATCGTTTCGATGCATCCGAGCTCGATACGGCATGGACGAACGCAGGCGGAGGCAGCTGGAAGGTCGAAGACGGCGTGCTATCGCAGGAAACCGTCAGCGACAGCGTATACAAGCAGCTTTCGAACGCTTCCTCCGGCAGCGATTACACCGCGGAGTTCAATATGAAGCAGGCGGAACAGGGCGCAAGCGCGAATCCGAAGTACGGGGCTGTATTCTCCTATACGGACGAGAACAACTACGGCATCGCCGTATTGAATCCCGCGGACAACCGGCTGGAAACGCAGTTCCGGGTGGGCGGCGTCGACCAAGGATGGGAGTTAAGCGATCTGCCGGAGGGCTACGATTATACGAAGTGGCATAACATTCGGGTGGAAAAAGCCGGAACGGCCTTTACGATTTACGTGGATAACATGCTTAAGCAAACGCGCAATATCGAGCTGGGAGGAGGGAAAATCGGTTATGCGGCGCAGGATGCGCAGGCGGACTTCGGCTTCGTTGCGTTCAGCAACGAGGTGAACGGCAGCAGCGATTATGACGCCGCGAAGCCGATACCGGGCAGCGTGGAGGCCGTGCACTATATGTCCGGCGGCGAGGGAGTCGGGTATCACGAGCTTACGGCGGACACGGGGGACTCTTATCGCCATGAGGGGGTGGAAACCGAACGGTCTTCCGACCGATCCTTTCATGTCTCGGAATTTCAGCAGGGGGAATGGCTGAACTACCGCGTTAATATTGCGGAGGCAGGGCGATACGATATCGACCTTTCTTACCGGGATGCTGCCGGTCAAGGAGAAATTCGGCTGTGGCTGGACGATTCCGGCAAGCTCGGCGAGTTTGGCCTGGAGCCGGACGCCGAAGGCGGGGGCTGGAATACGGCTCAATTGAAGAAGGTGTCCTTGCCTGCCGGCGAGCATATTCTTAGGGTCGAAGCCGTTGCGGGAACGGCCTCCTTCGACAAGCTGACCTTCCATCAAGCGGCGGACGGCGTTCCTGTTGTACGCGACAATTTTAATCAAGGCCAAGACGAAGGCTGGGAACCGTTCGAAGGGTTCTGGAGCATCCGGTCGGGAGAAGCGGAGGATAGTTCCGGGTATGACGTCTATTACCCCGTACCGGGTTTCATTAATACGGTCCGTTATATCGCGGGCGGCGAAGGCATAGGTTATCACGACAATACGCTCCAAAACATCGGGGGCCAGTACCGGGGAGATTCGGTCGACATCCGCGAAAACCCTGTCAGCGGCGGTTACAATGTCGGCTGGAACCAAACGGGCGAATGGCTGAAATACAACATCGACGTTGCGGAGGCCGGCATATACAACGCCGAGTTTACAATTGCCACAACATTCGAAGGCGCACAAATTCGGCTTTGGCTTGACGATACCGTCGATTTGACGGGGATCGTCGATATCCCGAATACCGGCGGCTGGAACAACTGGGTGACTGTCCTAGCATCCGGCGTTCGTTTGCCGGCCGGCAAGCATACGCTGAAAGCGGAGACGATCAAAGGGGAGTTCGATTTCGCCGGCATCGGCTTTACGAGCTTCGACCGGCCGAATCGCGTGCCGGGCATTATCGAAACCGAGCATTACATGCCCGGGGGCGAAGGCGTCGGTTACCACGATGCGACTTCGGCGAATATCGGCGGCCAATATCGCGGCGACGCCGTCGATATTCGTCTGGCGGCCAGCGGCGACCCGATCGTAGGATGGAATCAGACCGGCGAATGGCTGAAGTATAAGATTAACGTAGCGGAGGCGGGTTCGTACGATCTCGATTTATGGGCCGCTACGACTTTCGAGAACGGGCAGGTCCGGCTTTGGCTTGACGATGAAACCGATTTAACCGGCATTCTCGACGTGCCGGCTACCGGCAGCTGGGATCAATGGCGGGCGGTGTCCCAAAAGGGGATTCGGCTTCCCGCAGGCGAACACGAGTTGAAGGTCGAGGTCGTTCAAGGGGAGTTCGATATGACAAGGATGTCCTTCACCCGGTTTGACGAACCGCATTCGCTTCCGGGCGTTATCCCCGCGGCCGATTATCGAACCGGCGGCGAAGGTGCCGGTTATCACGACCTGACTGCAGACAATATTGGAGATCAATACCGGGCAGATGCGGTAGATATCCGCCGCAATGCGGGCGGGGACTATAACGTCGGCTGGAATCAAACCGGCGAATGGTTAACGTATAATGTGGACATCGCGAAGGCGGGCAAATACGATATCGATTTCGTGACGGCCACGACGCTCGACGGCGGACAAATTCGTCTATGGCTGGACGACGGGACCGACCTGACAGGCGCGGTGAATATTCCGAATTCCGGCTCCTGGGAAAACTGGACAACGACGACCAAGCAAGGCGTCTACTTGCCGGCCGGCAGACATACGTTGAAGGCCGAAACGGTGAAGGGGGAATTCGATTTCCGCACCATTCGGGTCCGTCAGGATCCGCTGCAGGAGCAACCGAATGTCCGCTCCGGCGAATATCGTTCCGCTGTCGGCAGCTTTGCGAAGACGGTCATCGGGGACAGCAATTGGTCGGATTACAGCGTGGAATCCGATATCAAGCTCGTCAGCGGAACGGGGGACGGAGGCATTTTGTTCCGGGTGAACAATCCGGCACACGGCAAGGAACTCGGACAGAACAGCGCAGACTTCTTGCAAGGGTATGTCGCGTATTTGAATAAAGACGGCGTACATCTCGGAAAATTCAATTACAATTGGACGTATTTGACCGGCGTACCGCTGGAGGTTGAACCGGGCGAATGGAAGCATATGAAAGTCGTTGCGCAAGGGGCCCGCATTCAAGTGTATGTCGACGATATGAAGCATCCGCTTATCGACTATACGGACCGAAGCGGCAATCCTTTCACGCATGGGAAAGCCGGACTGCGCACATACCTGAACGAAACGAGCTACGACAACTTTGCGATCCTTCCGATTCCATAAAAGGCAAACAACCGCTTCATTGGGAGCGGTTGTTTGCTTTATTAGGGTGCGGGCAGCACCGGAACGGCATCGGTTCACGCTGCCTGGCCTCTATTTCACCGCGAAAGATGAGCTTTGCCGCCCGAGGACGGCGAAAGGCGGTTACGCTTGGCCGACGGCGAGCTCCTCCCCGGTTTCAAGAAACGTCTTCATGCCCGAAAGCACGATCGGCACCCCGTTTTCGAGTATTTTTGCGGTGTTTGCAGCTTGTTCGAATTCGTCATGCACCACGGTGACGAGGGTCACGCCTTGAAGCTCGGCATGCGGAGCGATCTCCCAAGTAAGGCGCGACGGGGCGTCGTTTTCCATGCCCGGAAACGAAACGAAGCGCCAGCTCAAGACGAGTTTATTCGGAGGATCCATATCGAGAATAATGCCCTCCGCTTTTTTCTCCTCTCCGCTCCACAGCTCGAATGGCGCTTCGATGTCCCAGGCAGACCGGACGGCGCAGTTGAACCAGAACTTCGACGTTTTGGCGGGATCGGTCAGGGCTTGCCATATTTGCTCGGGCTTGGCTTTAATCGCGATCCGGTTTACATTCCGCGGTTTGTTATCCATATTCGTTTCACCCTCCAGTTCGGTTTGAAGCGACGTTAATCCGGCCGCCCACGGTTCGGCGTATTTGCTTACCCATCGCTCGTAAATTTGCCTAATGGGCACCGCGTTCAAATAATGCAGCTTCTCGCGGCCGACCTTCCTTGTCGTAATGAGCCCGGCTTCCTCCAATATATTAAGATGCTTCATGACGCCGAAGCGGGACATATCGAGGGGGACGCAAAGCTCGCTAAGCGTTCTCCCATCCGAGGCGTAAAGCAGATCCAGCAGCTTGCGGCGGCTGGGGTCGGCGAGCGCTTTGAAGACATCCTTTTCCAACGGAACACCCCCTTACAATTTCCCCGGCATAAGATGGCAGTTAAAAGTAATATAACACAGCCTTTTGAAAAAAACAGTTTTAACCGCTTGACATGTGACCTTAAGGTAACGTATTATAAAACCAATAAACGTGACCTTATAGTCACATAATAACGCAATCGGATTTGTTTGTCAGCCGGCGGCATGCAAATCCTTTCGCCGCAACCAAACATTCGATAATGAAAGGTGATGTTGAAGATGAAAGTGACGTTGATTGCAGGTAGCAACCGCGCGAACGCAACAAGCACGAATTTGCTTAAGTACATGGAAACCCTTTTGAAAGCCGATCGCGTTTCGGTCAGCTTTATCGATTTATCGGAGCTGCCGCTGCCGTTATTTACGCCGGATAATTGGGACTTTCATCCGAACGTTCGGCATATGCTGGGAGCAATCGCGGACGGGGACGGATTGATCCTGGCGACGCCGGAATACCATGGCTCCATCTCGGGAGCGCTCAAAAACGCTTTGGATTATGTGCAGGCGGACCAAGTCGCGGGCAAACCTGTCCTTTCCGTAAGCTCGGCAGGCGGCCCGCTCGGCGTAAGCTCGCTTACGCATCTGCAGACGATTGTGCGCAATTTGCACGGCATCAACTGCCCGGAATGGATTTCGATCGGATACGGGTCGGGCGGATTGGGTCCCGACGGAGCACCGCTAGACGAGGGAGTAAGGGAGAGGGTGCTTTCCGCCGTTAATCGTTTCGTGGAGACGACCCGGAAGTTGACTGCAGCGGCTGCGGCTGCAAACGGATGAAATGGTCATTTTTTTTTGATCGATATGTGACCTAAAAGTCACATTTATGTGTGAAATCAACAGAAATAATTAAAAAGGAGATGGATAGCATGAAAACGGCGGAACAACAAAATGCGGAAGCGGTGACTGCGTTTCTGGAGGACGAGGCGAATCGGAGTATGGTGGAGACAACCGATCAATTTTTTGCGCCGCAGCTCGTTGAGGCCTTTACCGATCGGCGGTATGCCGTGGGCGAAACTTTTGCTCAAGGCGACAAGGTCATCGCAAGAATCGCGATGACGGCCGTGCATTCCGGCCCTTTTGCGGGTCACGCGCCTACGGGCAAAACCGTTAAAGCGACGCAGTTTCGCGAATTCCGGGTTGTGAACGGAATAATCGCCGAGCATCGCGGCTGGTTCGACACCGGCACGCTTTTGCCGCAAATCCAAGCTAAATAACGGCCGATCAGGGGCGGTTTAGCCCGGTAAGTTTATACCACATTATAAGGAGAGGTTGAAAATGAAAACGTTGGAACAAAGCAATATCGAGACGGTAAGTGCGTTTATCGAGGCCTTTTGGAACGAAAGCGACTTGGAGTGCGTGGACCGGTTCCTGTCGGCCGATTATCAGGAGCTCTCTTATCAATCCAAGGAAGGCTTGAAACAATTCGCCGCCACGATTTTGGAGGCCTTTCCCGATAAACGCTATACCGTGGAAGAGATGATCGGCCAAGAAGATAAAGTGCTTGTGAAAATGTCGGTAAAAGGCACGCATCAAGGCATGTTCTTTGGAACCGCGCCTACGGGCAATACGATTGACGTCACGCTGTACCGTCGATATCGAGTCGTAAACGGCAAGATCGCCGAGCATCGCGGCTGGATCGACATGGTCACGATGTGGAGTCAAATCCGGGGCGAATGACGATCGAGTGGATAGTCTTTGATGACGAAGGGGGCATCGTCAAGACTATCCACTTTTGGCATTATAGAAACTTCCTCCTAACCTGTCGCGTCTAATCCTTTGGAGGGTGGTGACGGGGTTGAAACGGTGGAGAGCGGTCGCAGGCGCGGCCTTGATTGTGCTGCTGCTGGCCGGCGCATGGCTTTACTATTATCGCAGCGAAGCGGTATATGAGCGGATCGTTAATCGGGACGGGTATTCGGTATCGCTGATCAAGGAGCAGGTCTCGACGGAGTTCTATTTGAAGCCGGAATGGATTCCGGAGCGGGACGGCGAAGAGAACGAGCTGAACCTTGTGCTTGAAGAGAAGTTCGGCACCAGGATTATATTGGAGAGGGTCGGCAAGCGGGAGGACGATTTTTTTATTCAACTCGATGCCGTACCGAATCCGAATGTCGGATCCGGGCAGTTGTTATTAACGGATTATATCAATTCCGACGGTTCCTTTTCGTCAGGCGATTTTGGCAATTGGGTCGTTACGGATTCGGAAGGGAAAGACATTCTTGGCGGGAGCTACGGGGCGGGCGGCGGGCCGTCGAACCAATCGGCTATTTTCATCGACGACTCCTACCGGGAGCGGTTCGAGCAAGGCGCTTATGTTCGTTTTTCGGGTTATAACTTATACGGGTATCGGCAATTGACGGGGACTCCGTGGGTAACTTGGCTATTCTCCCTGGCGGCGGCCGGACTATGGCTGTATTTGATCGTTCTGTACCGGCGACGCGGCGAACAGGAGCGGACGCTCGGATGGAAGCTTGTCGGCTATATGCTGCTGGGCGCCTTTACGTTCTCGATCAATGCCGTGAAGCTTCCCCTCGGCTTTGCCTTTTATATGCTATTTTTCCGGAAAGCGAAGCCGAACGACGCGATTAAGCGCAAAGCGGCTCTGCTTGGTTTGTTGGTCTATGCGTTGCAGGTTTTGCAGCCTTCGCTAGCGGGAGCGGTTAACCGGATGAACGACGAAATGACCGTCCGCGATGTCTCCATTGAGGAGATTGGGCCGGGCGGGCTGTGGAAAAGCGTCGTGGCTCAGGCGGCGGTAAGCGAACAAGCAAGGCTTTCCGAATACGAAGCGGTTCTCAGTGAGCAAGGCGAGCTGAAAGAGCTGTCTTTTACCATAGTGGATCGCGGTCAGGATGGCTATGTGCATACGGATGCCGAATATAACGCGCAGGATCAATCCCTTGTTCTCAAGCGCATAACTACGGATGAATGGATTCAATACGACCGTCAAATGATGTCCGATTACTTTTTCAAACAAGTTGCCGATTTGCATAACGTAATCTCGCATCAGGGCGGCGAGTATCCTTATATCAAGCTGAAGCTGATGTCGGACGGCACGCTGGTGAATTATGGAATAAAAGACAGAGACAAATTTCGAGTCAGTCTAACAGATGTCATTAAAATCGACGATGACGAGCTTCCGATTGAAGGTTATTGGGTATCCGGATGCGGAACCGGGGAAGGTAGCGGCGATTATAGCGAATGTAAGAATCCGACGGATTACTTGCTGGGAGCGGGGGAGTAGCCAAATTCTCTTCGGACCTTGACTAAGCCAAATGGAATGGAGAAAGAGAATTCCCTTGAGAGCGAGTCTCGGCTTTAAGTTTCTACTATCCGAAAGCCAATTTCATGAAAGAAACTTAAACCCAGATGTCTGACTTCAAGGGGGAGGCCGATTAGCGGCCCCAGCGATTTAGGACCCTGGTTAAGCGCGGGCTGGGTATACGATTGCGTCGAGCTAGCCAATTAACGATTAATCGTTATTGACTTGCCGCTCCATAACCGGTTCTGTCATCCGTCCATGACGGCAGCGGAACCGGTTTTGCTTTTAGAAATAAGGCGGCAACCTCGGGTTGCGGGGCCGCGCAACCAATGCGGTCTTTACTTTTGCAGGCGGTTATTTCATGATTGGTTTATCAATTACGGAAAGGCGCTGCTGCAATGATTTTTGGAGAGAAGCTAAAAACGGAAAGAAAGAAAAGAGGCTGGTCGCAAGAGGAACTGGCCGAGAAGCTGTTTGTAAGCCGGCAGTCGGTTTCGAAATGGGAGAACGGCCAGAACTATCCGAGCATTGAAATCATTATTAAGGTGAGCGATCTGTTCGGTTTAACCATCGATGAGTTACTAAGAAGCGACGAGGAGTTGACAAGGAAAGTGATTAAAGACAGCAAACAATTGGCTTACCCGAAATTAAAGTTTACGTTCGACGTTTTGTTTTTAGCCGGCGTCGTTCTGCTTTTGATCAAACTGGGCGTCCTCCTGCTGAACAAAGCATTTTCACTGGACATGACATTGATTGGCGGGCAGTTTCTCTGGAACTTCGGACCTTTGATTCTCATGGTCGTTGCCGGAATCGGCTCCGGAATCCTGAAGGACATATATAAACAAGACTAAACGGTGCATCGTTGGAGAGTCGCTGCAGGAGGCCGAAATCGGGCCGCCTTTGCAAAAGTCGGTTAATAGCCAGTGCAACTTGGCGTATGGTTCATCATAACCGGCTTTATATTGTTGTATTTACAAACCGATGGTCGGTCTTTATAATGAGAGCAGCAGAAAAAAATGGAAATGAGGAGGGCTGAAACTTGAAGCAAGAGGAGCGCAGGCAGCAGACGTTTAAGCTGTTGCTGGATACGACCAAAGAGCTGATCCAGGAAAAAGGCTGCCATTCGATTACGATGAAGGACATCATGGACCGTTCGGGATTGTCCAAGGGAGCTATTTTTCACTATGTGAAAAGCAAAGACGAAATTTTCGTTCGAGTGCTTGAGGAGCGTCTTGAGGAGACGAACGAACGGTTCATGAAGGAAATCGGGGATGGCCGCCGGACATTCGAGGAGCCGATGCGGCAAATCGCGGAAAGCATTACGGCCTACGACAACGCCCAGGACATATCGAACAAGGTGCTGATGTATTTGCTCGGGAAGGAGGAAGAGCCGCTTGTCGCGGAAGCGCTCAAGCAGTATTACGAGCGGTCGGTGTCGTTATCCGGGAAATGGATTGAAATCGGCCAGGAGAGCGGGGTCATTCCGGCATCGGTCGATCCCGGGCGGACGGCCGAGATGTTCGTGCTTTTGACGCTCGGCATGCGCGTTCGCTCCTCCATTCCGTTTGCGCGGGCTTCCTTCAAGGCGCAAGATATCGCCTCTTTTATGGCCGGCATTTTACAAGCTTGATAACAAGTCGAGGAAAGGGGAACGCAAGATGATACCGTTTTATGCGCTTGTCGTATCTTTTCTGTTGTTTAAAGCGTTGGGCTTGCTCGGCATGAACCATTTCGAGGGCTGGCAAACTCCGCTGCAAGGAGCGGTAGCCGTCATGCTGCTGCTCGCCGCCTCCGCGCATTGGGGCAAGCGGCGTCCGGACTTGATCCGTATGGTTCCGCCGGCTTTTCCCCGACCGGACTTGATCGTATCGGTTACCGGGCTGCTGGAAATCGCGGGAGCTGTCGCCATTTTGCTCCCGGCTACCTCGCAGGCGGCTTCGATCGGATTAACGGTGCTGCTCGTCGCGATGTTTCCCGCCAATGTACGCGCGGCGAAGGAGAACATGACGATCGGAGGGCGTCCCGTACCGAAGTTATTTATCCGGTCCGTGCTGCAGCTTATATTTATTGCGGCGATTTTACTGGCGGGGTTCTGTCCATAGATTTCCAGGGGAATCTGAAATCGTCCGCGCTCATTCGCCCAATGCGGGTGCCCTTTCACTCCAGGCCCTCAAGAACCGGTCACAAACCGGGCGATTGTTCATACAATGAAACATTAAGAGGTTAAAGCAACCTTTGGGCCTTCTGCTGCCGTCTGGAGAGGAGGGGGGATTCGTTATGCGCAAAACAGCCGTATTATTATTCACGTTAATGATGGCAATTCTGCTTAAACCAACGGATGTATGGGCATTATCTTGTGCGGAAATTCCTTCGGTAGAGGAAGCGTATGAACGTTACGACGGTGTCGTGACCGCCCGCGTTGAAAGCGTACAGCGTAGCGGCGACCATAACCGGGTGAAGCTGACGGTGCTCCAAAGCTACAAAGGCGTTACGGAACACACGCTCGTCGTCAAAGAAGATCCGAACTGGGGAGCTTTGGACGGACCAAGCGAACCCGGCGAGGAGTATTTATTTTTCCTGAGCAAAACGGACGGCAAATGGGAAAACCCGCTTTGCTCGCCTTCGGCCAAGACATCGGTCGCTTCCGTCATGCTGGGTTACTTGCAAGGAAAGGAAATTCCGTTATCGGAAGAGACGCATGAGAATTCGAGTACGACCGGTTCCGCTGACGGCTGGATTGCCGCCCTTGTGATCGGCATCGTCTTGACGGGGGCTGCATGGTACCGGTATAAGCTCCCTAAATGAGATTAAATAATGCTCGGATTGCACTCGTGTCTACGTTCGGCAACCGTTAAAAATTTGGAATAAACAAAATCCCCCTGCCATCGCGGCAATGACGGGGATTTTTGTCTTTTGCATTTGCGCTTGTTTCTATTTACATGCCTTGTTTACCATGTTATTGCACTAATGCGCTGGTGTTGACTAACGTTTTTAATTTGGTAGAATTACGGGGGTGAACGGGGCTGCAGAACGTTCCATGCCGTGAAGATTAAAGGTGGTATCCGATGAAAAAACGTATATTCGACGTCATGCATCTTATTGCCGGGGCGTTTATATTCGCGCTTGCCATTAACCTGTTTGTCATTCCTAACGACCTTGGCGAAGGCGGCGTAACCGGGGTTACCATTATTTTGTATTATTTGTTCGACTGGTCGCCGGGTCTCGTGAATCTGATCATTAATTCCTTTCTGCTGTTGATCGGCTATAAGTTTTTAGATAAAACAAGCACAATATACACGATTATCGTTATTGCCTTCCATTCGTTGTTTCTTCATTTGACCGAAAGCTGGAACATCCAATCCGACGAGCTGATCGTCAACGCCATCTTTGGCGGCGTCTTTACCGGCGTTGGAATCGGGATGATCGTACGGGTTGGCGGAACGACGGCGGGAACGGTTATTTTGGCGCGCATAACGAACAAGTATCTGGATTGGAACGTCAGCTACGGGCTGCTTTTTTTCGATCTGGTCGTCGCCTGCTCTTCTTTCTTTATTATCGGTGCCGAACGGCTGATGCTCACGATCATTATGCTGTACATCGGGACCAAAGTGATGGACTTCATCATTGAGGGCCTTAACCCGAAGAAGGCCGTCACCATTATTTCGAACAATCCGAAGCTAATCGCGGAAAAGGTCACGACGGAGATGGACCGCGGGGTTACGGTGCTGACGGGGTACGGCTATTATACGAAAGCGGCCAAGGAAGTGTTGTACATCGTCATCAGCAAGCAGGAAATCGCCACGTTGAAAAAAATCGTAAAAGCAGCCGACAAGGATGCGTTTCTGACGATACACGACGTTCGCGACGTATTCGGCGAAGGGTTTGTCGAGCTTTCGAAGTAAAAGGCATTATGTTTTCCATTACGGTATCGCGTTTAGGGAGAATGGAAGATGTTTAAAATCAAATCGCTGGATCACATGGTGCTGACCGTACGGGACATCGAGGAAACGATCCATTTTTAGAGCATCTGACGGCTTGCGGAGTTCCGATCGAGGAAGGACCTGTGGAGCGGACGGGCGCTCTGGGCAAAATTATCTCTGTCTACCTTCGAGATCCTGACGGCAACTTGGTCGAAATATCGAATTATATGGAGTAAGCATGGGTTTATGCAGCTTGCGTAGCCTTAGAATACGTATTGCCTCTATGAACCTGAACCTTTACAGACTCGATATAAACATCCACAACTCTTCAACTTGAATTCTTCCTTTGGGTTTAAGTGACCTTATGTGCCTTTCCGCTTCTTTTCGTTACTATCCCGTTAGATCAGGAAAGGCATCCGCTAAATGCTACGCGAAGCTCCCAGCGCGGTGCTCGGCGTCACATGACGGTGGTCAACCGCATGCCGTGAAGCAGAAATTGAAGAAAAATCGCTGCATTATGCAACTAACGTGGTCTTATTGGCGGCACCGTCAATTAATCCGACACTCGCTTGGGACAGGGTTAAGAAAGCCGATTCGGCGCTGATCCCTTGAGTACGATAGTTATAACGGAAACAAAACTCGTCCAAATACGACTGCAAGTGGCAGCCGCTAATGCCGCGATAAATTCGGGCGGCCCACTTTTGAGCTTGTTTGGCGAGCATTCGAAGCGTCAGGCTTTGCGGCCGATGCCGAATGGGCTGATGAATATAGCGGATTTCAGCATCTTCTGCGGCGCAGCAGGATGCAAACCAATGCTCTCCTTCGGGAAACAGAAAGCAGGCGTTCGATGCGCGAAGCATCGAGGGGTCTGCTATTTTCATTTTTACGGCGGAAGCTTCAGAACCGGACCCGTTCAGATTCGCTCCAACGACAACCGGAGTTTCCTTCGGATGAGGGAGAAGGGAACCGATGAGCGGCCGGCAGTAAGCGGCGACAATAACGTCAACGTTGCCGTTCAGAGGCTGACAATCGTCTATACGCGAAACGGCCCGGCGGATTTTGCCTAGCATCGACCAGGCGGTTTTATAAGTGACGTTCAGACATTCGGCGAGCTTGACGGCATTTAGTCCTTCAACAAGCGGATGCGTAAACAGGAACAATGCGAGCATCCATTTGCGCAGCGATGTTCGCGATTTCTCCATAATAGTACCGGCCGTAAGGGAGGACTGATGGCGGCAAGCACGGCATTCGTATAGAGGAAGCCTGCGGGTCGAGATGACGTAGCAATGCTTATGAGAGCAGATCGGACACTCAAAGCCGCCGGGCCACTTGATTTGAAACAAAAAGGCGTAACATTCCTCAGACGACCCGAACCTCTTCTCGAATTGTTCAATCAACTCCAGCATCTTAACTCAGCTCCCTTCACAATATAGAACACATGTTCCCGTCCGAACCTAAGCATATTATACCGAACATATGTTCTTGAATCAATGGTTTGGTTGAAAAATACTGGCGAAAAAAAATAGAAAAAAGTTTCCTGAGCTGCGGGGAGACGGTCTAAAGTTGTGCAAAGGATAATTCTCTATCAAAAAAGTCAGTGGCCATAGGGTTACCTCCTGATCAAACGGGAGACTAATCAAAAGGCGGGAAAAGGGCAGATCCTGAACTGCCGGGAGACTAACCTAAAAGGCGGAAAAAGAGCAGATCCTGAGCTGCCGGGAGACTACCTAAAAGGCGGAAAAAGAGCAGATCCTGAGCTGCCGGGAGACTACCCAAAAAGCGGAAAAAGGGCAGATCCTAAGCTGCCAAGAGGATACTATCGTCTTCTCCCGGGGCGGGCGGATCATATATTTTTACGCGCAGGGGGCCGGAAACGTATTTTATCCCCCCGAATTAGAGGAATATCCCCCCTCAACTACGGCGGCAGATGGACTACTATTTGGTTGTAGCCGCTCTGTATCGGCTTCGATACAACTATAGGTTAAGGGGGATTTACGAAGTGAAGAAGTCATCCTTATTGCTTGTAAGCCTGGCATTGCTTCTGACGACGTTCCTTGCGGCATGCGGAGGCAGCGGGAACGGCGGCAACTCCGGCAACAACGGCAACACGGCGTCGCCGTCTCCGAGCGGAAGCGCGGAAGCGACCGCTTCGCCGACTCCGGAAGCCGAGCCCGTAAACTTACGCGTGTTCTCGACCTTCGGCGGAACCGACGCGGCAAGAGACGCGTTCCAAGGCTTGCTGGACGAGTTTACCGCCGCCAACCCTAACGTCAAAATCGAAAACGACGTCATGTCCGCCAACGACGACGGCTTCCGGACCAAGGTCAACACCGACATGAACAGCGGCAACGAACCGGATCTGTTGTTCTACTTCGTCGGCGCGGACGCGGAAGGCTTCGTGAATGCGGGCAAGGTCGTACCGCTGAACGATCTGCTGGAAGCCGACCCGGAATGGAAAAACGGTTTTTCGCCAAGCGCGCTCGAATCGGTGCGCCAAGCCGACGGCAACATCTATGCCGCGCCGCTGACGGGCTATTATGAAGGCTTGTTCGTTAATAAAGCGCTGTTCGAGAAGTACAGCCTTGAGCTCCCTACAGATTACGACAAACTGAAAAAGGCGGTCGAAACGTTTGCGGCGAACGGCGTTATTCCGCTGGCCGGTCCGTTCGACCAATCCCATTACATTATCGAGCATTTTATTTTGGCAGCAGCCGGTCCGGAAGGACAGAAGAAAGGCCTCATCGATGGCGTCGATCCGAATTGGGAGAAGGGCCTTGCCGCTATCAAGGAGCTCGGCGAGCTCGGCGCATTCCCGAAAGACGCGGCTACAATCGACCTGAGCATGGCCAGCAACTATTACAGCGAAGGTCTTGCGGCCATGATTCTCGAAGGTTCGTGGGCGATCGGCGGCTGGGCCGATGAAGTGAAGAACAACACGACGGTCGTTCCGTTCCCGGCCATCCCTGGCGGAGCAGGCAGCGGCAACGACGTTGTCGGCGGCTTCGGTTCCGGTTTCTACCTGTCGAAAGCGACGTACGACAATGCCGCCAAGAAAGACACGGCAATTGCGCTTATGAAATTCCTGACTTCGCCTGAATCGATTCAGAAAATCGCGCAAGCGAACGGCGGCACGCCTGCAGCCGACGTTAAAATCGAAGGCTTGCCGCAAGCTGCGGTCGACGGCTTCGCGATGGTTGCCAAATCGGCTTCGATTACGTCGCCGATCGACAGCAAGGTGGCGCCGGAGACGTTCTCCAGCATCCGCGCCAGCATTCAGCCGATCGTCGAAGGCAAGAAGACGCCTGCCGACGCCTTGAAGGAAGCGCACGAGACCGAGGTTGCCGCCAAGAAATAGCAGGCTGCCAGCTGCGCGATACATGGAGAGGACTTTGCCGCCCCTTATGCCGAGGCGGCGAAGTCGTTTCATCCACCTAAACTAAACTTCAAAGGTGATAAGGATGAAAGGCGATAAAAAATATATTTTGATGTTTTTGCTGCCGGCGGCCGCGGTCATGTCCATTTTTTTGTACTATCCCTTTTTCAAAAGCCTTTATTTCAGCTTTTTCCGGACCAACGGTTTTTTCGACAAGAAGTTTGTCGGCCTCGACAACTACAAGCGTCTTTTCTCGGACGAACTGCTTGGCGAGTCTACCTTAAACACGCTCGAAATTATGGTTTACGTGCTTGTGTTTCAGGTCGGCATCGCGCTCTTGCTCGCCGTTCTGGTCGATAATATCGGCAAAGGAAAGGCGTTCTTCCGAACCGTGTATTTCTTTCCGGTCGTCATTTCCGGCACGGCGATTTCGCTGCTGTTTGTTCTGTTCTACAACTATCAATTCGGTCTTCTGAATAACGTTCTAGCGGGCTTGGGCATCGAAAAGGTGCTGTGGCTCGACGACAACAGCGCCCTTCGGGCGGTGGCGGTTCCTACCGTGTGGCATTATGTCGGCTTTTATTTCGTGTTATTCCTTACCGCCATGTCGAAGATCCCTTCCGATTTCTATGAAGCGGCCAAGCTTGAAGGCATTTCCGGCTTCAAGAAGACGACCATGCTTACGATTCCGCTGATCTTGAGCGACATTAAAGTTGTGATTACGCTGGCCATTACCGGAACGCTCAAAGTATTCGAATTTATCTGGGTCATTACGGGCGGCCAATCCGGTACGGAAGTGCTTGGCACGTATATGTACAAGAAAGCGATGGTCGATCAGAACTTCGGTTACGGCTCCACGATCGCGATATATATCGTCGTGTTCGGCGTGTTGTTGTCCCTTGCGGCGAACCGGTTGCTCAAGAGAGAGGAAATCACATACTAAGCAGGTATTAGGGGTGTGCAGTGATGCAGCAAACGATCAATCGAGAAATGAACGTCCATAGCTCCTACGGCAAAAGCGCGAAGCCCGGCACTTTCGTGATGTATCTCGTGTTGAGCGTATGGGCGCTGACGACGATATACCCGATGTTCTGGATTATCAATAATTCGTTTAAAGTTTCGCGGGATGTTATGAATAACTCGTTCAGTCTGGCGCTTGATCCGGTCATGATCAATTATGAGACCGCCTTTGAACGGATGAATGTGGGCAAAAGCTATTTGAACAGCTTGATTATGTCGGGAGGAACCGTCATTCTGGTGCTGTTCCTGGGAGGACTTGCCGCTTACGTGCTGTCCCGGTTCGCGTTTCGCGGAAGAAGGCTCCTCTTCTCGATTCTTTACGCCAGTCTGCTTATTCCGGCGTTTGCAACGGTCGTGCCCGTCTACGAGCTGCTGATTCAATGGAGCCTGGTCAATACGTATTGGGGACTTATTTTGCCCCAGACCGCGGGTAACCTGACATTCGCCATCCTCGTTCTCGCGGGTTATATGTCTACGATTCCGAAGGAACTGGAGGAAGCGGCATTCATGGACGGCTGCAACCGCTGGCAGATGTTCGTCAAAGTGTTTCTGCCGATGACGAGGCCGGCGTTTGCATCGGCCAGCATTTTCGTATTTTTATGGTCGTATAACGATTTGTTCTCCGCCCTGATTTTCGTCAACAAGGATACCGTTCGGCCGATCGTCTCGCTCCTGAACGAAATCAGCTCGCAATACGGCACCGACTTCGGCCTTATGGCAACCGCCGTATCGCTCACCGTCGTTCCGGTCTTGATCGTGTATTTGTTTATTTCCAAATATATCGAAAAAGGACTGACGGAAGGTGCAATTAAAGGCTAAAAAACAAAGAAAACGGCCAATGACGAAGGATAATGAAACCGTGAATGCTGCCGACTGCAAGCGTTCACGGTTTTTTCGATGTCCGTCTGGACCGAATTACCATTAACGTGATCCCCCATAATATCCGATATAAAAGTAACATATGGCAAAAACCAGCCAGTTATCTTTTATTGGGGGAGCGTACAACGATGATTTACTTCAAAAGATTGCAGGACAAGATCCGGAACCTATCCTTGCGGGTTAAGCTGCCGATTTTAATTACGCTGCTCGTCGTGGCGGGCATCGCAATTACGTCGATCAGCGTATACCGTTCGGGGTCGGCCCTTCTGCTTCAAAAAAGCAAAGACGAAATCAAAGCGAATGCGGACCGCATCGGGGAATCGTTATGGTCGGCGGCCCTGCTGCAAGAGCAATCCGCTTATTTGGTATCCACCCACAATACGTTTCAGGAGCTGATCGCCTTATGGTCTTCCGGCACGATGCCGAGCGAAGCTTTTTTCTCCGAATCCAACAGCCTGCTGACCAAAGCCAATAATTTGCTAGTGACCAGCATGAAGGGAATGCGGGGTCATGAGTCGCTATTTGTGCTGGACGCCAAAGGAACGCGTGTCGCAAGCTCGGATCCCAGCTTGCTCGGCCAATCTTTCGCGGACCGGGAATATTTTATCGAGACGGTGCGGACGGGCGAATCGTTTGCGAGCGATGCGTATGTGTCCAGATTAACCGGCAATCTGGTCATTGCTTTTACCGAGCCGATCAAAAATGATGCGGGACAGCTTACGGGCGTTTACGTGTCGGTTATCAACACCAGCTTCTTTACGGATAGTCTGGGTCAGATCGCGATCAATCGAGAAGGAAAGATCGAAATTTTAAGCCGCAGCGGCGTTGTTTTGTATAATTCGGTGGATGCGGCAAAAGTGGGACAGCAAGTGGAAAATATCGAGTCGCTGCTTGAGGTAAAGCCGACGGAAGAGCTTGCCCGCGGCGAAGCGGACCTGGGAACGGAGTATTTGCGTTACAACAAAATTCCGGGCACCGACTGGACCGTATCCGTTATCGATTCGTATGCCGACATTAACAGACCGATCGAAACGATGTTTCGCGAGGTCATGCTGATTGCCCTTGCGGTCGTCGCGGTCGCTATCGCGGCCGGACTGCTCATTTCCCGTTCCGTTACCCGCCCGATCGTTACCCTTACGCATCTGTTCCGGCAGCTGTCGTCGGGCGACTTGACCGTCTCCGCCGGCGGCCGTTACGGCAGCGAGTTTAAGCAGCTGTCGGACAGCTTTAACCGGATGGTGACCCGGAACAGGGAGCTGATATCGGGCATAAACGAGTCGATCGCGGTGCTTCGCTCCAGCATGAAGGAGCTTGACGCTACCTCGGCTGGAACGGCGCAGTCCATACAGGAAACGACGACCGCGTCGGCGGAAATCGCCAAGGCGATGGAATCCCAAGCGGACGATACGGAGAGCATCGTGGACAAGTTCGTCAGCTTCGGCGAGAAGTTCCTGGAGATGAACAACCGGGCGCAATCGGCCAAAGAAAGCTCGGACGGAATCGTGCATGCATTCCACGAGGGCAACGGCATCGTCGAAAACTTGCAGCAAATCAGCGAGAAAAACGATACGGAAGTGCAAAGCATCTCCGCGGTAACGTCGCTGCTGCAGGACAGCTCCGGCCAGATCGGCCGGATTACCGAAACGATTAACGAGCTTGCGGCTCAAACGACATTGCTGGCGCTGAACGCTTCCATCGAAGCGGCAAGAGCCGGCGAGCACGGCAAAGGCTTTGCCGTCGTCGCTTCGGAAATCCGCAAGCTTGCCGACCAAAGCACGAAGCAGGCCGGCGAGATCAACGCGATCATCCAGCGGAATCTGGAATTGGTCGAGCAAAACAACGCCAGCGTCTCCGAATTGAAAAGCATCGCGTCGTTGCAGGACGAGTACGTGCGGAAGACGCAAGAAGCATTCGGGACGATCTACGAGAACATCAAAGGCATTAACGAGCAAGTAGCCGGCATCGCAACAGAGGTTGCCGAGCTTGAAGCGGAAAAGGACAACATGCTCGGGGCGGCGCAAAACTTGTCGGCGTCCGGGGAAGAGGTATCCGCTTCGGCGGAGGAGGTAACGGCCACGATGCAGGAGCAGGCGGCGATGGTGCGTCGTTTGTCCGAGATGGTCGTCACCATCGAAGGGTTAACGAAAGAGCTTGGCGAGGCCGCGTCGAAGTTTAAGGTGGAGTAGCGTTACTCGAAAGCTGATACGAAATACTGCAACATTGAGAAGAGGTCCCTTTGGGGGCCTTTTTTTAATCGTTAACGGCGGTGGTGCAGCCAAAGTCGGCAAAGCGGCTCCACATAAGGGGCAGACCGCTTTGCCGTCAACGGAGGCTCAACTTCCCCGCATTATCCTTTCACCGAGCCGGCGGTAAGACCGCCGATAATGTATTTTTGCGCGAACAGATACAGGATGAAGACGGGCAGCGAAGTCAATACGAGCACGGCAAAAATCAGGTTCCAGTCCCGGCTGTACAAGCCGTAGAAGTTGTATACCGCAAGCGGCATCGTCCAGTCGGTGCTGTCGGTCAGAAAGTAGATTGGAATCGTAATGTCGTTCCATACGGACATGAACACCATAATCAAGACGGTGGCGTTGACCGGGACGATGAGCGGGATAATGATCCGGAAGAACACGGTGAACATCCCGGCCCCTTCCAAAAACGCGACCTCGTCGAGCGCCTTCGGAATGGACTTGATGAAGCCGTTGTACAGAAAGACGCTAAAGGCCGTATTAAGCGCCGCATAAACGAGAATGACGCTGGCGACGCTGCCGTAGAAGCCGAGCCATTGAACGACCCGAATCGTCGTAATCGTGGACATCGGGGCGATCAGGCCCATGAAGAAAAACAGATACAGAAAGTTCGACATCCGCGATTCCCGCCGCACGAGGACGAAGGAGGCGGCGGACGTCGTAACGATATTGATGATGGAAGAAATGCCGGTAATGACGATTCCGTTCATGAACGACCGCAGCAGGTTGCCTTGCTCGTACACTTGCTTGTAATTGCTGAAAAGCCATTCCTTCGGCAGCTTGAGCGAGAAATCGAGCACTTCCGCGCTGCTTTTGAACGATCCGAACACCATGACCAGAATGGGAAGCAAAATGATTAGGGAAAGCAGCAGCATGATCGCTTCCACGATGGAATTGCGCAAGGCGTGCCGTAAACGCATGCTCATTATTCGCTAACCTCCTTGCGCCGCATGAAGTACAGCAGCGGAACGGAAATCAAGGTCACGACGACGAACAGCAGCGTGTTCATGGCGGTGCCGAGCCCCCAGCTTCCTTCGCCGAACGAGCGCATAATAATCGTTCCGACAACCTGAGACGCATTGCCGGGGCCGCCGCCGGTAAGGACGAACACTTCCGAAAATACTTTCAGGCCGCCGATCAGCGTAAGCATAAGGTTGATGTTGATGGCCGGCAGCAGCAGCGGCAGCGTAATGTGGACGAAGCTTTTCCATCCGCCCGCGCCGTCGATTGTCGCGGCTTCATAATAATCTTTGGGAATCGACTGCAGACCGGCCAAATAAATCGCCATCTGAAAACCGGCGGACTGCCAGATCGAAATGCCGCACACGGTGAGAATGACGATAGCCGGGTCGGTCAGCCAGGCTTGGGTAAGCGATCCAAGGCCGACGGACTCGAACAGCTTGTTGATGACGCCGTCGGATCGCAGCATCGGAGTAAATACGATACTGATGACCAGAATGCTTAGAATGGACGGGGAATAGAATATCGCCCTCAGCAGGTTTCTGGTCTTCAGTTGCATATTTAATGCGACGGCCAGCACGATGCCGAAGACGTTTTTGCCGATAACGGTAACGACTGCGAAGATGACCGTGTTTTTGAGCGCGAGCAGCAGCGTGTCGTCGGTGAAAATCGTCTGGAAGTTGGTCCACCCGTTAAACCGGATTTCCTCTCTGTCGAGCCGCCAATCGGTAAAAGAATAAAAAAAGCCGATGACCGTGGGCAAAACGAAAAAAAGGCAGTAGATAAGCAGGGCGGGCAAGACCATGTAATAGGAGTACAGCTTCTTGGATATTTTCATGGTTCACTCTCCGTTAAGGACGGGACAGGGCGGAGCCCGTTACAGGGCTTGATCCTGTCCCTTCCGATTGATGTTTAGAAACCTTCGACGCCCTTGTCCTTCATCAGTTGGTTAAACTTCGCATCCCATGTTTCCAGCACATCCTTGGCCGTCTTGCTGCCGGCGAATACGTCCTGCAGGCTTCTGTACAACTCGCTCAGGTCGACGGACATGTAGGCTTCCATCGTCGTGACCGTTTTTTGCGGCGTAATGTACTGATCGACGATCTCTTGCTTGTATTCCGGAAGCTCCGGCGTCGTCACGTCGCTAAAGTTGGAGACGTATTCCTGCTCGTTGACGATCTCTTGCGCGACTTCCTTGGACGCGAGAAAGTCCAGAAATTGTTTCGCTTCTTCGATATGCTTCGCCTGCTTCGGAATGAACAGCTGTCCGCCGAGCGGGCTGGCGCCGACAAGCGCGTCGCTCGCATACGGAATCGGGAACAGGCCGAGCCGAACGTTCGGGTCTTTGTTCTGTACGTCCTGAATGAGCCAGTCGCCCATGAACATCATGGCCACTTCCTTGTTCAGGAATTTGCCTACCGCCATGTCGTAGCTGTCGCTCAACAGGTCGGCGTTCGTCAGACCCTTCTCGTACAGATCGTATTGCTGCTGGATAATCGTCTCGAAAGCCGGAATGTCGGTCCATTTTTTCTTGTTGGAATTCAAATCTTCCCACAGCGTCGGCTCGTTTTTGGCGGCATAATCGGCGAAAGCGGCCGACGTCCAAATGTTGATCGACCAGTTGTCCTTGAACGGCATGAAGATCGGGGTAATGCCGGCGGCTTTGATCTTCTCCGCCGCCGCGACGAATTCTTCGTAGCTGTTCGGAACGGATAAGCCGAGTTCCTCGAAAATGTCCTTGTTGTAGACGACGCCTTGCATGCCGGTGTCCTGGCTGACGTGAAAGCTGTACACATGGCCGTTCCACGAAAGCACGTCTTTATTCTGCAGGCGGCTGACCCAATGCTCGTTGTCGAGAATTTCGAAATTGCGCTCCAGGTTCAAATCGGACGCGGCGCTCGCCAAGTTATATTGCACGATGTCGGGCGTTTCGCCGACGGCAAGCTTCGTTTGCAGCACCGTCGTCACTTGCTCGGAAGGAAGCTGCTGAATGTTGACTTTAATATTCGTCTGTTCTTCGAATTGCTTGAGCAGCTCCGCGTCGACGAAGGCGGAATCCTGCGAGGCTTTGGAGATGGCCAGCTCGATCGTCACTTTCTCGCCGGAGCTTGAGGATTCCCCGGAAGAGGCGGAATTGGATCCGCAGGCGGCAAGCGCGACGGCCAGGGCCGGCAAGAGCAATAACTTCGAGAAACGTTTCATTTTGTTGTCCATGCGACTATCCCCCCAAAAATTTGATATGTGTTGTCACTTTGGATGAAGGCGGTTACAATTACGATTATAATTTTCAAGTCGAACGGGGTACATGTTTGTCGTTTCCTGTTGATGTGTAATATTCTGAACCGGAGAGGAAAGGAGGACGATCCGATTGCGCCCTAACATCCCCCCCTTCAAAAACAGGATAAGCTTGCAAACCAAGCTTTTTCTGACGTTTTTTCCTCTGCTGCTGGTCATTCTCGGATGCTTTCTCATTTACGTTCACGGGTACGTCATTTCGCCGCTCCGGGAAAAAACGATCGATGAAACGCGCATGACCGCCACCCAGTTGTCCGATCAGCTGGAAGATTACATCGATGTGCAAAATCAGCTGTCGCAGCGCGTTTTGTCCAATCATAAGCTGTTCGAATCGCTGAATTTCGATTCGGGCTCCCTCCTGGAGGGGCTCCAAAGAGCCCGGCTGCTGAGAGATATTATGTTTCAGGCTTTAGGGCCGAGCATGGACGTTCGGGATATGGCCGTCTACAGTCTCGAAGGCCGTCCGGTGGCCTCCTATTTCGGAGTAGAGATTCCGGGCTCTATCGAGCCTGTCCTGAAAGATGAGCGGTACGCGGACAAGCTGAGGGATAGCAGCTTCATCCTGCATGCCGAAAAGCCCGGATCGCTCGCTTTCGTCAGGTCGATTATCGACGTCAACGGCAAGGTTTACGGCTACTTGTACATTCAGCTCGATTACGCGTATTTCCAGAAGGCGGCCGACGGGGTGACCGCTTCCGGCGTCTATGTGATCGATTCGGACGGCAAGCCGATCGTAACGTCCCAAGGGACGAATGGGCGGATGCTGGATGAGCCAAGCATGCGCGACTTGGCCGACAGCGGCATTTATTCGGACGACTCCGGCAATTTTGTCGCTTATCAGAAGTCGGAAAGCAGCGGATGGACGACCGTTGTCGTCAAGTCCAAATCCGCGGTGCTCGGCTCGGTCAACTCGGTCAGCGGCCTTTCGATTCTTTTGATCGTCGGGCTGACGTTGTTTTCGGCCGTGTACGTTTACTTTTTCGCGAGAAATATCGTCCTGCCGGTTCGCCGGCTTCGCAGCCAGATTATGCGAATGAACTACAGCAATTTGAACCTGCGGATCGACAGCCGGCTGCAGAACAACGATCTGGTGCTGCTGAACGAGGCGTTCGGCGAGCTGCTGGAACGGCTGCAGTCCTCGATCGAGAGGGAAAAGCTGGCCGTGCACGAGGAGGCGATGGCGAGAAACACGGCGCTGCAGGCGCAGATCGCTCCTCATTTCATTCACAACGCTTTGTATTTGATCAGCATTGCGGCCCAAGAAGGAAACAACGAAGCCGTATCGGACATGTGCAAGCAGCTGTCGGAAAGCTTAAGATACATCGTCTCTTCGCCGTATAAACATGTGAACATGCTGGAGGAAATCGAGCATACGAAACGATATTTGTCGCTCGTGGAGCGGAATTACGAGGAGGATCTCGACTGGGAGATCGAGACGGATCCTTCGGCGGAAGCGATTCAGCTGCCGCGTCTTGTCATTCAGCCGTTCGTCGAGAATTGCATCGAGCATGCCTTCGAGAACACGGACCCGCCTTGGAAAATCCATATCCGGATCAAGCTGTTCAACGGGCTTTGGGCCATGGAGATCAGCGACAACGGCAAAGGGATCGACCCGGACAAAATCAAGGAAATCGTGACCAAAATCGAGGAGTCCGACCACGGCGCCCAGGAGCTGAAGAGCAGCTCGCTCGGCATCGGCAGCATGGGCATGATCAACACGGTCAACCGGCTGAAGCTGATGTACAAAAACCGGCTGTTTTTCAACGTGTTCAACAATCCCGACAACAGCGGGACGACCGTTCAGATCATCGCTTCTCTGAAGCGGGATTTCTATTGAATGAAGGAAGGAGGAGCGAAACGATGTACAACGTTCTGATCGCGGAGGACAGCAAGCCGATTTTGCGCAATATTAAGGGGCTGCTCGAATCGTCGGGCCTGCCGGTCCGCGTTGCGGCGACGGCGGCGACCGGCGAGGAGGCGCTGGACGCGTTCGGACGGCATGCGATCGATATTTTGCTGACGGACATTCGGATGCCGAAGATGGACGGGCTTACGCTGATCGAGCGCGCCAAGCGGCTCCATCCGAAGCTGAAAGCCGTTCTGATCAGCGGCTACAACGATTTCGAGTATACCCGCAAAGCGATCAATTTGCAGGTGACGGACTATTTGCTGAAGCCGGTCGAGCGGAGCCAGCTGCTCGAGGTGATGGAGCGCATCCTGGCCCAGCTTCGGGAAGCGCAGGAGGATTTGGCGTCCGCGTTCCAAGGAATCGTGGAAGAAAGACGGTGCCGAAGCTTAAATCCGGGCCCCGAATTTTTTCGGAACCCGAAAGTCGTATTCATCATCCGCGAGCAGCCTTTCACGGCGGGCTTGGACCGTCCGGACGAGGCTTACGCGGCCGTCTGCGCAGACCTTCCTTCTCCCGCGTGGAGCATGCCTACCGTTAACGGCGAGCGGCTGCTCGTAGCCGACGCCTCGTGGCTCGATCCGGCCGATGATCGTTCGGCATTGCTCGAGAACGTTCGCTTGCGGCTTGCCGCCGCCGGCATTCAGGCGTCGCTGATCGGCTGCCTGTCGCCGACGGAATGGAATCGGATTCCGGAAGGATACGCCGAGGCCGCTCGCTGCCTGGAGGAGTGGCAGACGGTATTTAAGCCTGTCGCGCTCGATTTCGCGCTGCAGCGTCATTATCCTCATCCCGGCTTCGAAGACGTCGACCGGATCGGGGGCGTCCTGGCGTCCCTGATCGAGCAGATGAACAAGGACCGGTTTATGCTCATGCTTTCCGAGCAGTTGGTCAAATGGGAGAGGGCGAACGTTCGGCTTGCCGAACTGAAGCGGTTTTTCGGCAAATTGGCCGCCTCCTTCGCCGCGCTGCTGGAGGAGGGAGAGGAAGCGGGGAGCGCATGGCTGTTCGGCAAACGGGAGGAGCTGTTTCGGCAGCCGAGCTACAAGCAATTCGGCTCGGAGCTGCTCGTTTGGGCGGAGCAATGCTTCGACCGCGCGAAATCGTTAAACCGGAAAAGCGGCGCCGAGCTGTTCGAGCGGATGGACGGTTATTTGCGCACCAATCTGTACGCGAACGTATCCATACCGGATCTGGTCCGGCTGTTCCACGTCAGCTCGTCCTATATCAGCCGGATTATTAAGCGCTTCTCCGGGCAAACGTTCGTGCACTATTACACGGAAATGAAAATAAACGAGGCGCGCAAGCTGCTGGAGACGAGACCGGAAATGAAAATCAGGGACATTTCGGATGCGCTTTGCTTCGCGGACCAGCACTATTTCTCCAAGGTGTTCAAGGAACATGTCGGCGTAAGCCCGCTGGAATATAAGCAGAGAGGAATTAAGCGGGGCGAACGGGGATAAAAACTAGGGGAACCGGAGCCTTTGAAGCGGGAGGACAAGCAGTGGTACAATAGCGGTAGCCTTTATATATCGTGAGGGATCTGTCAAACATGCCGGCAACCTTAATTACCGTCGTTATAATCGGAATCGTTATTGCATTGGTTCTTCGTTATTATCCCCCTCTCGGACGAACGGAAACGAAGGAGCGGCGGGCCGCCTATGGACGGCTGGAGCACTATTCGGGGCGGAAGTTCGTCAATGTCCCTCCCGTCGATATGAGGATGGACATGAAGACGGTCCGCTCTTTGCTCCGCGATTACGCCAAGCCCAAGCCGGCCATTCGGCCGCGGCAGCCGCTTCCGGTCGTTCCGGCGGCCGATTGGCCACCGCTTGGGCCCGGAGAGTCCCGCGTTACCTGGTTCGGCCATTCGGCATCGCTGCTCGAGCTGGAGGGCAAGCGCATCTTGATCGATCCGATGCTCGGCAAAGCGCCGACGCCGTTTCCGATCTTCGGCAACAAGCGCTACAGCAGGGAGCTTCCGGTCCGGCCGGAGGAGCTGCCGTTCATCGACGTCGTGTTATTGTCCCACGACCATTACGACCATCTCGACTACGGCACCATCCGCAAGCTCCGGGGCAAAGCGGGCTTATATATCGTGCCGCTTGGCGTCGGCGCCCATCTTCGCCGCTGGGGCATCGATCCTTCCATCATACGGGAATGCGATTGGCGGGATGAGATTCGGCTGGACGGCATCCGTTTCGTATGCGCCCCGGCAAGGCATTTTTCCGGGAGAAGCTTGACGGACCGCGACGCGACGTTATGGTGCTCGTGGGTCATCCAAGGGCGGGAACGCTCGGTGTACTACAGCGGCGACGGCGGGTACGGGCCGCATTTTAAAGCGATAGGGGACGAGTACGGCCCGTTTGATCTGACCTTGATGGAATGCGGGCAATACGATAAGCGTTGGGCGGACATTCATATGCTGCCGGAGGAAACGGTGCAGGCGCATCTCGACGTGCGCGGCGGGGTGCTCCTCCCGGTTCATTGGGGCGCCTTTACGCTTTCGCTTCACGATTGGCACGATCCGATCGAGCGGGTAACCCGGGCCGCTCAGGCCAAGCAAGTGAAAATGGCGACCCCGCGCATCGGCGAAACGGTAGCCATAGGCGGCGACCGTTATCCGGACGAAGCATGGTGGAAATAGTCTAAAAAAGCGCTAGAGGACGGGCTGCAGCAGGCCGCGACGTCCGTTTAGCGCTTTTTGGCCGTTTTATGGGGCTATTGGGGCGGTTTCATGTCATGCCTTGCCGACGGCCGAAGGTGCTTTCCGCAGGATTCGCGAAGACGGCCAAATATTTTTCCAAAAATTCTGAAATATTTACAAAACTCTATCACTATTCCTCCCTATTACATGGTAGAATATGGTCGTCATTCTAGATATCTATTAAAGGAGGATTCGTAGTGGGGAAGCTTGCTGGATGGAAAGCGAAATGGTTATGGAAAGCGGCTCTTATCGCATCGTTGGCATTGCCCGTTCAAGCTCATTGGGGAAGCGGCATTCCGTCCGCCTTCGCGGAAGGGCCGACCGATCCGGCTCCGTATATCGAAGCCAAGGTCGTGAACGATAACGCCGGCAAAAAGGTGCTGTTCGACAACACGCACGCCCAAACCGCGGGTGCGGCGGACTGGGTCATCGACGGCGGCTTTTCGGATTTCGGGAACGCCCTCGCGAATAACGGCTACTATGTGAAGGAACTCCGCAAAACGACGCCTTTCACCTACGACGATCTGAAAGACTATGACGTATTCGTTATCGCCGAGCCCAACATTCCTTTCAAAACGAGCGAGCAGGCGGCCATGGAGCAGTATGTGGAGTCGGGAGGCAGCATTTTCTTTATCGGGGACCATTACAACGCGGACCGGAACAAAAACCGCTGGGACGGCTCGGAATCGTTTAACGGCTATCGCCGCGGCGCATGGGACGATCCGGCTAAAGGAATGAGCGACGAGGAAAAAGCTTCGGCCGCCATGCAGGACGTCGCAAGCTCGGATTGGCTGGCGGACAACTTCGGCGTGCGTTTCCGGTATAACGCGCTTGGCGACGTCGACGCCAACGTGATCGTAGAGCCGGAGCAGGCGTTTGGCATTACGGAAGGCGTCTCGAGCGTGGCGATGCATGCCGGCTCTACGCTGGCGATTATCGATCCGAACAAAGCGAAAGGGATCGTCTACGTGCCGGAAACGAACGAGGCGTGGGGCAATGCCGTCGATCAAGGCGTTTACAACGGCGGCGGAATCGCGGAAGGCCCGTATGTCGCCGTCTCCAAGCTGGGCGCCGGAAAAGCGGCGTTTATCGGGGACTCCTCGCCGGTCGAAGACGTGACGCCGAAATATTTGCGGGAGGATACCGGCGCGAAAAAAACGACGTACGACGGCTTCAAGGAAGCGGACGACGCCGTGCTGCTCGTCAATCTGATCGATTGGCTGTCCGAGAAGGAAAGCTATACGTCTTTCAGCGAAGTAAGCGGTCTGGAGCTGGACGAGCCGACCGAGCTGCTGCCGTTCGAAGCGCCGGAAGCGTCGACGGAACCGAAGCCGGAGCCGTGGGCCGCGCCCGAAGCGGGGTATAAATGGTACGACCGCTCGACGTTTAAGCCCGGCTCCTACGGCGGCCCTCCCGTAGTGGATAATCCGGTCTACAGCTTCGTCCATCAGGACACGCTTCCGAACGCGGAGCCGTTCCAAATTCGGGTCGTGGTGGACAATATGGCTGCCGGCGCTACGGTCTCCGGTTTTACCGCGGGCATCTATTTGACGGGCGGCACGCAGGTCGCGCAAGTGCAAAACGCCGACGGCACTTGGCCGGCGGCCTACGGCTACAGCGCGGCGTTCAGCCTGACGGCCGATGAGACCGGCCGTGCATACAAGGATTTGACCGTTCGGCTGAAGCCGGGAACGACCGGCTCCGCCAATTTGCGCCTCCGTCTCAACGGTTCGAACCTGCTGACGAAGACCGTCGCGACCGGCGACGTTCCGGCCGAAGAACTGCCGGACGACAACGGCGGCATTCCGCAATTGATCTCCATTGCCGAAGCGCGTGCGCTAAGCGCCGGTACAATCGTGACCGTCGAAGGCGTCGTGACGACGAAGCCGGGCGCTTTCGGCGGACAAGCTTTCTATTTGCAGGATGAGACCGGAGGGATCTACGTCTTTCAGAACGCTGCGGGCTATCAGCAGGGAGACGTGCTGAAGGTGACGGCTCCGCTCGCTATATACAATACGGAGCTGGAACTGGCCGATATCGTCAAGATCGAAAAGACGGGGACGGCCGATTTGCCGGAAGCCGAAGCTGCGGATACGGTGGACGATTCGAACCAAGGCGAGCTTGTTCAATTGAAGGGCGTTACGATCACGAACATCATAACGGCTTCGCCAAGCGGATCTTTTGAATTCGATGCGGTCGGCGGCGGCATCAGCACGCATGTGCGCGTCGACGCCCGGACGGGCCTGACGCTCTCCGATTTTCCTTACGAGGAAGGGGATGTCGTAGACATTACGGGGGTTGCCGCGATTTTTAGAAGCGTATATCAACTGAAGCCAAGAGGACTGTCGGACTTCGCCGAAGCCATGGAGTCTCCGATTGCCGCAGGCGCGCCGGGCGCGCCTGTTCTCTCGGACGATAACGGGCACGACACCGGGCTTCTGGACGGAAATTATACGGTTACGATGAACATGTGGTGGGGCAACAACGCGGTTCTCTATAAACTGTACGAGGACGGAGAGCTCATCGACAAGGTGAGATTGACGGATGCGTCGCCGTCCGCCCAGTCCGTACAAACCGCGATAACGGGCAAGGCGAACGGCACTTACGTATACACGGCGGAGCTTACGAATGCATACGGAACGACGACCAGCAATACGCTGACGGTCAAAGTGACCGACGCCTCGCCGGGCAAGCCGGTGCTGGCGGCGAACAACTGGGACGGCGACGGCAGCTACGACGTGGAGATGGATCTGTGGTGGGGAACGAACGCTACCGAATACCGTCTCTACGAGAACGACCGGCTGATCGACACGCAGCAGCTGGAAGCGGCGACGCCGAACGCCCAAAGCGCCGTCACTTCGATTGAAGGCCGCACCCCCGGCACGTATGTATACCGGGGAGAGCTGGTCAACGACGCGGGCGTAACGTCCAGCGACACAATTACCGTGGAAGTAACGGAGGAAGCTGCGACGGAGACAGCCGTGCCGGAGGCCGCGTAATAACCGTGCGAATACAGGGCGGTCCGAAGCTGGCGATTAAGCTTCGGACCGCCGGTACGAGGCTATACCGCCGGCATGGCGGACGCCGACTCCGTCATGGGCTTGAAGCTCATGGACGAATCGCTTCCTCGCCTTCGGGCGATGACGTCTCGGCAACGGTACGAATGACGTAAGGATACCCGCCCAGCTGAAACTCGCCGCTGCAATCCGCCAGCACGGTCATGCGAATCGGATGGATCTCCGGTACTCGTCGCGTAGGATACCAACCGATCTCGGTATTGCCCAAAATAAACATGCCGTGATCGTCGCCGAGCATCTGAAACGACTTCCCGTCTCCGACATAAGGCGTAACGTCAATCCGCGATCTCAGGTAATCCATCGCCTCCGGCACGGTGTTCCGAAGCGGAAATCCGATCTCGCTGACATTCAGGACGGACGAACTTCCGAAAGGCTCGGACGAGCCGTTGTTCATCCGATGCCGAGCGATAAATTCGACGAGGTTGCCCGCCGGATCTTCGAAATAGAAGGCATGCGCGTCGGTTCCCTCGAAAAACGCGATATCGTCCTCGGCACCGATGTGCAAGAAATCGATCGGTTTCGCTTCAAGCACCGGGCAGCTCCGGTCAAGCAGCCACGCCTTCGCCTCTTCGATCTTGTTTTCGGGGATGTTCATGGCGAAGTGATAATTAGGCGCCGCATCACCTTCTTCACGGATGAACGTCAACCTCGTCGCACCGGCAACGGCCGTGAATGCGTTCGACGACCGAGCTTCCAAAGGAAAGCCTAACGTCCCCCCGTAAAATTGTTTCATCTCCTCCAATTTGCCGGTCTTGAGCTGCAGTTCCGTTATTTTCATGCTTTATTCCTCCTATTTTATCGTGTTCCACGGTTACGATTAGCGACACATATGCCGAAGTTTATCCGGATTGGCGACGGCATAGATCGTTCGGATACGGCCGCCCATGGCTTCGAACGCATACACGTAGGCTACCCGGCCGTCGATCGTCAAGATGAGACCGGGGCTCCCGTTCACAAGCGCGATCCTGAACGAATAGCGGCTGTCCGGCGCCCGAAACCAGCGGAACAACGCTTCGTAAAACTTTATCACGTTCGCAGCTCCGGCAACCGGATGGGGCACGGCCTGAACTTTTCCGCCTCCGTCGCTGTAATGGATCGCGTCCTTCGCCAGCAGCTGCAGAAGGATGCCCGTATCGCCATCGATCAACGCCTTGATAAACTGCCGCACCTGCGATTCCGTTACGGTATTGGCTGCATCTCCCGAAGATTTGCGACGGCAGATGTTTTTTTTAGCCCGATGGAAAATTTGGCGGCAGTTGAAGCTGCTTTTCCCTACGACGTCCGCAATCTCGTCATAAGAGTACTCGAATACTTCTCGCAGCAGGAAGACGGCCCGCTCGGCAGCATTGAGCTGCTGCAAGAGCAGCAGATAAGCCGTCGAGAGAGATTCCTTCTGCTGATAAATTTCGGACGGGTCCGTATCGGCATTCCATTGCGACACGAGCGGCTCCGGGAGCCATGTGCCGACGTATACTTCCCGCTGCTTGGCGGAAGAGTGCAGCAGGTTCAGGCACCGGTTCGTGACGATCTTGCATAGATAAGCTTTCTCGTTGTTAAGACGCGTCTCCGGCTCCAGCCGGCCGACCGCCATGAAAGCCTCGTGCACGATATCTTCCGCATCGGTAACGCTGCCCAGCATCCGATAGGCTAGCGAGAACAACATGGGCCGATAGGCGCGGTACATTTTTTCCGTATCCATAACGCTCCTTCCTGCACTTTGCGATTTTACTTCGCAAGGATATGCTGTTTCACCTCTTCATAAATAAGACAGGAAAGCCGGCAAAAGTGTGACAGATTCAGATGCCGTTTGCATCCGATACGGAGCGAATTCAGGGTAAGAGCCTTCCGTCGGCTGCTATTCTTCGGCCTGGCGGGGCCGTTGTGTCGGCGACTCGCGCAATTCTATGGTATATTTTGGGGTAAGTTAAAATTAATGGGTGATGCAGTCGTCTGGAAGGAGGAGGTTTGATGAATGCGGCCAGCGGTCTTCGGTTATTGGGGTTGTCGACGATCAGCATGGGAGTTTTATACCTTCCACCGGTCTTGGAGCGGTTGTGGAATTTGGAAGCCGCCCCAATCGGAGGGCTTTGGAGTATTCTGCATTTCGTGTTAGGGACCGCTATGTGCTCAAGAGAATATAGCCGGAGCAGGAGCATCGTACTGTGGATTAACGGTCTCTATCATGGTATATGGGGTGTTCTGATCTTGAGTTCATTTCATCCCTTATCAAAAGAACCCCTCGGCTTATTACTGTACCTTATGCATTTTATATTGGTTGCGGGCTCTGCATGGCTTGCTTGGAAGCTACGGAACGGGAAGGAGATTTTTCGGTAAAAAAGGAGAAGAATCCTTCTCGAATCCAGTGTCGTAGCCGGATTCCTTACAGTTGGAACGGGCAAACGAGCTTGAACTACGGTCGGCGGAAGAATAGAAGGCAATGAGGATATCGATGCGGCTTTGGACCGCGAAACGGTGGAAGAAGCCGGCTTGATTTTAGAGGCTAAAAGGGTGCCGTTTGCCGCTTGGTATTGGGAAAGTACAGATACGTATACCGTTTTTGTTATCGCGAAAGTAAAACATCTCGGAGACATGCCGGAAGGATTCGAGACGACTGGCAGAGTCATCATGAACCTTGAAACCGACCTACGAACGTTTTTTAAAACGATGACATCAGCTTCCGCGCTCTTCGGAACGAAAGGCTTCGATAATAAACGATATCGCTTTGGAAGCTGCAGGTCCCGTTTTTTTGAAGGAGACCGCGGCTAAACCGATCGTTCTGCGGGCTTCCGGGACAAGCGGGCGAACCGAAATGCCCGAAGGCGCGTCCGAAACGATCGTTTCGGGCAGGATGCTTACGCCCAGGCCGTTTCGCACCATCGCCATGATGGCATGGTCGTCTTCCAGCTCGAATCGGACATTCGGCGAGCCGCCTTGCTCCGCAAACCATCGACGAACGTTCGTATCGCATCCTTTGGCCGGCATAATGAACGGCTCGCCCGCGACATGGCCGATATGGATAACACGTTCTTCGCAAAGCCTATGCCCGGAAGGCATAACGAACAGCATTTTATCCTCTTTTAATCGGATCAGATCCAGCCCTTCGGCTCTCTCTGCGTTAACAAAACCAAAATCGACGGTGCCTTTCGCAATCCAGCTTTCGATCTCCATGTAGTCCCCGTCAAGCAGCTTGAGCTCGATAAGCGGATATCGGTTCTGAAAATGTTTGATAATTTCGGGCAGCCAATGAATCGATACGCTCGTAAAAGTACCGATCGTAACCTTTCCGGTTTCCAGCCCCTTAATGCGATCGGCTTGCTGCATAAGCTTCTCCTGAAGATGCACCATTTCTTTCATATATTCCAATAGCCGTTCGCCTTCATGCGTTAGCCGGACGCCGGAGCGGTCCCGAATAAGAAGCTGAAGTCCGAGCTCGGTTTCCAGGCTTGAAACGGCATGGCTGACGGCCGACTGCGTCACGTTCAGCAGCTCCGCGGCTTTGGTGAAGCTTCCGGTTTCCGCCGCTTTGACGACGATTTCGTATTTTAACAAGCTCATGCGGCTGCTCCTTTAACATGAAAAAGATTCATAACCTTTATTTTAAACATTCAATTTATTTATTGAAAGAGTGCTCTTATAATTCAAGTAGTTCGTAACTTAAGCGACTGGAGGAATCAAACAATGGGATCTATTGCCAAAACGCCGGAACCGCCTTATTATGCGGTTATTTTCACTTCGCAGCTGTCGGACGGAGACCATAAGAGCTACGAGGCCATGGGGGACAAAATGGTCGAGCTTGCCGCGCAGCAGAAAGGCTTCCTGGGCGTGGAAAGCGTGCGCTCGAAGGAGGACGGGCTCGGAATTACCGTCTCCTATTGGGAAACGCTAGAGGATATTAAAGCGTGGAAGGAGCACTCCTTGCATCGGGTTGCTCAGCAAAAAGGGAAGACGGAATGGTATGACCGTTACTTCCTGCGGGTCAGCAAGGTCGAGCGCGACAGCTTTATGAATATTTAACTCCCGTAGCCGAACCGCTCGCACCTCTGCGGTACAGCGCAATCATAACGGCCGCCAAGAACAAGCCCCTTTAAGTAAACGCTATTGTTTGCTTAAAGGGGCTTTGTTTGTTGTGTGCCTTAACCTCCAACGGCGGCCCCATACTTTGCCGGGCATGCGGAGTTTAAAAATAGTGTTGACACGACACCGTAAGGTGTCATATAATCAAACCGACACCAAATGGTGTCGGTTTAGCGGATACCGATTTGGAAAACTTGGAATCAGAATAAGTTTCGCTTGAAACAATGATGAGGAGGAAAAACAAATGAGTAAAATGATCGGTTTGGAAACAACCACGAAAGGTGAAGTTCGGTCCCAAGGGAAAGCGATCGCTTATTGGTCTGTCACATCACTGCTTGCAGCAGCTGTTATAATGAGCGGTATAGGGCAACTGCTGCAATATGGGGGGAACCTCGAGCTGGTGACGAGTCTTGGTTACCCGTTGTACATCCTGACCATTCTCGGGATTTGGAAGGTGCTTGGAGCCATCGCTCTCCTTATGCCGGGGTTTCCTCGGCTTAAAGAATGGGCTTACGCGGGTATCTTCTTTTTGATGACGGGCGCGGCTTTGTCTCATGCGTTTGCTAACGATTATGGCGATAACGGGTTCAATGTTATCCTTCCGCTTTGTTATGCCGCGCTAAATATCGCTTCGTGGGCGCTGCGCCCGAAGAACCGCAAACTTTAGGGATCGTGGTAAAATTAACGGAGAACCCTTCTTCCCGCCAGAAGATACTGACTAGAGAAAACAAGGAGGGAGTGCTGTGAGGGATGTGTTTGACGCGATCGCAGATCCGACCAGGCGCCGAATCATTCGTCTGCTAGCGGAATCTGAGGAGCTGCCGCTTCATGAATTAACGCCGCATTTTCCAATGGGACGTACGGCGGTATCCAAGCATTTGACGATCCTGAAAGAGGCCGGACTGGTATATGACCGGAAAGTCGGCAGAGAGACGCGGTTTAGGCTCAACGCCTCTCCGCTCAAAGAAATTCAAGATTGGGTGGCTTTCTACAGCAATTTCTGGAGCGAGAATATGCTGCGCTTGAAACAACTATTAGAGGAGGAAGAAGAATGAGTTTAACTTTATCTATGGATTTTCAGTTCGCGACATCGATCGAGAAGCTTTGGTCCGCTTTAACCGATTCGAGCAAGCTTGCCAAGTGGGTGGCCAACATCCACACCGGGCAGCCGATGGAGAATGATTTTGAACCCGTCGTGGGACATCGGTTTCAGTTCCGCACGCAGCCGAACGAATATTGGAACGGAATTATCGAAGGCGAAGTACTGCTCGTGGAGGAACCGCACCGGTTGTCCTATACTTGGGCGAGCGGCGAGAAGCACACGGTCACCTGGACGCTGCAGGATTTAGGGGACGGAAAGGTTAACCTGCATCTCGAACAAACCGGAATTTCGAATGCTCCGGCACTGAACGGCGCCAAATATGGCTGGACTAAATGGTGCGGCGAGCTTGAAAAGGTGCTGGAGCAGTAACTGCATCGGAACAACAACACGGATTTCGTTTATAAAATAAAGGGATACGAGGAGAGTTGAAAATGTCCAATATCGTTGATTTCAAAAATGTGTCTACGGCCGGTTTGGAAGTTTCGCCTGTGGCAGAAGCGCTTGCCGGTTTACGCGCGAATGAAGCCCGTTACTTTATGAACAAATACAAGCATGAGTTTACGGTTGTACCCGCCAGCGAAAGCCAGGAGACCCTGGATTATGTGAACCGCATTTTAAAGGAAGAACGCGGCATTGAGTTTGCGGCCAAACCTCTGGAAACATCGCGTTTTCAAGTGGAAAATATCAAATGGGCTTTCGTCTTTTACGAGGATGGTCTAGGGATCAACGTCATGTATACGGTCGATGACCCCAAGAAGCGGGCTGTTGGCTTTAAGCTTTCCGAAGGGATGGAAGTGCCGAAGGAGCTGGAAGGGAAGTTTAAGTTCGCCAGGCAGAAGTCTAAACTGGCCGGAACGATTCGGGGTTCGTTTTTTGTCATTAAAGGCGAATATTAAAATATTCCTAGGGGCTGTCCCAAAAGTCATCATAAAACGAAGGGGGACACCCTTTTCATTTTGTAAACCAAAAGGAGAGATCGGATGACGAATCATTGCCGTATCGAACTTCACGATGTGGCGTTTCGGTTACAACAAAAACATGATTTTCATTGGCTTGAAGAGCTGGGCCGGGTGTTTGCCGTTTTCGACCAACAGGATTCCGGAAACATTGGCTTCGGCGTTGAAAGCGGCGCAGGGAAGTTCTTTGTGAAGTACGCCGGAGCCAAAACGTTAGCTTATTCCGGCGGCGAACAGGAAGCCATTGCAAACCTGAAAACAGCCGTACGCCTTTATCATGAATTACGCCACCCGTCCTTAGTTACGCTGGTTGATCATTTCTACGCGGGATCGGGCTATGCCGCCATCTTCAAATGGTTTGAAGGAGAATCCCTTCATCCTCACTGGTCGTTTCCTCCGCCCGACAAGTATACTCATCCCGATTCCCCTTATTATCGATTCAGACGGCTGTCCGTCGAACAAAGGCTGGAATCGTTGGATCGCATTTTTTCATTCCATGAGTTTGTTGCACAAAACGGTTTTGTCGCCGTTGATTTTTATGACGGCAGCCTGATGTACGATTTTGAGAAAAACGAAATTCAAATATGCGATATTGACCTTTACCAAAGGAAGCCGTTCGTCAACACAATGGGCAGGCTTTGGGGGTCATCCCGTTTTATGTCGCCGGAAGAATTTGAATTTGGCGCTCCGATTGATGAACGAACCAATGTATTTACGATGGGGGCGACCGCTTTTGCTTTGCTGGGCGGCGAGCTAGATCGCTCCTTCGAAAAATGGGAAGCGGGCGAGGCGCTTTACCAGGTCGCCCTGCAGGCGGTAAATCCAGACCGAATGACGAGGTACGAAAGCTTGACGGAAATGAAGAGAGCATGGGACTCGGCGTTGAAAAGCAGTCGTCATGGACTGCGCTGACGGGCTCGTTCATGAAGACGCGAAGGCATCCGATCGTTATGATCGGATGCCTTTTCGCTACCGGGGCCGTGCAGCCCGCTTTACACGAGCTTTTTCCGGATGGCGCCGGAGATGAGGTCGATGATCGTGATCATGACGACGATGCCGAGCAGAATAATGCCGACGCGGTCCCAGCTGCGCGTGCTCAGGGCGAAGATGAGCGGCGTGCCGATGCCGCCGGCGCCGATGACGCCGAGGATCGTGGCGGAGCGGACGTTAATTTCGAACCGGTACAGCGTGTAAGAGAGAAATCCCGGCAGCACCTGCGGGATGACGGCGTACCAGAGCACCTGCAGCCGGTTGGCCCCGGAAGCCGTCAACGCTTCGATCGGCCCGCGGTCGATATTCTCGACCTCGTCGGAGAACAGCTTGCCGAGCATTCCGATGGAATGCAGGCCAAGCGCCATCACCCCCGCGAACGAGCCCGGACCGACCGCCTTGATGAACAACAGCGCCATAATGATTTCCGGGAACGTCCGGATGAAGCTGAGCACCGCTTTGCCGGCGCCGGAGGCGGCACGGAAGCGGCTCATGTTGCGCGATGCCCAGAAGGCAAACGGGATGCACAACACCGCGGAAATGAACGTGCCCAGCACGGAGATGGCAAGCGTATCGAGCAGCCCCCGCAGCAAATCTTCGCCGTCCGGCAAATAGACGTAATCCCAATCCGGCGAAAAAATGCCGGCCACGATCGATTTCATGACTTGGCCCGCGGTTTCCTTGAAGCCGGAGAACGGCACGCCCGCGAGCGCCCAAACGTAAACGGCGATAAGCGCGATGTAGATGAGCCAGCGGTAAGGGTTCTTCTTCGGCTTGCGAACGACGGTTTCCCATGTATTCATCATAGCAGCTTCTCCCGCAGCTTCGTGCTCGCGTAATCGATCAGCAAGACGATAGCCAGTGTAAATAAGATGATGACGCAAGTTTTGTCGTATTCGAGAAAACCAAGCGTCGCTTCGTAATAAAGCCCGATGCCGCCGGCCCCTACAAGACCGAGGATCGCTGCGGCCCGGACGTTGATTTCGAACGTATACAGCACGAACGATATAAAGTGCGCCTGGATCTGCGGCACGACGCCGTAGACGATCCATTGCACCCGGTTAGCCCCGACGGCGGTCATCGCCTCCAGCGGTCCGCGGTCGATCGTCTCCAGCGCCTCGTACAGCAGCTTGGCGATCAAGCCGACGGAAAACACGGCCAGCGCAAGGATGCCCGGCACCGGACCGATGCCGAATACGGCCACGAATATCGCGGCGAGCAGCAGGTCCGGAATCGTCCGCACCAGATTGAGCACGAAGCGGGCCGGATAATACAGCCAGCGGTTCGGCGTCAGGTTGCTTGCGCAAAGCAGGGCGACGGGAATGGCGATAATCGCGCCGATCGTCGTGCCGAGCAGCGCCATTCGGATCGTGTCCAGCATGCCGGTTACGATGTTGTCGAAATACGACCAGCGCGGCGGAAACATTTGCTCCAGCAAATCCCACATGTTCGGCAGGCCGATGAATAACTCTTTAAAGGAAGCTTCCGTCTGAATGCCGCTGCCCCACAGGAGCACAACAATTAGCGCAGCCGTCAAAAGATGCTTCAAACGGCCGGGAGGAGCGGGACGGTTGATTTCCGGCTTGGCGTTAGGGACGTTCAAATCGGCGTTCATGCTCATACGACATCCCCAAGCATTTCGTCCCGCTGAATCGGACGGCCGTATATTTCCGCGAAACGCTCGTCGGTCGCTTCCGATACCGGCCCGTCGAAGACGACTTCGCCTGCCCGCAGGCCGATGATTCTCGTCGCGTATTCTCTGGCGAGATCGATAAAGTGTAGGTTGACGATCGTCGTGATGCCCAGCTCGACGTTAATTTTTTTCAAATCGTCCATCACTTGCTTTGTGGTCAGCGGATCAAGCGAAGCGACGGGCTCGTCGGCCAGGATGATTTTCGCTTCCTGGGCCAGCACGCGCGCGATCGCGACCCGCTGCTGCTGGCCGCCCGACAGCTCGTCGGCGCGGGAATAAGCTTTCTCCACGATGTTGACCCGGTTCAGCGCTTCGAACGCCAGATCGACGTCCTGCTTCGGAAAACGTCCGAGAACGGTGCGGAGCGTGGAATGGTAGCCGACCCGTCCGGCCAGCACGTTGCGCAGCACGCTGGAGCGCTTGACGAGGTTGAAGCTTTGGAAAATCATGCCGATATCGCGGCGGATCAGGCGGAGCTGCTTGCCTTTCGCTTGCGTAATCGAGCTGCCGTTAATGAGGATGTCGCCCTCCGTAATGTCGTGCAGCCGGTTGATCGACCGCAGCAGCGTCGACTTGCCGGCGCCGGACAAGCCGACGACGGCGACGAATTCGCCTTTGCCGATCGTCAGGTTAATATTGTTCAAGCCTTTGGTCGCATTGGGGTACACCTTCGAAACGTTGCGAAGCTCTATCATGCCTGCTTGCCCCCTTACCTTTCGGTCCAGTATAGGATAACGGGACAAGCCAGTACCGGCGCCGGAGCGCCGATACTGGCTTGTCCCGTCTGTCAAGAAATCCAATCGAGCACGGGATTTACTCGGTTTTCACCTTTTCGCCGTATTCGCGGACGATGTTAAATACGCTGTCTTCCGATTTCACGTAGCCGCGGTGCGAATAAATGTCGAAGATGATTTTGCCGCCTTCCGGATCCTGGCCGATATCGATAAACGCTTGCTGGATTTTGGCGACCCAATCGGCGTTCATGTCGGAACGGACGGAGACCGTGTCGTTCGGAATCGGCTCGGTTTTGACGACGACGCGGGTATCGTCGAATACGGTCGGGTAATCTTTCACGACGGTGTTGCGCGCGTCTTGGAAAATAGCGGCTGCGTCCACGTCGCCGTTCAGCACGGCGATTACCGCCTGATCGTGGCCTTTAACCGTAACCGGCTCTACGTCCTTCAGCGGGTCGATGCCGGCTTCGAGCAGCTCGGCGGCCGGCCATACGTATCCGGCGGAGGAGGTGACGTTCTGATAAGCGATTTTTTTGCCTTTTAAGTCTGCGACGCTTTGAATGGGGGAATCTTTTTTGACGATAATCATCGCGTAATACGAATCGACCAGCTCGGTCGTCTCTTTGCCGGTAGCGTCTTCGACGCCGTAGCGCTGCGCCTGGAGAGCGACCTCGGCCGCGCCTTTTTCTTTCGCCAGCACGTAAGCCGTCGGAGGCAGGAAGCCGACGTCGACTTTTTTCGAAGCCATCGCTTCGATGATGGTGTTGTAGTCCGTCGATACGCTGACTTTAACCGGAATGCCCAGCTTGTCCCCCAGAAGCTTCTCGAGCGGCTTCGCTTTCGCTTCCAGCGTGTCCGCGTTTTGCGAAGGAACGAATTGGACGGTCAATTCGGTCGGAACATACCCCTCGGGAGCCGCGCTAGGTTCGGCCGACGGCGATGCAGAAGCGGATTCGCCCGGAGTCGGAGCGGCGGACGAGCCCCCGTTGGAAGAAGAGCCGCCGTTGCCCCCGCAGGCGCCCAACATGAGAACCGCGGACAAGAGCAGCGGTAAAGCAAATGCGCGCAATTTTTTCAATCTGATTCCCTCCAAATCTTTCTATTAGTCTTACTTGCCTAATATATTAAGCTTTTATTATCTTTAGGTAAAGTAGGAATTAATATATTGTAAAGACAAAAAGTTACATATAAAGTCAGGTATAAACTGCTACAATGGAAGAATAAGTCGATAGGGCAGGAGAGTGGGAGAGATGGAGCAGAAAGAACGCATTATATGCCGGATTATGGCGACCAGCGACATTCATGGGTACATTCGGGACATCGATTACCGGACGAACGGGAAGAAGGACACGGGACTCGCGAAGCTCGGATCGTTGATCCGGCAGGTGCGGGAACGCGGGGAAGCGATGCTGCTGATCGATAACGGCGACCTGCTGCAAGGCTCGCCTCTTGCTTCTTTCGCGGCTGCAAGGCCGGAAGGGACTCACCCGTTCATTCAAGCGCTGGACGCGCTCGGTTACGATGCCGCCGTTCCCGGCAATCACGAGTTCAATTACGGCCTTCCGCTGCTGCGGCAGGCGGTTCGCGATTCCCGGTTTCCGTGGCTGTCCGCCAATATCGTGGACGAATCGACGGGCGAGCCGGCTTTTGGTCCGCCGTATGTCGTCAAATGGCTGGAAGGCCAATTAAAGGCGGTTATATTGGGCCTTACGACGCATTATATCCCGAATTGGGAAAATCCCCGCCATATCGAAGGACTGAAGTTCCGGGACGCGCTTGAAGCGGCGAAGGAATGGGTCCGGCGCATCCGCGACACGGAGCGGCCGGATCTGCTGATCGTCAGCTACCACGGCGGCTTCGAACGCGATCTGGAGACCGGGGAGCCGACGGAGCGGCTTTCGGGCGAAAATCAAGGCTACGCCATATGCGCGGAAGCCGAAGGGATTGACGTGCTGGTTACCGGGCATCAGCACCGGCTAATCGCCGGGGAAGTTAACGGGGTGGCCGTCGTTCAGCCGGGGTCGGGCGGGCAAGCCGTCGGGATGGTTACGGTCGAGCTCGAGAAGAGCGGAGGCCGATGGGCCGTTACCGCGAAGCGCGCGGAGCTGCTGCAGCCGGACGAAGCGACGCCGGCGGACGAGGCGGTTATGAAGCTGACCGGCGAGCTGGAGCGGCGGACGCAAAGCTGGCTGGACGAGCCGATCGGCCGGGCGGAAGGCGATTTGCGGATCGACGACCCGTTTGCCTGCCGCTTGGCGGCGCATCCTTTTATTTCGTTCGTACATCAGGTTCAGCTTGCGGCGACGGGTGCGGAGCTGTCGAATACGGCGCTTTTAAGCGAAGAGGCCCGGGGCTTCGGAACGAATATTACGATGCGCGACGTGCTGTCGAACTTCGTCTATCCGAATACGTTAACGGTTCTTCGGCTGACCGGCAAGGACATACGGGAGGCGCTGGAGCAGACGGCCGCTTATTTCGACATGGACGAAGCGGGCGGGCCTGCCGTAAGCCGGGCCTATTTGGAGCCGAAGCCGCAGCACTATAACTACGATATGTGGGCGGGCATCGAATACGAGCTGAACGTCTCCTTGCCGGTCGGCAAGCGGGTCACGAAGCTGACGCGCGGCGGGGAGCCGGTCGCCGACGACCGGTCGTTCACCGTCGTCATGAGCAATTACCGCGCGGCGGGGGGCGGCGATTACGACATGTTCCGCGGCAAGCCCGTCGTGCTGGAAGGGGCGGACGACATGGCGGTGCTCGCAGCCGATTACATTAGGCGGCACGGCGTCATCCGTGCGGACGGCGAGCGGAACTGGCGGGTTGTGGCGGGATCGTGACGGGGAACCTTATGTGCGTAATTGGCGTCGGAATTGGCATCGGGATGGGTGTCGGGGCTGTATCGGGAGCTTTCCGCGGAAATAAACGGGGAGTTCATCATGAAGGAGGAGGTTTCACGTGAAAAAAGCAATCCGATTGCGGTCCGAGCCTTACGGAGACGGCTACAAGGCGCTGATCGATTATGCGATCGCAAACGGCGATACGTTTGTTGTAGGCGTGCATAGGTATGAAGGAATCGATGAAGAGGTGTCCCTGTATACGAAGAACTATGCGGATCTGTTGACCAAGCTGCTCCCGTTCCGGGTGGCCGAGTACACCTTTGAAGAGCTTCGTCAAACGAGCGGCGTCGCATATACGCCGGGCGTGTATTATGCCTACCGATGCTGCGAGGAGGCGGGGGCGCTGCTGAAGGAAGCGGCGGACAGCCTGTACGCTTGGCGGGGCCCCGACCTGCCGGAGGATTTGACGTTCCGGGACCGCGAAGGGAACGATTTTCTTCTGAATATCGCCCATGAAGAGATCGGGAGATTGTCCGTTGAGGAAGCGGAAGCGGAGCGGCTGTCGAACGAAATCGAAGGTTTGTTTCTGGAGTTAAGCCGGCATGTGGATTTCGACAAGTTTCTGGACGACGCCATCCGGCATCAAGCGCTGTCGCTGCATATCGAAAACTTCGGCATAACCGAAATTCCGCCACGAATCGGCAAGCTGAAACGGCTAAAGCAGCTGACATTATTCGAGCAGAACGTCAGGCGGCTTCCCCGCGAGCTGTTCGATATCGAAACGCTGGAGGAACTGACGATTTATTGCGCCGACCTGGAGGAAATCCCGCCGGAAATCGGACGGTTGAAGCGTCTGCGAAGCTTGTCTATTATCGGTGGGAGCTACTATGGCGTGCCGGTCGGCGGCGTTATTCCGAAGGCGGCGATGTCGCTGAACCGGTTGCCCGATGAAATCGGCGAATTGGAGGCGTTGGAGCATTTAACCGTGAACCATACCGGCATACGCGAACTCCCCGGTACAATGGCCGGCCTGCGCCGGCTGGTCACTTGCAATGTCGAGAACAATCTGCTGGACAAAAGGCCGGGGCTGCTGTACAAGCTGCCTCGCATCCGTTACGTTTTTACCGGAAGTAACCCGTATTCCGAGCGGAAAAAGCGATGAGCAAAGCGTCATGGGCGCCCGGCCGGCGCGGGAGCGCCGCACGAGGTGCAAAAGTGCACCAGGTGGGTGCCCGGACGGCACGGGAGCGCCGCATGAGGTGCAAAAGTGCACCACGTGGGTACCGGGCCGGCACCGGAGCGTCGCACGAGGTGCAATAATGCACCCGATGGATGCCCGGACGGCACCGGAGCGCCGCACGAGGTGCAAAAGTGCACCACGTGGGTACCGGGCCGGCACCGGAGCGCCCCATGAGGTGCAAAAGTGCACCACGTGGGTACCGGGACGGCGCGGGAGCGCCGCACGAGGTGCAAAAGTGCACCAGGTGGGTGCACGGACGGCACGGGAGCGCCGCACGAGGTGCAAAAGTGCACCAGGTGGGTGCACGGACGGCACGGGAGCGCCGCACGAGGTGCAAAAGTG
>NZ_JBHUMY010000007.1:0-271349 GCF_042685365.1 Paenibacillus thailandensis | reverse complement strand
GAGGTGCAATAATGCACCCGATGGATGCCCGGACGGCACCGGAGCGCCGCACGAGGTGCAAAAGTGCACCACGTGGGTACCCGAACGGCGCCGGAGCGCCGCACGAGGTGCAAAAGTGCACCCGATGGGTACCGGGCCGGCACGGGAGCGCCGCACGAGGTGCAAAAGTGCACCCGATGGGTACCGGGCCGGCACCGGAGCGCCGCATAAGGTGCAAAAGTGCACCACGTGGGTACCCGGACGGCGCCGGAGCGCCCAAACAAAAAAGGCCGCGGCCGTTCACTTGGAACGGATGCGGCCTTTGCCGTGCGGCACGCACAGCGGAGTGCCGAACAGCGGGTCGGCGATAATTTCGCACTCCAGCTGGAACACGTCGGCTATCAGCTTCGCGTCGACGATTTCCTCGGGCGCCCCTTGCGCCCGGATGCGCCCGCCCTGAATCGCGACGATATGGTCCGCGTACCGGCAGGCGAGATTAATGTCGTGCAGCACCATGACGACGGTGCGGCCTTCCCGGCGGTTCAGCTCGTACAGCAGATCGAGCACCTCGATCTGGTGGGCCATGTCCAAATAAGTCGTAGGCTCGTCCAGCAAAATAAGCGGCGTCTGCTGGGCCAGCGTCATCGCGATCCACGCCCGCTGCCGTTGGCCGCCGGAGAGAGAATCGACTTCGCGGTCCTTCAGCTCGCTCATTCCCGTCGATTCGAGCGCCGCCGCCACGGCGGCTTCGTCTTCCTTGGACCATTGCTTCAGCCAGCTTTGGTACGGATAACGCCCCTGCTTGACCAGCTCCAGCACCTTCAGTCCCTCCGGAGCGGTTGGTCCTTGCGGCAAAATCGCCAGCTTGCGGGCGACTTCCTTGGCGGGCATGCCCATCATGTCCGCCCCGTCCAAGACGACCGAGCCGTGCTGCGGCTTCAGCAGACGGGCCATCGAACGCAGCAGCGTCGATTTGCCGCAGCCGTTGCTGCCGATCAGCACCGTTATTTTTTGTTGCGGGACGACCAGATCCAAATTTTCGAATATATAGGCGCCTCCGTAAGACAGCCCCAGTCCCTTCGCCTCAAGCAGGCTCATTCGTTATTCCTCCCGTCGCTAGCTTCGGTTTCGGTTGCGGTAAAGCTGATAGATGAAGAACGGCGCACCGATAGCCGCGGTCAAGACGCCGGCCGGCACGTCCCTCGGCAGGAACGCCGTACGGGCGACAAGGTCGGCCAGCAGCAAAATAATCGCGCCGAGCAATGCGCTGACCGGCAGCAAAGCGCCGAACGAGGCGCCGACGAGCTTGCGCGCCATGTGCGGCGCCATAAGCCCGATAAAAGCGATCGCTCCGCCGATGGAGACGGCCGCTCCGGCAAGCGCGACGCTTAGCGCCAGCAGCACGAAACGCTGCAGCTGAACGCGGGAGCCGGCGCTCGTCGCGACGTCGTCGCCGAGCAGCTGGATGTTCAGATGGCGGGCCTGCAGCCAAGTGACCGGCAGCAGGACGCATACCCACGGCAGCAGCGTCAGCACGTCGTCTTCCCAGGAGGCGCCGTAGATGGTCCCCGTCATAAACGTAAGCGACCGTTCGGCGAGCTGCAGCGGCCCCGCGATAATCAGCATGTATGAGATCGACTTGACCGCGGCCGAGACGCCGATGCCGATCAGCACGAGCCTTAGCGGCGTCACGCCGCGTTTCCAAGCGAGAACGTACAGCAAAGCGGTAATCGCAAAAGCGCCCAGCATCGAAGCGAAAGGCATCCAGGCGATCGGGACCGTGCCCGCGAACATAAAGATGAAAAGAACGGCGCCAAGCGAAGCGCCTTCGGTAATGCCGGTAACGTCCGGGGAAGCGAGCGGGTTGCGGATGATGCCCTGCAGCACGGCGCCCGCCGCGGCAAGCGAAGCGCCGACCAGAACGGCCGTAATGACCCGGGGCAGCCGCAGCTTCGTCACGATGACCTGATTCATCGGATCCGCTTGACCGAATATGGCTTTGACGACTTGCAGCGGCGATACGAATTGGCTGCCGATTCCGGTGGACACGATCATCGCCGCAAGGCAAAGCAGGAGCAGCAGGAATGCGATCCATACCGCTCTTTTTTCTATAAGAAAGGAAAAGGTGGCGTTCGCTGAACGGAGCGACCGGTATTTGCTCATGTTTGCTGTCTGCCTTTCCTAGCGATATAAACGAAGAACGGCACGCCGACAACCGCGGTCGCGACGCCGACGGGCACTTCCTTCGGCATGGCGATGTACCGGGAGGCCAGATCGGCCGATACGAGCAGCAGCCCGCCCAGCACGGCGCAATACGGCAACACCCAGCGGAGGTCTCTGCCGACGAGATGCCGGACGACATGAGGCACGATAATGCCGACGAAAGCGATCGGCCCGGCCGCCGCCACGGAAGAGCCGCCCAGCAAAATAATCGATACGGCGGCCGCGAGCTTAACGGCGGCCGCCCGCTGGCCAAGCCCTTGCGCAACGTCGTCGCCCATAGCCAGCACGTTCAGATGGCGCGAGAGCAGCAGGGCGATCGCCATGCCGATGGCCATATACGGGAGAACGGCGGTAAGCTGGCCCATCTCCCGGCCCGCGACCGAGCCGACCAGCCAGACGAGCACTTGGTCGAACATTTTGCCGTCGGACAGCATCAGCCCTTGCGTCAAGGAGCTGAAAAAAGCCGTCATCGCGGCGCCCGCGAGCGTAATTTTGACCGGCGTCATCCCGTCTCTGCCGATGCTTCCCAGCATAAAGACGATGCAGCCGCCGACGGCGGCCCCGAGCAGCCCGACCCATGTCGACGCCTGCAGGCCGCTTAACCCGAGCCATCCGGTAGCCAGCACGATGAAAAAAGCGGCGCCGGCGTTCACGCCAAGCGTACTGGGCGAAGCGATCGGATTGCGCGTAATGACCTGCATGACGCAGCCGGCAACCGCCAAGGAAGCGCCGACGGCGGCGGCGATAAAGGCGCGCGGGACTCTTGCCGTTTGGATGATAAGATGTTCATTGCTGCCGTCGAATCGGACGAAAGATTGCCAGACGTCCGCCAGCGGGATGTCCGTGACGCCGAATGCGATGCTGCACATGACGGCCGCAGCAAGCGCGAATATCGAAACGAGCAGCCCGATTGTCCGCATGTTGGTCTCCTCTATCTTTTCATTAAAATGTTTTCGAGCCAGCTTCAAAGCTACATTCTGAATTTTAGTAGAGGTTAGATAGGGTGTCAAACATTTTTTGATAATCATTCTCAATTTTTGCTTGACTTTATCGAGTCGACGTTTTATATTTTGAAAGTGCTGTTTGATAATCATTATCAATTTAATATACATAGGGGGACTAGAAATGGTAAAAAGAAACCATCAACAATCAAAAAGCCGCATCGGCTGGTGGGGTGCGCTGCTTCTCGTGATGGCGATCGCTTTGACGGGCTGCGGAAGCAACGGCTCGAACAACGTATCCGCGGATAACGGCGCCGCGCCCGCTTCGGAAAGCCCGGCGGCTTCGCCGGCTCAATCGGACAGCGGCACGCGCGTCGTGAAGCATGCGATGGGCGAAGCGACAATTACCGGCACGCCGCAGAAGGTCGTCGTTCTTACGAACGAAGGGACGGAAGCGCTGCTTGCGCTTGGCGTGAAGCCGGTCGGCGCCGTCAAATCGTGGACGGGAGATCCTTGGTACGATCACATTAAGGATCAGATGGAGGGCGTAACGGTCGTCGGCGAAGAAAGCCAGCCGAACATCGAGCTGATCGCCGGGCTGCAGCCGGATCTCATTATCGGCAACAAGATGCGCCAAGAGAAAGTGTACGAGGAGCTGAGTGCAATCGCTCCGACGGTGATGGCCGAAGATTTGCGCGGCGACTGGCAGGTCAACTTCAAGCTGTACGCCGAGGCGCTCGGCAAAACGGCCGAAGGCGAGCAGCTGATGAAGGCGTACAACGACCGCATCGCGGACTTCAAATCGAAGGCGGGCGACAAGCTGAACAAGACGGTGTCGGTCGTCCGGTTTATGGCCGGCAAGACGCGCGTGTACCATACGGACACGTTCTCGGGCGTTATTTTTGACCAGATCGGCATTGCCCGCACCGAAATGACGAAAAACGCCAAGGACAAATTCGTCGACGAAATTACGAAGGAACGGCTGCCGGAAGCGGATGCCGACATCCTGTTCTACTTCACGTACGAAACGGGCGACGGCAAAGCGAACGCGACGGAGCAAGAGTGGGTGAACGATCCGTTGTGGCAGAACTTGAACGCCGTGAAGAGCGGCAACGCCCATAAAGTGGACGACGCGATCTGGAATACGGCCGGAGGCATTCTGGCGGCCAACCTGATGCTCGATCAGCTTTACGATTTTTACGAAATTGAGAAATAAGCCGTTATGACGGAATGAAGAAGCCATCCCAAGTCATCGTTGACTTAAGGATGGCTTTTTTTCTAATGCGGCAAAGAAGAGGCCCCGGTCGATTGGCCGCGGCCTCCGCGTCGTTTGACAGAGGTTCGCCGCATGACGGTCCGAAGCCCTTTTTGTTCGATTGCCCATGGCAACCGCCCTTCCATAAGAATACGCTGTAAGCATCATGACGGGGAGGGCTGCTCTTGTCAACCATTACGATTGCTGCAGTCGGGGATTTATTGATGAAGAAGGCCGTTATCGAATCGGCGCGGGAAGGCGGCGGGCGTTACGATTTTGCGCCTTTGTTCGCCAAGGCCGCTCCTTTGCTGCGCAAAGCGGATATTGCGATCGGCAATTTGGAGACGACGTTGTCCGGACCGGACTGGCTGCAAGGCGAGCCGGACGTTCCTTCAAGCTACGACCGGATTAACAAAAGAACGGGGTATCCGCAGTTCAGCTGTCCCGACGCGCTTGCCCCCGCGCTGAAACGATCCGGCTTCGACGTGCTCACGACGGCGAACAATCATTGCATGGACGGCGGCGCCCAAGGGTTGCGGCGTACGCTCCGCGTATTGGACCGGAACGGGTTGAAGCATACGGGAACGTACCGTTCCGCCGCGGAATCGAAGCGTTTGCTCGTTACCGAAGCCAAAGGGATAAAGGTCGGCATTTTGTCGTATACGTACGGGACCAATAAGATGCCGGTCGCAAGCTCGTGGATGGTGAACCGCATCGACCGCGGCAAAATCGTCGCCGATATCGCCAGATTAAGAAAACAGACGGATCTCATCGTCGTCTGTATGCACTTCGGCCGGGAGTTCGTTCGGACGCCGAACGCGAGACAGAAGAACCTCGTCGAACTGCTGTTCAACCAAGGCGCGGATATCGTGCTCGGCGCGCATCCGCACGTCGTTCAGCCCTTCATCAAGCGGAGGACGAAGGATGTTTATGGACAGGTCAAAACAAGAACGGCCGTATATTCGCTCGGAAATTTCATTTCCAGCCGGCTGTGGCGCAACGACTATACGATGCGGGGGCTTATTTTTGAAGTGACGGTCCGCAAGGATCGCGGCGGGAAGGCCGAGGTCGCCGGCGTAAGGGCCATCCCGACGGAAACCCGCCGACAGCGCAAAAACGGCAGAACGCGGCTCGTTGTCGTACCTCAAGTGCCGGGCTGATGGCTGATGCCGAGCCATTGTCCTGCGGGCAATCTGACGGAGACGCTTCAAGCGCATGAGGCCGGCAAATAACGCCATCCGCGTCGCATCGCCGGGGAGCTGTCCGCAGCTCCCGGGCTAAATCCGATTCCGGTTCCAAGTTTATAGCGCCAAGTCTATCGTTTCGAACGGTATAGGCATAGAATGCAAGCGAGGTCATATCATTATTGTAAGCGTTATCATTTTTCTGGGAATAATGTATCGCATTGGTTTCGACTGGGCCGTATCATTTAGACGCGATTGATTGCGAATCGGAGGTGCAACGAATGGGGACGCGTTTATGGCTGGAAGAAGCGGTTAAGGAGCGGTTTCCGCAATTAAGATATGTGCGCGTTCGTACGAGCGGCCGGCATCGTGCGGTTATCTACGCCTGGGACGGCGATTTGCGGCTGACCGACAAGGATGCCGCGGCGTTAAGAAGATATGCGATCGGCGGGTTTTCTCATTATATTTGCTTCAGCGTAGAGCCGTACGACCGCGTTCCGGCGGAAGGCGGCACGAATCCGGACGTTCCGGAACCGCTTAAGGCCGCGGCGCTTCGTCCGGAGCTCAACCAGGACGATATTTTCGCCATGCTTGGCTCCTTGTTTCCGGGGATCGGCGTCGCTTTCAACCGGTACGATGAAATAACGGGCACGGTCTATATTCATGTTTACGGCCACGGCGTTATTACGCCGGACGACAAAAGGAAGCTGGAGCGGTATGCGGAGGAGCTTATTCCGGTAGGATCGACGGCTAAGCTGATATTTTTTGAGTAAGCTTCGATCTCATGGAGTTGTGGCCGGGCATCGATTTATAGTAAAGTAACGTTGTTTATAGATACAAAATGTGGCGAAAAAATGGCAGCTAAAACCCGAAGGAGGTGGGCGAAGGATGGCTATTCATATCGGACTGGCCGGTTGGGGCGATCACGAAAGGTTATACCCTCCGGGGCTGAAAGCAAAGGACCGGCTGCGGGAGTACGCAAACCACTTTACGGTGGTGGAGGTGGATAGCAGCTTTTACGCGATACAGCCTCCCGAGCGTTTTGCCAAATGGGTGGAGGAGACGCCGGCTTCGCTCCGTTTTGTCGTAAAAGCGTATCAGGGCATGACGGGTCATCAGCGCGGGCCGGCCGCAGCCGCCCAATCGGCAGAGCCAGGCCCGATGTTCGAGGCGTTCCGGGAGTCGCTTGCGCCGGTTATCGCTGCGGGCAGGCTGAAGGCCGCATTGTTCCAATATCCGCCCTGGTTCGATTGCACGCGCGAGCATGTCGCGCTTCTCCGGGAAACGAAGCAGAGGATGGAAGGCATTCCGTGCGCGCTGGAGTTTCGGCATCAAAGCTGGTTTGCGAAGGAATACCGGAGCAAGACGCTGCAATTTATGGAGCGGGAAGGCTGGATCCATAGCGTCTGCGACGAGCCGCAAGCCGGAGCGGGCTCGATCCCGACGGTGCTGGAAGCGACCAGCCCGGAGATGACGCTGGTCCGTTTCCACGGGCGGAACGCGGCCGGCTGGAATCAAGGCGGAGCGGCCAATTGGCGCGACGTCCGGTATTTGTACCGCTACAGCACGGAGGAATTGACCGAGTGGCTCGGCCGGCTGCGGGAGCTGGAACGGCAAAGCGCGGAGGTCGACGTCATATTCAACAACAACTCGGGCGGCGACGCCGCGGATAACGCCAAGGAGATGATGGCGCTGCTCGGGCAGCGGCGCCCGGATGGCGGCGACCCGATGGAGCCGCTGCCGGAACCGAAGGCCCCCGAAGTCGAGCAGCTCGATTTGTTTGGGGATATTTAAATAAGAATACAGTTCTATAACGGATGAGTATGCAATGGATATCCCTTATGCGATGTTCATCCATGGGATTAATAAAGGATATAAAATATGTAAAAGGGAGACGCCACCATTGACGTGCTCCCTTTTCTCATTCCTCAGAAGCGGATAACGCCGAGGATCAAAGCCGTTACAAGCATGACGAGCGTCGTGCCGATCGCCCACTTCAGCGTGTAGCGCTGGTGATCGCCGAAGTTGACGCCGGCCAGGCCGACCAGCAAATACGTCGACGGAACGAGCGGGCTGAGCAAGTGAACGGGCTGGCCGAGCAGCGAAGCGATGCCCATTTGCGCGGGATCGATCCCGTAATTGCTTGCCGCCTCCGAAAGCAAAGGCAGAATGCCGAAGTAATAAGCGTCGTTCGACATAAAGAAGGTAAGCGGCATGCTCGTAATCGCCGTAATGACCGGCAGATGCGGACCAAGCGACTCGGGCACCATGTCCACCATCGTTTGGGCCATCGCGTCGACCATCCCCGTACCGCTCAGAATCCCCGTGAATATACCGGCGGCGAAAATCATCGCCGCTACGTTCAACGCGTTTCCGGCATGGGCGGCGATCCGTTCCTTCTGCTGCTCCAGTTTCGGATAATTGATCATCAGCGCAAGCGCAAACGCGATCATGAAAAGAACCTCAAGCGGTATCTTATCGATGATCAATCCCGCCATCAAAGCGACCGTAAGCGCAAAGTTCAGCCAAATGAGCCGCGGCCGCTTGTAGTCCGGTACCTCGACAGCCGCCGAATTGCCGCCAAACGTTTGAAGATCCAGCGCCCCAAGGCTGTACATGCCGACGCCAAGCCGCTTGCGTTCCTTCCGTCCGATGATGTACGCGACCAAAATGACCCAGAAAGCGGCCACGACCATTCCCGGAATGACCGGAATAAACACCTGCGATACGTCCAGATGCAAGGCGCTGATCGCTCGTGCGGTCGGGCCGCCCCATGGCAGGATGTTCATCGCCCCGCCCGCCAGCATCGTTACAGCCGTCAGGATGAGCGGATTCATATTCAGCTTTTTGTAAAGCGGCAGCATTGCGGCGATAACGATCATATAAGTCGTGGAGCCGTCGCCGTCAAGCGAGACAAGAAGCGCAAGGATCGCCGTGCCCACCACGATTTTCAGCGGATCGCCCTTAACGGCTTTCAAAGTCAGGTTCACAAGCGGATCGAACAAGCCGGCGTCAATCATAATGCCGAAATATAAAATGCCGAAGATAAGCATGACGCCCGTCGGGGCGATCGATTCCACCCCATCCATCATCATGGAGCCGATCTCGTTTCCAAATCCGGCGATGAGTGCGAATAAGACGGGAATAAGAATAAGCGCTACAATGGCGGAAAGCCGTTTGGACATGATCAGGTACATAAATGTCACAACCATCAAAAAACCGAGCAGCGATAACATTTCGTTTACCTCCCTTATTCATCCTGCTCCACTGCAAATAAAACGGTTTCAGTAAGCGGTTTCAATCAGTATAAGAGAACCGCTTGAAGGCGCATAGTTTTCCCAAATTGTTCGCATTAATTTCATAAATGTCACGGATCGGCCGGTATGGAAGCGAATTCATCCGTTTGGTACAATAGACAAATCCAATCCTGCAATCCTAATCTTTACTTTAAGCCCATGTGTAAAAAGGAGACCGGCGATGCGACAAACGAGAAAACTACGGATCAGTCTGTTTACTCAAATTGCCCTCCTTATATCCGTCGCCGTTTTTGCAAGCTTGTGCCTCTTCTGGTCGGTCTTCTCGCTTACAGTCGATCAGCTCCTTGCCCGATATATCGGTCAACAGGCATTGACGGTCGCGAAAATGACGGCTCAAGATCCGAGGATTGCAGCCGCTTTTGAAGCGCCCGATCCGTCGGCCGTTATTCAGCCGATCGCGGAGGCTATTCGCAAGGAAACGGGAGCAAGTTATGTCGTCGTCGGGAACAAGGAAGGGATTCGTTACTCGCACCCCGATCCGGCCCGGATCGGCAAAAAAATGGAGGGCGGAGACAACGCCCCCGTTCTGAAAGGCGAATCCATTATTTCCGAAGCGGTAGGTTCGCTCGGACCGTCGCTGCGCGGTAAAACCCCCGTCCGGAACGGTGAAGGCGAGATCGTCGGCATTGTGTCCGTCGGCTTCCTGGTACAAACAGTCCACGATCTGGGCCGGTCTTATCAGAGCAGTCTTTATGGGGTAGCGATTTTGCTTGTCGTCTTGGGCTGCGCCGGCGCGTATTTGATCGCCCGCCGGGTGAAGACGCTTATCCTCGGCCTCGAACCGGAACAAATATCATTCCTGTACCGGCAGCGCGAAGCGGCGTTCGAGTCGATCCGCGACGCGATTGTCGCCGTCGATATGCAGCAGCAGGTGATCAATATGAACAAGCGGGCGCGCGAGCTGCTGGGCCCGCAGCGGGTAACCGTCGGCAGCAAGCTTTCCAATCCGAACTTGCAGACGGTTACGCGTGAAGCGCTCGAGTCGAGACAGGGCGTACAACAGGGGCGGGTTTTCCTCGGCGGCCGTCTTTACGCGTTGACGGCGATGCCGATTATTCAAGGGGGCGAAGCGATCGGAGTCGTGTTTACGATCTATACCGTATCCGAGATCGAGCGGCTTACCGACGAATTTTCCAAAATAAAAGCTTTCTCCGACAACATGCGTGCGCAAAACCATGAATATCTCAACAAATTGAATACCATTTACGGCTTGCTCGCTTTACGGCATTACGACAAAGCGATGGAGCTGATTACGGACGAAGTGAAGGAAAGGCAAGATGTTATCGCTTTTTTGGTCGCATCGGTGAAAGACCCGCTAATCGCGGCATGCCTGCTAGGCAAGATCAACAGGGCGAAAGAACTGAAGGCCGGACTTGTCATCGATCCGGACAGCCGGCTCTTGGAACTGCCCGAACACGTGGAGGCCAAGTCGCTCGTAACGATCATCGGCAATATTATCGACAACGGCCTTGAAGCGGCGTTGGAGCTGCGGAGCCATGAGGCCGAAGTCCGCGTTTCGTTTACCGATTTCGGGAACGATATTATTTTCGACATCGAGGATAACGGGCCCGGCATTCCGCAAGACAAGACCGGCGCGATCTTCGCCGACGGTTACTCCTCCAAGAAGGGAGGAAGCAGAGGGCTGGGGCTGGCGCTCGTAAAGCATGAGCTTGAAGCGCTTCGAGGCGCCATTTATATCGACAAAAGCCATACGGGCGGAGCGAGGTTTACCGTCGTGATCCCGAAATATCCGTCACAATCCCATCAGAAAGAAGGTATTCATCATGAATCCATCTCCGATTACGGTCATGATCGTGGAGGATGATCCGGTTGCGGCCAAAATCTATGAGCAATTTACGCGCAAACAGGAACGGTTCGCCGTCGTGGCTACCGCCTCCACCGGGGCTCAGGCGTTGGAGCTGCTGGAGGCGTACACGCCGAATCTGATTTTGCTGGATGTGTATTTGCCGGATATGAACGGGATCGACCTGCTTCGGATCGTGCGCCAAAAAAACGAAAAAATCGATGTCATCCTGATTACGGCGGCCAATGACACGGAGACGGTAAGCCAAGCGATTCACGGCGGGGCGTTCGGTTATTTCATCAAGCCGATAATGATCGACAAATTTCTGGCCGCTCTCTCCCAATACGCCGAAGCCTTCGAGCAGTTGAACCGGAAGACGACGATGGAGCAGGAAGAGGTCGACCGGTTATTCCGGCCAGTCGCCCGGACAGAGGGAGCCGTTTCGAAGCCTCAAGCGGAGGCGGCTCAGCTTCCGAAAGGCATCGACAAATTTACGTTAAAAACGATGAGAGAGGCGATCCGTTCGATCGGCAAACCGGTAGGTGCGGACGAAATGGCGGAGCTCGCCGGCACCAGCCATTCTACGGCAAGAAGATATTTGGAATATTTGGTATCGATCAACGAGGTAAATGTCGAAACCGTCTACGGCACGGTGGGCCGCCCGGAGCGAAAATACAGTTGGCATCTGCGATGATATCCGAGTTTCGCGGCTTCTTCGCCGGCCAACTTCCACGCTCCCTTTTATCCCTCGAAATAAAACACATCATACATGAAAATAGTGTACGCTATTTAATATCTATTCCCTCATCGTTTTGACCCTCTCCCAGCATCTTACGGACAATTTCCCCTCTTCATGAATTTTATGACCAAAATGCACATTATTTACTTTAATCTTGCATCAAATAATACACACTATATAATCAAATAAAACATATTATTTCTGGAGGGGAATGATATTGGGAATAGCCATTAGCGGAATGGGCAGAATCGGCAGACTTTTGGTTAGAAGCATGTTTGAAGAAGGCCGTCCGTACCGGGAATTGAAAGCGATCAATTCGATTTACCCGGTGGAGACGGTGGCTCATTTATTGCAGTACGACTCGGTGCACGGCCGATGGAACGCGGCGATCGACGTTCGAGACGGCCATCTGGTCATTAACGGACATGCCGTCTCGGTCGTCTATATGCGTGAGCCTCGAAACCTTCCATGGGGCGAACTCGGAGTATCGCTTGTCGTTGACGCAACGGGTAAATTCAATAACCGCGAAGGCGCTATGCAGCATTTGGAGGCAGGAGCGACGCAAGTCATTATTACGGCTCCCGGAAACGATATGGATCTTACCGTCGTCATGGGAGTGAACGACGGGATGTACGTTCCCGGGAAGCATCGGCTTCTGTCCGCCGCTTCTTGCACCACCAATTGCTTATCGCCCATCCTCGCCATACTTGACCGTTCGCTTCAAGTGGAGAGAGGCTGGATGACGACGGTCCATGCTTTCACGTCCGACCAGAATCATCTGGATAATCCTCACAAAGATTTGCGCAGAGCCCGCGCCTGCACGCAATCGATCGTGCCGACCACGACCGGCGTCGGCAAGGCAATAGCGGACGTTCTGCCGCATCTGGCTCCTCGCATTCAAGGGATTTCTTTGCGGGTGCCCACTCAAGACGTATCGCTTGTCGACCTGACGGTTACGGTATCGAAGGAAACAAGTGCGGAAGAGGTGCGGTCGCTGTTCCGCCAAGCGGCAGCCGGCGACTTCTCCCGGTATGTCGAATATTGCGAAGCCCCGCTTGTGTCTGTCGATTTCGTCGGCAATAACAAATCCGCGATCGTCGACGGATTGTCGATTTTGGCCTCGGGCCGCGAGGTTAAAGTGCTTGCCTGGTACGACAACGAATGGGGATACGCGAGCAGAGTCGTCGACCTGGTCCAACTCGTCAGCGATACAAACGCCGCTGAACGTGAAGTTAAGCCGGTGACGATCTAACGATTCCAATTGGAGAGGAGTCCATAACCTATGAATTCGCAAGTCCTTAACGCTGAAACGAATTTGCTCCGGCATGCCGGCATCGTCCATGATAATCTTTCTGCCCCGCGATTGATCGAGCTCGCTCTGGCCCGGGGGGAAGGTCGATTGACCTCTTCGGGCGCGCTGCAAGTATTGACCGGGAAATATACGGGACGTTCTCCGAAGGACAAATTCATCGTTGACGAGCCGGGTATCGCGGAGTCGGTACATTGGGGATCCGTCAACCGCCCGATCTCCGGGGAGCATTTTGTTAGGTTATATACGAAAGCGCAATCATACTTGAACGGCCGCGAAGCTTTCGTATTCGACGGATTCGCCGGGGCGGACCGCGAGCATCAGATGAAATTCCGCATCGTTACCGAAACGGCGTGGCACAACTTGTTTATGCGTCAGCTGTTGATTCGCCCGACGGCGGACAATCCGTTTGCCGGCCAGCCGGATTTTACGATCGTCGCCCTTCCCGGGCTTCAAGCCGATCCGGCAGTCGACGGAACGTCGAGCGAGACGTTTATCGTCATCTCGTTCGAGCGGAGGATCGTGCTCATCGGCGGGACGATGTATGCCGGCGAGATGAAAAAATCGGTGTTCAGCATCCTGAACGGCTTGATGCCGATGAGAGGCATGTTCCCGATGCATTGCTCCGCCAACATTGGAGAAGCGGGCGACGTAGCGCTGTTTTTCGGACTTTCCGGCACGGGCAAAACGACATTATCGGCCGACCCGGCCCGCCGGTTGATCGGCGACGACGAGCACGTATGGTCCGATAAGGGCGTATACAACATTGAAGGCGGCTGCTACGCAAAGTGCATCGGTCTTTCCGCCGGGAAGGAGCCGATGATTCGGGACGCTATCAGATACGGTACCGTTCTGGAAAATGTCGCCGTAGATGCCGTCTCCCGCATCCCGGACTATAACGATAACCGTCATACGGAAAATACGAGAGCCGCGTATCCCTTGGAGTATATTCCGAATGCCTTTGCCGGCGGCGCGGCCGGGCATCCGAACACGATCGTATTCCTGACCGCCGACGCGTTCGGCGTATTGCCCCCGGTGGCCAAATTAACGAAATCGCAAGCGATCTATCACTTCTTGTCGGGTTATACTTCGAAGCTTGCGGGCACCGAACGGGGAGTGACCGAGCCGGAAGCGACGTTCTCCGCCTGCTTCGGTGCGCCGTTCCTGCCGCTTCGTCCGAGCGTATACGCGGACTTATTGAGCGACAACATTTCGCGGCACAACGTCGACATTTACCTGATCAATACCGGTTGGATCGGCGGGCCGTACGGCGTGGGCGAGCGGATCGACTTGCCGTATACTCGCGCAATGGTTACCGCGGCGCTGGACGGAACGCTCAAGAATGTGCCTTATTCGAAGGACCCCGTGTTCGGACTTCATATTCCCGATTCGGTTCCGGGAGTTCCTTCCGATATTTTGCAGCCGATGAACGCTTGGACCGACAAATCCGGCTATATGGCTAAAGCCCGCGAATTGGCGTCGCGTTTTGTTGCTAATTTCCAAAAAAACATTAGCGGTGTCCCGGACGATGTCGAAGCCGCAGGCCCCGTATTGGCGTAAATTCTAGTCGTAAATAATAGCCCTCGAACGGCCGCAAGGTCGCTTGAGGGCTTTATTCGTTCATGTATAATAGAGAGCAATCGGGATGTCGAAGGAGCAAATGCGGACATGCTATTTATACCCAAACATTCGGACACGGCCATTATTGTTCTTCACGAAATTTATGGCGTGAACCGGCATATGCAATATATTTGCAAATTGCTTTCTGAAAATGATGTCGACGTCTATTGCCCCGATTTATTGGAACGGGAATGCTTTGATTACGCCGATGAATCGAAAGCCTACCTCCATTTCATCGAAAATGTGGGGTTTGAACAAGCTTCGTTGAAAGCAAACCGCTTATTATCGGATGTTAGGGAGAAGTACAAAAAGGTCTATTTGATCGGATTTAGCGTCGGCGCAACCGTTGCATGGCTGTGCGGCAAGGAAAAGCTTGTAGACGGAATCGTCGGCTATTACGGTTCCCGCATCCGCAATTATATGGACATATCGCCTCAATGCCGGGCGTTGCTCTTTTTTCCCGAGGAAGAAAAATCGTTTAACGTCAATGAATTGGCCGCTATGTTAGTAAAGAAGCCAAACGTGGAAGTACGGCAGTTCAGCGGACAACATGGATTTAGCGATCCGTTCTCCCCGAAATATAACGAACAATCGGCTGAGAAAGCCTTTAAGAAAGTGCTGGATTTCATTTAAATAGTCCGAAATCGCGTTTTTTTCTTCCTCACGGATGGACGGCGGTTCTTCAAAATGCGCCAAAAGAAGAGAGCCCGGGAAAGCCCCCGGCTCTCTTCTTTTGGATATCTTAATAAGCGCCGCGAATATGGGCTTGGACCTGCTCCTCGTAAAACTTTCGCAGCCGTTCGTGCTCTTCCGCACTGAACGGTTTTGCTTCCAGCACGCCGAGGTTGTCCTCGACCTGACGAACGTTCTTGAAGCCCGGAATGACACACGTAATTTCCTTGAAATCCAGCAGCCAGCGGAGCGCGGCGCGCGTCATGTTGCCGCGGCCTTCGGCAATCCAGCCAAGCTGGGACGCAAGCTCGACGCCTTTGGCGAACGGCAGCCCCGCGAATGTCTCGCCCACGTTGAACGCCGCGCCGTCGCGGTTGAAGTTCCGGTGGTCTTCCGCTTCGAATGTCGCATCCGCCGTAAATTTGCCGGTCAAGAGGCCGCTGGCGAGCGGCAGACGGACGAGCAGCCCGACGCCGCGTTCGCTTGCCCGGGGAAGAAGCTCCGCGATCGGCTTCTGCCGGAAGATGTTAAAAATAATTTGCAGCGCCTGAACGCCGGACTTCTCCAAGCAGAACAGCCCTTCCTCCACCGTTTCCACGCTGACGCCGTAGGCACGGATTTTGCCATCCTGCTGGAGCTTGTCCAGCACCTCGAACACAGCGCCCTGCTTCAATATCTCAAACGGTGCGCAGTGGATCTGATACAGGTCGATCGTTTCGCGCTCCAGCCGTTTCAGGCTGTCCTCGCACCACCGGCGAATCCGCTGCTCCGAGTAGGTCTGCGGGTCGTGGATATCTCCCTGGCGGCAAAATTTCGTAGCGATATGAATCTTGTCTTCCTTGCCCTTCGTGGCGCGTGCGAGCAGACGCTCGCTTTTGCCGTCGCCGTAAACGTCGGCCGTATCGAAAAAGTTAACGCCCTCATCCATCGCCTTGTCCAAAGCGCGAAGCGACTCGGCGTCGTCGGTCTGCCCCCATGAGCCTCCGATCGCCCATGTGCCGAAGCTGATTTCGCTCACCTGTAAGCCCGTTCTACCGAGCGGACGTTTGTTCATAATGCGCATCCTCCCTATTCGAGCAATGATTGATAACGACTGTATTGTAGCAAACGAAGGCGTGAACGCGCTATCATGAATTGGGATCGTCATGAACGGCGATCGGAGGACTATTCACTTGTGCAGTTTAGGACTCTTTAGCCGGATCAGATATAGCCGCCGTTGACGCGAATCGTTTGTCCCGTTATCCAGCGCGACTGTTCGCCGACGAGAAATTCGACGACGGAAGCGATATCGTCCGGCTCGCCGAGCCGTTGAAATGCGTTCATTACGCGAATCGAGTCAATCTGCTCCTGCGATTTGCCGGCAAAGAACAATTCCGTGCCCACGGGGCCGGGGGCGACGCAGTTGATCGTAATGTTTTTAGGCCCGAATTCTTTCGCGAGCTGACGGGTAATTTGTTCGACTGCGCCTTTCGTTGCGGCGTAAACGCTGTAGGCCGGGAACATGTGACCCGTCACGGAAGTCGAGAAGTTGACGATTGTTCCGCCGGGCTCCATATGCTTCATCGCTTGCTGACAGGCAAAATAAGTGCCTTTTACGTTAATGGCGAAATGCTTGTCGAAATCTTCCTCCGTCACATCCGAGAGTAGGGCGTTTTTCAGGAGGCCCGCGTTGTTGATCAGAATATCCACCTTGCCGAATGTGGCGATCGTTTCCGCGAACAATTTTTCGATGTCGCCGAGCTTGGCGATGTCCGCTTGCAGAGCGACAGCTTCCGAACCGAGCTGTTTAATCTCAGCCGCAACCTCGTCCGCTTTCGCGCGATTCGACGCATAATTCACAACCACTTTGGCGCCCGCCGCGCCCAGCCGCTTGGCAATTTCCCGGCCGATGCCGCGCGATGCGCCGGTTACGATCGCTACTTTATTTTTTAAGCTCATTTCCGATTCCCTCTTTCTTTTTTTCGTTTAACCGGTTCCGGCAGGTTCATTATACGTTCGCATCGTTTGACGCCGGTAACCCGATCGTGGTTGATTCTTGCCTAATCCTATCCTCATTGTTACAATCTGCTCATCTGAACTATACGGAGAACGAGGGAGCCGAGAATATGAGTCTGCGGATTATTCCCCCGGAAATCGCATCGCAACAAGAAGAGCTTGCCCGGCTGATTCAACGCCATGCGGCTGCGGACGGCACGCACGGAACGGCTGTGGGCGCGCTTCATTTTCTGCGGTCGTCCCGCGTTATGGAGCCGATTCATCGGGTTAGCAAACCTTCGATATGCGTCGTGGCGCAAGGGGCTAAAACCTCTGCATTGGGCGAAGAGCGGTATGTATACGATCCGTCCGCTTATCTGGTCACTTCCGTGCAGCTGCCGATTATCGGGAGGATTGTCGAGGCTTCGCCGGAAGCTCCGTTTCTGGGCCTCGAAATAACCTTTAACACGGATGATATCTTGAAAGTCGCGCAGAAAACCGATTCAATCGGGGATGGAGAGACGGGGCCGGGCATTATGGTCAATCCGACTACGCCTGAACTGCTTGATCCGATTATCAGGCTCGTCAAGCTTCTGGATAAGCCGGAGGACATTCCGTTCCTGGCGCCGCTTATCGTTCGGGAAATTTTGTACAGGGTGCTGCAGGGCGAGCCCGGGGCGTTAATGAAGCAATTTGCCGTTTCCGGCAGTTATGCGAACGGCGTCGCGAAGGCGATCCACCACATCAAACGGGATTACGACAAACCGATCTCGATTGAAGAGTTGGCGAAAGAGGTCAATTTAAGTCCGTCAGCTTTGCATAAGCATTTTAAAAAGGTAACGAACTTAAGTCCGCTGCAATATCAGAAGATGATCCGGCTGCAGGAGGCGCGCCGCCTGCTGCTTACGGAGGCTCTGAACGCGGCCGATGCCGGGTTCCGGGGCGGTTATGAAAGTCCTACCCAATTCAGCCGGGAGTACGCGCGCATGTTCGGGCGGCCGCCGATCAGCGACGTGAAGCAGATGCGCGATTCGATCAACGGATTTGAAATGTAGAAGGGAAGAATAAAGGAGCCGGTGCGCCGGCTCCTTTCCTTGATTTTAGTCTCGGGACTTAAGCTCGGCCGAAAAGAGAAGGGCTCTCTTAAATCGGCTTCCAATTCTCTTCGGTTACATCCGCGACGACGGCCATGGCCGCTTTGCTGCCCGAGGCTGCGGCGTAAATCAGCTGGGACGGCATCACATAAGCCGAATCGCCGGCCGCGTATACTCCGGCTGCGGTCGTTCTGCCCATCGCATCGGTAACGATCCCGCCGTTTTGCGCCGTCTCATAGCCCAGCGCTTCTTCGAACCGCGCATTGGGAAGCTGAGCCGGACCGATAAATCCTCCGCTTCGCTCAATTTCCGTGCCGTCCGAGAAAAGCACCCGTTCCAGCAAGCCGTTCCGCCCGGAAAAGGCGGCGACAGGAGTATCGACGATCCGAATGCCTCTGGATGCAAGCTGCCGCCGCTGCTCGTCATTCAGAATATCGGGGCGGCCGTTGGTGCAGACGACCACATCCCGGCTCCAATTGTAAAGCAGCTTCGCCGTATGGAACACGTTCGGATTTTCCGAGACGAGCGCAAGCGGCTGATCCCGCAGCTCCCAGCCGTCGCAGAACGGGCAATTGAAGAGGCTTGTGCCGTAAAAGTCGCGGACCCCCTCGATCTCGGGCAGCACTTCCTTCAGTCCGGCGGCCAGAATCACTCTGCGGGCCTCCACATGCTCGCCCGACGAAGTCCGAACGGAGAAGCCATGCTCCGTCTTCCGAATATCGGTGACCTCGGTCTCCCAATGCCGGACCGACGGGTACTTCAGCACCTCCTCGTAGGCCATGCGCCGAAACTCGGCCGGCTGAACCCCATCCCGCGTTATGAATCCGTGAGAGGCGTGAGTTACGGCGTTCCTCGGCTGGCTGTTGTCAAACAGGGCGACGTTCAATTTCGCTCTTCCGAGCACCAGCGCAGCGTTTAATCCCGCCGGCCCGCCGCCGACAATGGCACAATCGTAGTTCATAAGATCAATCCCTCCGTTTTGTTGTTTTAAAGACTTTATAGATACATGATATCTATAATTAATCAAAGCTTGGCATTGCCCTAACATACGCTAGGACAATGCGGCTTGATCGGCAACCTCGATCATTTTGGTGTTTTTCAGATGCCGCTCCATCGCTTTCTCGGCCTCGAGCATCACCTGATGGATCAGGCACTTTGAATCCTCGCTGCCGCAGCAATCAAACAGCGAAGCGGTACCCTCCACCGCATGAATGATGTCCAGAAAGGAAACATCCTCTTTTTTGCCCTTCAGACGGTATCCGCCGCCCGCTCCCGAAGCCGACTCAATCAGCCCCGCTTTAACCAGCTTCGTCAATATTTTCGAAAGGTAAGTCGGGGATAGGCCCTGCTTCTCGGCAAGCTGCTGAACGCCTACCGGTCTGTCCGGCGCAAAGGCGCATAAATAAAGCATCGTGTGGAGGGCATAATTCGTCGCTTTCGAATATTTCATGTTCCTCCGCCCCCAATTACGGACTTCATGAGTCTATAATAACCACAATGAAGCTTTCCAGTCAAGAGATGCGGATTTTGCAATGAATTAATCGGATAAGAGCTTCTCCAGCTTGGAGATGGTATCCTCATTCGACGGGATATTGATCGTGACGGTAAGGTGGGCGGCATCCGTTGCAAGAAACGAAATCTGGTCAAATACGAGCAGGCCGGCCTTCGGGTGATGATTGATTTTTTTCCCTTCAGGGCCGTTCAAGACATCATGCTTCGGCCACCAGGCGCGAAATTCCGGGCTTACCCGCGTCAGGTCCTCGATGATCTCCATCCACCAAGGATCGCCAATGAATTTACCGTAGCTGGCGCGAAAGTGAGCCAGACGGTGCCGGGCATGACTTTCCCAGTTTTCTTGAAGCACTTGCCGCACATATGGCGAGGTGAACGTCCGCCAGACGGTATTGCGCTCGCGCGTCGACATCAACTCATAGTTCCCGTAAATCAGGCTTGCCGACCTGTTCCATGCAACAACATTCAGCCGCGCATCGGTCACATAGGCCGGACTTGTCCCTTGCAAGTCAAGGAAGCGTTGAAGCGGCGGACTGACCGTGTCTTCTATCGGCGCGAGATCGGCGGGGAGCTGCTGGAGGGCCAGCAAAAATAAATGCTTGCGCTCATTCGGGTCAAGCTGGAGAGCGCGGGCTATGTTTTCCAGTACTTGAGCCGACACTTGAATATTTCGGGCTTGTTCCAGCCACGTATACCAGTCCACGCTGACGCCGGAAAGCTGCGCCACTTCCGAGCGTCTAAGTCCCGGCGTTCGCCTCCGGCCTCTATTGGGCAAACCGGCTTGTTCGGGCGAAATACGGGCGCGGCGGGTCTTCAAAAAGTGTGCCAGCTCATCGAGCCTTGTATGGTTGGATTGGTCCATAACTCGGTTCTTTCTCTCCTTTTTCGGACTTCTATTGTAGGAGAAAAACTCCTAGGATAAACCCTCATCTTATTCCAGTATACAATCCATTATACACTTTCGATGACCCGAAACGGCGAATCGTTATTATTTCAATGGAGGGGAATCGCTATGGAAAAAACAATGCAAATACAGTCCAACCATACCGGCAGGTCGACCAAAGCGCTGGTCCTTCTCGGACTTTCGCTTGGATACTTTATGGTGCTTCTGGATACGACGGTGGTGAGCGTCGCGCTTCCTTCGATCCGCGCCGAGCTGGGGGGCGGGATATCGGGCCTTCAATGGGTGGTCAACGCCTACACGATCGTGTTTGCCGGACTGCTGCTATCCATGGGGGCGTTGGCCGATACGCTTGGAGCCAAACGAGTTTATACATGCGGTCTCGTCCTATTTCTCGCAGGATCGGCGATCTCGGCAGCGGCTTCGAATTTAGGCACGCTTATCGGAATGCGTGCCATTCTTGGCATAGGAGCCGCAGCTCTGATGCCGGCCTCGCTTACCTTGATCGCGCATGCATATCCTGAACCTGTCCAGCGTGCCCGGGCGCTTGGCATTTGGGCGGCGATTACGGGGGCGGCGATGGCGGCGGGGCCGGTTCTCGGCGGTTTAATGGCGGACTCGCTGGGGTGGCGCAGCATTTTTCTTCTCAATGTACCGCTGGCAATCGTCAGCCTGATCGTCACTTTCCTGTTCGTGAAGGAAACGGGCCGCAAACCGCGGAAAAGCTTTGACTGGCGGGGCCAAATCGCCGCCGTCGCCGCCATAGCCGGACTGTCGTTCGGACTGATGGAGGGGGAAACGTACGGATGGAGCTCCGCGGTTATACTTGGGGCTTTTGGTCTGGCTCTGTCGGGGGCTATCCTCTTTTTGATAATCGAAGCGAAAGGCCAAGACCCTCTGCTTCCATTGCCGCTCTTTAAGAATAAGACGGTATCGGCCGGAATGGTCGCCGGGATGGCGATCAATATCGGATTGTCGGGAACGCTGTTTGTTCTTCCCTTATTTTTTCAGCAAATACGAGGATTATCGGCCCACTTAGCCGGACTTGCGCTTCTTCCGATGATGATTCCGCTCGCCTTTAACCCCATCTTAACCGGTAGAATCGTGGGCAGAACCGGAGCGCGGATACCGATGACCGCCGGCTTTTGTCTGGGGGCATTGGGCACGATGCTGCAAGTGTGGACAGACGGCCGCTCGAGCTATGCCGTTACGATGATCGGATTGCTGCTGATCGGTTTCGGAGTGTCTTTGACGATTCCTTCGTTGACGGCAGCCGTCATGTCTTCCGTTCCGAAAGAGCAGACCGGCGCGATTTCCGGAGCTCTAAATTCAAGCCGCCAGCTTGGGGCGACGCTTGGCGTGGCGATTATCGGCTCGATTCTGGGCGGCGGCGAATCGTTCATTGCCGGAATGCAAGCATCGCTGATCGTGATGTCGGCGATAATGTTTGGCGGCAGTCTGCTATCGTTCGCGTTTATCGGCAGAAAACCTTAACGGCTGAGGTCGATTAAGACGCGGATGTCAGCGGCGTTGGGACGCTGCACGAAACCAACGAATCGTTATCGGCGACGGAGCCGTCGCTCCGTAACGTATCGAACCGAACCGGTCCTTTGCAGACCGGTTTTTTCTTTACTCTCCCATTGATGCCCAAATTCATCGCTTGGCGCGAATCGTTTCCTCCGAGCTCCCGCGTGCGGGGTTGTTTTTGCCGGCCATCTTCTGTATTATCGGGACTAAAGTTGTATTGCATGAAAAAATAACGTGCGGCAAACGGTCTTCCAAGATTTCGGGAAGCGGTTTCATGGGTCCGCCGTTCATGCAGCCGGTAAATAATCGGATACGGGGGATGTTAACCGATATATTAGAAGTAGAGGAGTTAACCGGGGCAGACGGGTTCATAGCTAGATAGAGGGGGACGGCAATGGACAGCTTGTGCAAAATTTTGATCGTGGACGATGAAATATTGGCAAGACAAGGCTTTAAGCATCTGATCAATTGGGAGCAGGAAGGCTTCACCATCGTCGGGGAAGCTTCGAACGGCCAGGAAGCGCTGCGGCTGATCGAACGGCTTCGGCCCCATATCGTCGTGACGGATATCGTCATGCCGGTCATGGACGGCGAGAAGCTGACGCGCATCGCGAAGGAGCGTTATCCGGCCGTCGAGTTCATCGTGCTCAGCAGCTTCGGGGAATTCGATTACGTCCGTTCGACGTTTCAGAGCGGCGTGGCCGATTATATTCTCAAGCCGAAGCTGGAGGCCGATAAGCTGCTCGCCATTCTGAAAGCGACGGCACGCAAAATTCCCGGCCTGCGGCTGCCCGATACGCCCGGAACGGGGCAAGCGTCCGTCTCGCAGCTGCTGGAAAAGCTGATCGCCGGGTACGACGCCGATTATGACCTCGACGCAGCCGCGGGGGCGCTGCCGTACGCCGGCTACGCCTTATTCGGAGTCGACCTGCGGCGGATTCCGGACCGGGCTACAGCGGATATTACGGCCAAGCTGGAGGAGGAGCTCCGGTCCCGGGTCGAGCCGCTCGCGCTGGAGCCGATCCCGGCCGACGGCAGCGTCGTCGTCTATTTGGCGAATGCCGGCGCGAAGGACTTGAACGGACTGAAGGAGGCGGCTTACGCGCTGGCGGGATGGTCCGAAGAGCATGCGCCGGGCGCGGGCTGGCTCGTTGGAGATACGTTTGCCGAGCTGCAGCAGCTCGGCTCGCAATACCGCAACCGGTTCGCGAAGCTGGCCGATTACCGGTTTTACTGGAAGGACGCGGACGTGCTGGCGTTCGGCCAGCTTCCTCCCCTCCCGCCGGCGGAACCGAAGTTCGACATGAGCCGCTTTACGGACGACATGAACCGGCATCATTTCGACGAGGCTTTTCTCTATTTGCGGCAGCATGTGCGGGAGCTGGCGGGCTATTACAAGCTGGAAGTGTTTGAATTCAAATCTTTCCTGAGCAATATGATTTTCAACATCGCGATCCTGCTCGGCAACCTCGGATTTGACGTGAAGGACCTGGAAGAGTCCAAATACGGTTATTTCAAAACGATCGACGAAGCGAAGCACGCGGAGGAAGCGATCGCGCATCTCGAGATGTTTGTGTCCGAGGCCCGTTCCCGTCTTGCGGGCAAGCAGGAAGCCGCCAATCCGAACATGAAGAAGCTGCTGGATTACATCAAGGAGCATTACGCGGAGCCGCTTAGCTTGACGGGAGTGGCGACTCATTTTCACTTCAACCCGTCTTATCTGTCCAATTACTTCGCGACTCATAATAAAGAAGGGTTCAGCGAATATTTAAACAAAATCCGGGTGGAAAAAGCCGCGGAGCTGCTCCGCACGGAGACCGCTTCGATCTCCGAGATCAGCGGCATGGTCGGCTATTCGGATCATAGCTACTTTACGAAGGTGTTCAAGAAGCTGACCGGACTGTCGCCAAGCTTGTACCGCAAGCAGTACGGACTGAAAGACAGAGAATGGCTGTAGCCTTAAGCGCATGCGCCAAGCCGCCGGGCCGAACCGGCGGCTTATTGCCGTTTCGCTTGCCGCCGCCGTTCGGTTAACATAGGAACGAATCGACGGCTTAAGACTTGGCCGGGAAAGGAAAGAGGCGCGGATGAAGACATTTCTGCAAAAAATCAGACAGCAAAGGTTGTTCATTCAAATTTTTATCGTGATGGTCGTTAGCATTATCGCCGTTTCTTTGCTGACCTCGCTCGTTACGGTCCGAATGTCCGAGCGTCTGTTCATGAATACGTTCAGCATTACGAACTCGAAAATCATCAGCCAGATCAAGACGAATTTCGAGTCGTTCAATTACTCCATCATTACGGCGTCCAGCAATTTGCAGCAAAGCGGCTCGGTCAAAACGTACCTGTCGGCAGGCGATGCCGATTCCTTAACGGATATGAAAATCTACTACAACATGGGCCAGCAGATGAAGCAGGTCGAATCGAACCTCGAAGCGTACGAGGTCAGCCTGAAGGTGATCGGGGTGAACGGGAGAAGCTATTCGTCGGCTCAGGCCTACTGGCCGTTATCGGTCGAGGAAGCGAACGAAAGCGTGATTACGACGAGGACGCTGGCAAGCCCGAAGCGGCTTCTTTATCAATTCGACGGCTCCTTCGGGGCCGATTCGCCGGGCGAATCGGTCATCGTCGCTTCCAAGGCGCTGATGGAACGGACGAGCGGCGACATCTACGGGGTCATGTACGTGGCCATTCGGGAAATGGACTTCCGCCGCTTTTATTCGAACTTCACCTCCGAAGGCAACGACGTCGCGATCGTCGACCAGTCGGGCGTTATCGTGTCCAGCAACCGCGAGGAACTGATCGGCAAGGAAGCGCCGGATCTGCTGGCGTACGCCAAGGAAATCGAGGAGCAGGGGCTCGGCTCCCTTAATGCCGACGTGATGGGGACGGAGCATCTTATTTTGTCCCAAAGCTTGCCCACTTACGATTTTTATCTCGTGAATCTGATCGACAAGCGCATGGCGTTAAGCCAAATGCTCGATCTGAGCACCATCGTACTCATCTCGCTTGCGATCGTAGCGGTCGCGCTTGTCGTCGTGTTTCTGATCACGAGAAGGCTGACCAAGTCGCTGACGAATCTGGTCGGCCAGATGGCGAGCATTACGGCGAACCATTTCGGCAACTATATCGCCGTCGAAGGCAGCTATGAGACGCAGCGGCTCGGCCAAGCCTTTAATTATATGCTCGACGAATTAAACGACTATATCGACAAGCTGATCGAGACGCAGAAGCGGCAGCGCAACGCCGAGCTTGCGGCGCTTCAAATGCAGATTAACCCGCATTTTCTGTACAACACGCTGGCGTCGATCAAGGTGCTTGTCCAGCAGGGCAGCAAAGAGAAGGCGACCGATACGATCAACGCGCTTATCGCGCTGCTGCAGAACACGGTAAGCAACATCAGCGAAACGATTACGATCGAGCAGGAGCTCGAAAATTTAAAAAATTACGTGCATATTAACCATGTCCGCTATGGGGAACGCATTAAGGTCAGCTATTTCGTGGCGCCCGATTGCTTGCAGCACAAGCTGCCGAAGCTTGTGCTGCAGCCCTTTATCGAAAACGCGTTTTTCCACGCCTTTAACGAGAAGGCGGGCGGCTACATTTACGTCCTTGTGTCCAAGGAGCGGGACGCCCTTATTTGCGAAGTGGTGGACAACGGCGACGGCATGGACGTCGATGAAGTCATGGACGTTACGCATGACGGCGACGGTACGGATGTCCCGGACGCTAAGGGCGACGACGGCATGGCGAACCGGGCGAGCACCCGCCATCTGTTCTCCGGCATCGGCATCCGCAACGTTCATGAACGCATCGCGCTGTTGTACGGGGACGAATACGGCGTCACGCTGACGAGCAAACGGGGCGAAGGAACGCGCATCAGGGTCAGGCTGCCGCTTGTCCGGTAGCCGCCGGCCCGTCCGAATCCATAGGTTTTCAGCTTATTCGAAAAAAAATACAAAAATCAAAAAAAAGTACAAATCCAAATGATTGCGTTTTCAACAAGACAAAAGAAATGACCAATACTTAAAAAGATATTTCTAACAGCCTATTTTGGCACAATGATAAGATGAAATCGTTAGCCGGCAAACGCTTACAGGCGTAAAGTCATTTTTAACGGGGGTTGAAAGCGTTGAAAAAGTTACTCGCAGTATTGCTAGCCAGTTTTGTTCTGTTGACCGCATGCTCCGGCAACGGCGGAGGCGGCAACGAGGGCGCTGCCGAAGGCGAAGGCGGCAAAAAAGAGATTACTGTTTGGGCATGGGACCCGAACTTCAACATCGCGGCGCTGGAGATGGCCAAAGAAGCTTACGCGGCCAAAAATCCCGACGTGACCGTCAATATCGTGGAATACGCGCAAGCGGACATTATTCAAAAACTGAACACCGGTCTGAACTCCGGCACGACGAAAGGCTTGCCGAACATCGTGCTGATCGAGGACTACCGGGCGCAAAGCTTCCTGCAAGCTTATCCGGATTCGTTCTACGACATGAGCGGCTCGATCAAAGCGTCCGATTTCGCGGATTACAAGATCGGACCGACAAGCGTGAACGGCAAACAATACGGGGTACCGTTCGACACCGGCGTCGTCGGCCTTTACGTCAGAACCGACTACCTGGAGCAAGCCGGATATAAGGTCGAGGATCTCCAAGATATCACCTGGAACGACTACATCGAAATCGGCAAAAAAATCAAAGAAGCGACAGGCAAAAACCTGCTGACGCTTGACCCGAACGATCTGGGTCAGCTCCGCATGATGATTCAATCGGCCGGCTCGTGGTACCTGAAGGAAGACGGCACGACGCCGAACCTGGAAGGCAACGCGGCTCTCAAAGAAGCGTTCGAAACGTACAAAGCGCTGATGGATGCCGACATCGTGACGATGGTTTCCGACTGGAGCCAATTCGTCGGCGCGTTCAACAACGGAGACGTAGCGTCCGTGCCTACGGGCAACTGGATTACGCCTTCGATCAAAGCGGAAGCTTCGCAATCCGGCAAATGGGCGGTCGTTCCGTTCCCGAAATTGTCGGCCAACGAATCCGTTCACGCAACGAACCTCGGCGGAAGCTCGTGGTACGTCATGAACGTCGACGGCAAGGAAGAAGCAGCGGACTTCCTGGCTCAAACGTTTGGTTCCGATGCGGAATTGTACCAAAATCTCGTAACGAAGATCGGCGCGATCGGCACGCTGAAAGCCGCTTCGACGGGCGAAGCCTACAAGGCTGCCGACGAGTTCTTCGGCGGACAGGCGACGATATCCGACTTCGCGAAATGGACGGAACAAATTCCGAACGTGAACTACGGCATGCATACGTACGCAATCGAGGACATTCTGAAAGTCGAGATGCAGAACTACATGAACGGCAAAAGTATCGACCAAGTGCTGAGCGACGCGCAAAAAACGGCCGAAGCTCAAGTCAAATAATTTAAATCGATTGTTCTATTTTGAGTCGTTAGGCGCCGCCGCCTCCACTTCTACCGATGCTGGCTAAGGAAGCGAGAGGGGCGGCGCCCTCTGGTTCAAAGATTTTGCGGAAAGGGGTTGGGCTGACGTGAGAGCGGCGAAACCTGGCATGAACATGAGCAAAAAAGCCAATCTGACCGGATGGCTGTTCATTATGCTGGCAGTCGTTATGATTGCGGCGTTTTATTTTTACCCGATGATCCAAGCTCTGCTCCTCTCGTTCAAGACGGGCACGGGCGTTAACATGAAATTTACCGGCTTCGACAATTACACGCGGTTGTTCACCGACGCGACGTTTCTGACCGCGGTTAAAAATACGTTTATTTACCTGATCATTCAGGTTCCCGTCATGCTGATTCTCGGCCTTTTCATTTCGGTGCTGCTGAACGACAGCAAGCTGAAATTCAAAGGCTTTTTCCGCACGGCTATCTTCCTCCCGGCGGTGACGTCGCTTGTCGCTTATTCGGTCGTGTTCAAATATTTGTTCGCGGCGGACGGGCTCGTCAATATGGCCTTGATGAAGCTTCATCTGGTCGCCGAGCCGATTCAATGGATTACCGATCCCTTCTGGGCGAAGGTAACGATTATTTTGGCCATTACATGGCGCTGGACCGGCTATAATATGATTTTTTACTTGTCCTCCTTGCAGAATATCGACAATTCCATCTACGAGGCGGCCCGAATCGACGGAGCTTCGCCGATGCGGCAATTTTTCGGGATTACGATTCCGCTGCTGAAGCCGATCATCCTGTTCACGTCGATTACGTCGACGATCGGCACGCTGCAGCTGTTCGACGAGATCGTCAACATTACGAAGGGCGGTCCGGGCAACGCGACGCTGTCCATTTCGCAATATATTTACAATCTTTCGTTCAAATATTCGGCAGACTTCGGCTATGCGGCAACGGTGTCGTATTCCATCGTCATCATGATCATCGTTCTGTCGATTATCCAGTTTAAAGCGGCAGGTGATAAGAATGGCTAAACGTTTCTTGACCTACTTGTTTCTCATAATCGCCGCGTTCATCTCGATATTCCCGTTTCTATGGATGATCGTCAGCGCGACGAACGAATCGGTTGACGTCACGAGAGGCCGGCTGCTGCCGGGCTCCCATCTGTTCGACAATTTGCGAAACCTGATCGATACCGCCGACATCGGCACGGCGATGCTGAATTCGGCGAAAGTGTCGATTTCGACGACGGTGCTTGCGCTGCTCATCGCTTCGCTCGCCGGCTACGGCTTCGAAATTTACCGCAGCAAAGCGAAGGACGCCGTGTTCAACGTCCTGCTTGCGTCGATGATGATTCCGTTCGCGGCGCTTATGATTCCGCTGTACCAGATGTTCGCCGGCTTTTCGGACACGCTGCCGTTCATCGGCATCGATACGTTGACGTCGGTCGTGCTGCCGACGTTTACGACGGCGTTCCTTATTTTCTTCTTCCGGCAAAGCACGAAGATGTTTCCGAAGGAGCTGCTGGAAGCGGGCCGGATCGACGGCCTGACGGAGCTCGGGCTGTTCTTCCGCGTGTACGTGCCTACGATGAAGACGACTTACGCGGCTGCGGCGATCATTACGTTCATGTCCAGCTGGAACAATTACTTGTGGCCGCTCATCGTCCTGCAGTCGCCGGAGAAGATGACGGTGCCGCTGCTGATTTCCAATCTCGGATCCAGCTATTCGCCCGACTACGGGATCATTATGACGGCGATCGTCATTTCGACCCTTCCGACGGCCCTAGTGTTTTTCTTGATGCAAAAGCACTTTGTCGCGGGCATGACAGGTTCGGTAAAATAGAGATAACATTCGATGAAGTTGCAGCATGAGAAGTTCATTCGACATTTGGGAGAGGGGAATGCAAGTGCAATCGCAAGCGATACAGACGCCAAGCCTGTCCTGGCTGACCGACCCGGGCGTGTTTGCCGTTAACCGGCTGCCGGCCTATTCGGACCACCGTTATTACGAAACGGCCGCCGAAGCAGAAGCAAGGGGAGAGATGCCGCTGCGCCATAGCCTGAACGGCATCTGGAAATTCCATTACGCAGTTAATCCGGCGGCGCGTCCGGCCGAGTTCTACCGGAGCGAATACGCTACGGACGGATGGGGCGACATCGAAGTGCCGGGACACATCCAGCTGCAAGGCTACGGAAAGCCGCAATACGTCAACACGATGTATCCGTGGGACGGCTACAACGATATTCGCCCTCCGGCCATTCCGGAGGACCGCAATCCGGTCGGCAGTTACGTGAAGGTTTTCGCCGTGCCGGACCATATGAAGGGCAAGCCCGTTTATATTTCGTTCCAAGGCGTGGAGTCGGCTTTTTATGTGTGGCTGAACGGCCAATTCGTCGGGTACAGCGAAGACAGCTTTACGCCGGCCGATTTCGAGCTGACCCCTTATTTGACGGAAGGAGATAACAAGCTTGCGGTCGAGGTGTACCAAAGGAGCACGGGAGGATGGCTGGAGGATCAGGACTTCTGGCGGTTCTCGGGCATTTTCCGCGACGTGTATCTGTACACGGTTCCTTCGGTCCATGTGCGCGACTTGTTCGTCAAGACCGATCTGAGCGACAACTACACGGTCGGGACGCTTCGCGCCGAGCTGAAGCTGGAAGGCGCTTCGGCATCCCGCATCTCGCTGGAGCTGAAGGACGCCGCGGGCCAGGTCGTATCGTGGGTGGAAAACGCGGAGCCGGGCGGCGCCGTCACGCTCATCGCGAACGCGGGGCAAGTGAAGCCGTGGAGCGCGGAAAACCCTTATCTCTATACGTTATACATCAGCGTTTACGACGAATCGGGCAAGCTGGTCGAGGTTGTGCCGCAAAAGGTCGGCTTCCGCAAGTTTGAAATGATCGATAAAGTAATGCGGCTGAACGGCAAGCGCATCGTATTCAAGGGCGTGAACCGCCATGAGTTCAACGCCCGCAGAGGACGGGCCGTTACGAAGGAAGACATGCTTTGGGACATCAAGACGCTCAAGCGCAACAACATCAATGCGGTGCGGACGTCCCATTACCCGAACCAGACGTTGTGGTACGAGCTGTGCGACGAATACGGCGTCTACGTTATCGACGAAATGAATCTCGAGACGCACGGTTCGTGGCAGAAGATGGGGGCGGTCGAGCCGTCGTGGAACATTCCGGGCAATAAGCCGGAGTGGCGGGATATCGTATTGGACCGCGCCGTTTCGATGGTGGAGCGCGACAAGAACCATCCGTCCATCCTGATCTGGTCTTGCGGCAACGAATCGTATGCGGGCGAAGTGATTCTGAACGTGACCGAATATTTCCACGGGAAGGACCCGAGCCGGCTTGTCCATTACGAAGGCGTATTCCACAACCGCGAATACGATGCCGCAAGCGATATGGAAAGCCGCATGTACGCGAAGCCGGCCGACATTGAAGTTTATTTGAACGCCGATCCGAAGAAGCCTTACATCAGCTGCGAATATATGCACGCGATGGCCAACTCGCTTGGCGGCATGCACAAATATACGGAGCTGGAGCGCAAATACGAGATGTATCAGGGCGGCTTCATCTGGGATTACATCGACCAGGCAATTGTGAAGAAAAACCGTTACGGCGAGGAGTTTCTCGCTTACGGCGGCGATTTCGGCGACCGTTCGACCGACTACAATTTCTGCACGAACGGCATCGTTTACGCGGACCGCAAGGAATCGCCGAAGATGCAGGAAGTGAAATTCCTGTATCAGAACATTAAGCTGCTTCCCGACCGCAAAGGCGTTAAAGTCGTTAACGAGAATCTGTTCGAAGGCACGGACGCTTATTCGCTCGTTTACCGTCTGTTCCGGGAAGGGGAACAGGTATACGAAGGTTCGGTCTCCGTCGACGTAGCCGCTCAAAGCGAAGCTTACGTCGAGCTGGATCTGCCGGACGTCAGCGGCGTTCCCGGCGAATACGCGCTCCACGTCTCGCTTGTGCTGAAGGAAGACGCGTTATGGGCGGAAGCCGGCTTCGAGCAGGCGTTCGGCCAGCATGTGTTCCTGGTGGAAGGCGGAGAGGCGCCGCTTCCGGAAGGCTCGTTCCGCGTCGTGGAAGGCGACGTGAACATCGGCGTGCACGGCCGCGAGTTCAGCGTGCTGTTCTCGAAGCAGGCGGGCACGATGATTTCGCTCAATTACGCAGGCCGCGAAATGATCGCGAAAGCGCCGTCCACGCTGTTCTGGCGGGCGACGACGGACAACGACAAAGGCTTCCGGCTCGGCTACGATTCCGGCGCCTGGTATGCGGCCAGCCTGACGCGCAGATGCACCGGCTGGGAGCTGAAGCAGGACGAAAGCACCGTCACGGTGACATACACGTACCGTTACAGCATTAGCGACGCGATCAGCTCGACGGTCGCCTATACGGTGTACGGCGACGGCAGCGTGAGCGTATCGGCCCGTTACCAAGGAGCGGCCGGATTGCCGAAGCTTCCGATCTTTGCTTTGTCGTTCAAGCTTCCGGCCGATTACCGTCATCTCGAATGGTACGCTCTGGGGCCGGAGGAAAACTATATCGACCGGCGCGAAGGCGCGCGCCTGTGCGTATTCCGTAACGATGCGGCCGACAACGTGTCCGGCTACGTCGTGCCGCAAGAATCCGGCAACCGCACCGGCGTCCGCCGCGTCAGCATTGCCGACGACAGCGGCCGCGGCATCCGCATCACCGCTCCGGCGGCGCAGCCGGTCGAGGCGAATATCTCGCCTTACACCGCCTTCGAGCTGGAGAATGCGGAGCATCGCTACGAGCTGCCGCCGGTTCATTATACCGTCGTGACGATCGCCGGCAAGCAGATGGGCGTCGGCGGCGACGACAGCTGGGGCGCCCCGGTTCATGACGAATATTTGATCCCGGCGGATCAAGACCTCGCCTTCGAATTTACAATCTCCCGCCTATAGGCGAGAAGGCCAAGCTTAATTCTATAGTGAATGCTAGCTAGTTTTAGAATAGGGTAGGGTGTCTATGCACTCTACCCTATTCATACTAATATTTGGTTTAGAGATTGAAAAACAAAGGACCGGCCTCTTGGGAGACCGGTCCTTTGTTTTTCAATCCAATGACCTTACGCATGCAGGATCGTATTTCCCCGCTTTGCGGAAGGAAGCAGCGAATACACGTTTTGCAGCCAGGAAATTTTCGGGCTGATCTTGAACTGCGAATCGGTGAACGTGCACCGGTCGTAGTTGAAGTTCAGCGAAGAGATAATAATCGTGCAGTTCAGGAAAGAGCATCCGATATAATGCTTGCCGTCAAAGTCGACAGTCGTGTTCTCGAAATGTTGGTTAAGGACGTAATCCATACGTATTCCTCCTTCTTATCCATTATTTATTTGCTAGCATATCCCGAAACCGGCGAAATGAACCAAGGCTTCTTCACTAAAAAGCGGAATATTCAGATAATTTGTTGTCGAATCGGATGCAATTGTCGAATCCGGAACGGTGCCTAAGCAAGTTCGATAATGACGGCGAATCATGTAGAAACTTGATGAGATAGGCGTGTCAGAAAATGTTACGGGGATATGATATGGTTAAGTTATATCATACTGCAACGGAAGGATTTGCGCAACGAATAAATGAATGATATTTTCCGCAAGCCGATTGCGGTTGCGTTCCGATGCGCGCGTATACGAGGCGTTTCTAAGGCAAAACTGTTGATGCCATTACAATTTCGGGAGGTGCCTCGGTGAAACTGATGCATATGCTGCTTTCATGTTCGGAAGAGGACGCCGATCTGTTCGTGCAAACGGTCTATTTGATGCAGGAGCCGGTAACGATTGCCGGCTATGCGTCGATGATCGATAAGCTTGTTTGCATTTGCCGGCGGCTTTTTATTTCTGGGGTTCATTACGCCTTATGTCAGCTACAGCCGCAAAAAGCTGCTGTGGGCCAGCGTCGTGCTAATCCCTTTGTTCTTGATTGCGGTCTACGGACCGATTCTGACGTTCGGGCAAAATACCGCCTCCCAATTTCAGTTTCCGTTTATGATGAATATCGACACGGTCGACATCGATTGGCTGATGTTCGATCGGGTCACGATGTTTTTTCTGCTGAGCATGATTACGTTCGTGATGCTGTTTTTGGCCATCGTGTTATGGAAGTCCGTCCGGCTCATGAATCGGCCGTTTAAGCGGCTGAAGCCGGTTTATGTTCTGCTGGCGTTAAGCCTGGTCGTATTTATCGTTTGTTTACTGATTCCCGATTGGAAATTCGTCGAGAAGCTGTTCTGGTGGAATACGTTTTTAAGGCTATACATCTTTACGGTCGTCCCGGCAATCACTTTGGCGATCGGACTAACGAAAGGCGGGGGGCGTAAAGCATCGCCATGAGCAAACGGGCTGCGGTACAAAAACGGCTGCCGGCGATGCTTGCGCTTGTGCTGCTTCTTCCGCTGCTTGGCGGCTGCTGGGACAATCGGGACATCAATCACCGCTCTTTGCCGATTGTGATGGGAATCGGACAGGCGGACGCCGGTTATAAAGTTTATCTTCAGCTTCCGGAAATTACGAAAGACAGCTTGTCGATTCGGATTGTGAGCGGGACCGGCCCGACCGTGAGCGAAGTGGTCGACCGCATCAGCACGAATATGGAAAGCCAGGTCGACCTGCTGCACCTAAAGCTTATCGTGGTCGATCGCAGCTATGCGGAGAAAGGAATGAAGGACAGCATCTCCGGCTTTATGCGCTCGCGCGATCTTTCTCCCAAAACGATGATCGCCATCTGCGAAGATCCGCTGGACCGATTCTTTAAAGAATACGAAAAAAAGATGAACAGCAACCAGACGCTGCTTTACGATTATTTCGAGACGAATGCGGGCTGGAATCCGGAAATCGCGCGAACCCGCGTATGGGAGATGTTCCGGAGCGTCAATTCGTTTACCCGGGATGTGTTCGTTCCGATCGTTAAGCTCGGCACCGCGACTCCGGTTGAAATAGCGGGCTCCGCCATCATCAGAAACGGGCGGATGGTCGGCCGCATCGCTCCCGACGAAACGCTGCTCGCGAACATATTCAACGGCAGGGGCGCGCAGGGGAAAATCGAAGTGATGAATCACGCCACCGTGCTGGTGCTGAGCAACCGAATGACCCATAAAAGCGCGATGAACGGAAACCGGGCGATCTTGAACAGCACGGTCCATATTAAAGTTTCGATTCTGGAAACAAAGGGCTCGCCGACCGTCAGCCTTATCGAGCAAGAGCTGAAGCAGGTGCTTGAAGCGCGGTACGATAAACTTTTGGCCGTAATCCGGAAGCATCGGGCGGATATACTGGGCATCGGGCAATTTTTTCGGACCAAGCTGTCCCGGGAGGAGCTTGCGGATTGGAGAGAAGCTTATCTCCCGTACATGCAGATGAAGGTTCATGTAAAAGCCAGCGTTCAAAACGAAGGCAATTTGAAAATCAAACAGCAATAAGCAGCTTCCGGCATAAAATAAATCCCCTCCGGTTAAAGAACCGGAGGGGATAATGCCCGCCTTGAGGGCTGAGCTATCCAAACGATTATTGAATCATTTGGCGCAATACCGTTTGCAGAATGCCGCCGTTGCGGTAGTAGTCGACGTCGACCAGCGAGTCGAGACGCACGATTACATGGAACTCGAACGTCGAGCCGTCTTCGCGCGTGGCGATAACGGTCACTTTGTCGCCCGGCTGCACGTCGTTGCTGAGGCCGACGATGTCGAACGTTTCGCGGCCCGTAATGCCAAGCGCCGTCCAGCCTTGGCCTTCCTGGAATTGCAGCGGCAGAACGCCCATGCCGACCAGGTTGGAGCGGTGAATCCGTTCGAAGCTTTCGGCGATCACGGCTTTGACGCCGAGCAGGAACGTACCTTTGGCCGCCCAGTCGCGGGAGCTGCCGGTGCCGTACTCTTTGCCGCCGATAACGACCAGATTCGTGCCGTCCGCTTGGTATTTCATCGAAGTTTCGTATACGGACAGAACCTCGTTCGTAGGCAGGTAGGTGGAGAAGCCGCCCTCCGTGCCCGGAGCCACTTGGTTGCGGATACGAATATTCGCGAACGTACCGCGTACCATAACTTCATGATGACCGCGGCGGGAGCCGTACGAGTTGAAGTCTTTGCGCTCTACGCCGTGCTCGATCAAATATTTGCCGGCAGGAGCGTCCGGACGGATGCTGCCCGCAGGGGAGATATGGTCGGTCGTGACCGAATCGCCGAGCAGAAGAAGCGTCTTCGCGCTCTTGATGTCTTCGACGTCGCGGATGCCTTCGGCCAGCTTGTCGAAGAACGGCGGGTTCGCGATGTACGTCGAAGCCGGATCCCATTCGTACAGCTCGCCCTGCGGCACCGGAATCGCGTTCCAGCGTTCGTTCTGCGTATAGACGTTTTCGTATTTCGCGCGGAACATATCCGGCGTCAGCGAAGCGCTGATCGCTTCGTTGATTTCTTGCGAAGAAGGCCAGATGTCCTTCAGGTATACCGGTTCGCCGTTCGGATCGTAGCCGATCGGTTCGCTTGCGAAGTCGATGTTGACCGTGCCGGCCAGCGCGTAAGCGACGACAAGCGGCGGCGATGCCAGGTAGTTCGCTTTAATTTGCGCGTGAATGCGGCCTTCGAAGTTGCGGTTGCCGGACAATACGGCGGCGACCGTCATGTCGTTCTCCGCAATCGCCTGGCTCACTTCCTCCGGAAGCGGGCCGGAGTTGCCGATGCAGGTTGCGCAGCCGTAGCCCGCAACGTGGAAACCAAGCGCCTCCAGCGACTCCATCAAGCCGGCTTTCTTCAGATACTCCGTTACGACCAGGGAGCCCGGCGTCAAGGAGCTTTTCACGTATTCCGGTTTTACAAGGCCGTGGGCGACCGCTTTTTTGGCGACGAGGCCGGCGGCTACCATAACGCTTGGGTTGGACGTGTTCGTGCAGCTCGTAATCGCGGCCAGTACGACTGCGCCCGTGCCCATCTTGCTCACTTTGCCGTTGTGATGGCGAACTTCGACCACTTCTTCGATTTTGCTGTCGGAGAGGCCGTATCCGCCTTTCTCCACCGGCGTGCGGACCGTGTCGTTCCACGCTTGCTTCATCGAAGTGAGCTCGATGCGGTCTTGCGGGCGCTTAGGTCCAGCAAGGCTTGGCACGATCGTCGACAGGTCCAGCTCCAGAACGTCCGTAAACGTCGGGTCCGGCGTGTCGTCCGTACGGAACATGCCTTGCGCTTTGTAGTATGCTTCGACAAGCTTGATTTGCTCTTCGGTGCGTCCCGTTTGGCGCAGGAAGTCGAGCGTGATCTCGTCGACCGGGAAGAAGCCGATCGTGGCGCCGTATTCCGGAGCCATGTTGGCGACCGTCGCGCGGTCAGGCAAGCTGATGTTGGACAGGCCCGATCCGAAGAACTCGACGAATTTGCCGACGACGCCTCTCTTGCGAAGCATTTGCGTAACGGTCAGCGCAAGGTCGGTCGCCGTAGCGCCTTCGGCCAGTTTGCCGGTTAGCTTGAAGCCGATGACTTCCGGCGCAACGAAATACAGCGGTTGTCCCAGCATGCCCGCTTCCGCTTCGATGCCGCCGACGCCCCAGCCCACGATGCCAAGGCCGTTGATCATCGTCGTGTGGGAGTCTGTGCCGACAAGGGAATCCGGGAATACGTACGTCTCGCCGTCGACTTCTTTCGTAGCCGCTACCGATGCGAGGTATTCCAGGTTCACCTGGTGAACGATACCGGTATCCGGCGGTACGGCGCGGAAGTTGTCGAACGCCGTTTGCGCCCAGCGGAAGAAGCGGTAACGTTCGGCGTTCCGTTCGAACTCGATGCGTTGGTTAATTTCAAGCGCGTCCGGCGAACCGAATGCGTCGACCATGACCGAGTGGTCGATGACAAGGTCAACCGGCACGAGCGGATTGATTTTTTTCGGGTCGCCGCCGGCTTTCTTCACGGTTTCGCGCATGGCCGCCAAGTCGACGACAACCGGCACGCCCGTCAAGTCCTGCAGAACGATCCGGGAAGGAATGAACGGAATTTCTTTGTCTTCGCGATTTACGGCCCAGTCGGCCAGCTGCTTGACATGCTCTTTCGTAATGGCGCGGCCGTCGAATTGGCGAACGGCGCCTTCAAGCAGCACCTTAATGGAGAAAGGCAGCTTCGATACGCTGCTGATGCCTTGCTTCTCCAGCTCGGGCAGGCTATAGTATCGGTACGATTTGCCTCCGACCTCAAGGCTGGCGCGAGCGGAGTATTGGTCTTGGTAAGCCACTTTAAGAAGCCTCCTTACGACAAAATAAAAAGAATGAATGCGAACTTCGTTTCACTTCGTTCTTGTTTCACCAAGTGAAACTCCGTTCCAAAATCGATTATGTACTCATTATACCTTGCCTCATGGAGTTTCGTAAAGGGATAACTAAGCGTTTTCATAAGGAAATTCGAGCGCGGGGAACCCATTTTCGGCAGTCGAATTTTCAGTTAATTTACATCCGTTTGCATAGGTATTAGACTTGATAAAGAGGGGAGCGCGCCGCGGAGCGCCGTTCTTCCGAAGCGGACATAACTGCCGGGAACGAAAGAATCGGATGGAGATGAACGTACGCGATGGAAGCAAGGAAGCCGATATCTTTGAAAAACAATCTTTTTATGATAAATACGGTCATTATGGCTTTGAAGCTGGCGCTTGTATGGGCGGTCGTTTTCCGGCCGGACGGCAGCAGCTTGTGGACGATGATCGGCACCGGGCTGGCGTCGACCTGGCTTGTTTATTGCTTGATCGAAAGCTTGTTCTATAAAAAGAAGCTAGGCTCGTATCTGTTTTTTAACTTTATATTTACGGCCGTGTATTTCGCCGTCATTATGTACTACAAATATTTCGGCGTAATCGTCACTTACCACGAGCTGCGGCAGGTCAATCAGGTGTCCGAGGTGAACAGCAGCGTCTTCTCGCTGATGGACCCGTATTACATTCTGATCTTTGTCGATATTATCGTCCTTGCCTGCGCGCTGTTGTTCAGCAAAAAAGCAAGAGCGTGGGGACGCGGATTGGCCGTGCGGGGGCGGATCAGCGGCTATGCGGCGGGCTTCGCGGCAATGCTTGCGGTATGCGCCTTCTGCATCTATCCGAACCGCGCCGTCATGAACGAATTCAAGCAGGTGGAAGGCATGGGGCTGATCAATTATCAAGCCTACGTCGCGTTTGCTTCGCCCAAGACGCTTCCCGTCGATCCGGCGACGATTACGCAAAGCAATATCGACGCCGTCAAAGGTGTAACCCGTCCGGAGACGCCGAAATATTGGGGAGCCGCGAAAGGTAAAAACGTCATCGTCATTCAGCTTGAAGCGTTCCAGAACTTTCTGATCGGCCTTAAAGTCGACGGTCAGGAAATTACGCCGAACTTGAATAAGCTGGCCGGCGAGTCTTTATACTTCCCGAACTTCTACCAGCAGGTCGGGCAAGGCAACACGGCGGACGCGGAATTCGTCGTCAACACGTCGCTTTACGTGCCGCCGAACGGAGCGGCTTCCCAAATTTACGCGGACAAGGAGCTGCCGAGCATGCCGAAAAGGCTGGCGGCGGAAGGCTATCAGACGGCGACGTTCCATACGAACAACGTCAAGTTCTGGAACCGCAAGGAGCTGTATAAGGCGCTTGGCTGGGACGAGTATTACGACGACCGGTTTTTTGGGAGCGACGATATGGTCGCCTTCGGTCCTTCGGACGAGGTGCTGTACAAGAAAACGGCGAAGGAGCTGCTGGAGATGCAGCAGGTCGGCCCGTTCTACGCCCAAATCATCTCCATGTCGGGGCATCACCCGTTTCATTTGCCGGAGCGCAAATATAAGATGAAGCTGCCGGAACGTTTCGAAGGGACGCTGGTCGGCGATTATATCCGGTCGCAAAATTACGCCGATTACGCGCTTGGCCAGTTGATCGGCGAGCTGAAGGCGGACGGCTTGTGGGATAAGAGCGTTATTGTCATCTACGGAGACCATCAGGGGCTGCCCGTTTATTCGCTCGATAACGACGAGAAAGCTTTAATGAAGGAAATATACGGCCGCGAATACATGGTGCCGGACATGATGAACATCCCGCTCATGATGAGCGTACCGGGCGTGCCGGCGCAAAAGGTGGAGCAGGTCGGCGCTCAATCGGACATCTTCCCGACCGTCGCCAATTTGCTTGGCGTATCGCTGGACGAGCAGATCCATTTTGGCCAGGACCTGCTGAATACGAGCGCCAACTTGCTGCCGCAAAGATATTATTTGCCGACCGGCTCCTTTATTTCGGATAAAGGAACGTTCGTGCCGGGGAGCTCCTTCGAAGACGGAACGCTGTATCCGTACGGCGGAGGCAAGGAGCGCAACACGGCCGTCACGCAAGAGGAATTCGACCGCGTCCACCGGCTCATCAGCATGGCGGACAAATACGTCGAAGGTCTCCCCAACCGTACGGAAGAGGACGGCGGAACAACAAAATAGTTTAGCGGACAGTGAGTCGTCCGCTCGTTTTATCGAAGCGAAGATCTAGTCGCCCGGCATCTATGATGCGGACGGATGATCTTCGCTTTTTTTAGTTTCGACGTTAAGCTTTGTCCGCAGGACAATGCGGGGGCAACTCGAACGGAACATGCAGAAGAGAAAGTAGAAGGCAGCACCCCAAGGCATAACGTGGCTTAAGGAGCGGGAAAGGGAGCTTTGTCCGGCAGGACAACGCGGGCACCGCACGTGTGATTGTCGAAGACGGCCGCGTTGCAGGCGCGCTGATTTGGGGAGTCCAGAGGGTGCAAACCCTTTGGGGCCCCTCCTCAGGAGGGGTTTGGGGAGGTGAAGGCGGAAGACGGCCGCGTTGCAGGCGCGCTGATTTGGGGAGTCCAGAGGGTGCAAACCCTTTGGGGCCCCTCCGTGAAGGCGGAAGACGGCCGCGTTGCAGGCGCGCTGATTCGGGGAGTCCAGAGGGTGCAAACCCTTTGGGGCCCCTCCTCAGGAGGGGTTTGGGGAGGTGAAGGCGGAAGACGGCCGCGTTGCAGGCGCGCTGATTCGGGGTGTCCGGAGGGTGCAAACCCTTTGGGGCCTCTCCTCAGGAGGGGTTTGGGGAGGTGAATTTGTTTGATGCATACGAAAAGAAAACGCTGGAAAAAATATGGCCGAATAGGAACACACTGGCTTGCTTTTTAGACAAGGCTAAAGGGGGAGAAAGCAATGCCGAACCAACCGGAGGCCGCCGGTCAAGCGGGAAATATTACGAGCAGCCTCGAGGAATGTTTGACCGCCATCGGGCGCATGTTCACGGATACTCCCGATCTTATCATACGCAGGCTTGTCATCAAACAAACCGGCGAGCAGGCCGCGATCGTTTACTTAGAAGACTTGACGGACCGTTTGGCGCTGAATCAGCACGTGCTTGCCCCGCTGCAGCTTGAAGCGGGAAATCCGAACGGCGACTTCGTTACGACCGTCGGTTACGTAAAGCCGCATACGGAATGGAACTACATCAAGCAATCGATCATGCTTGGGGACAGCGTGCTTTTTATCGAGGGACGCGGCGAAGCCTACCTACTCGATACGAAAGGCTGGCCGCAGCGCGCAATCGAAGACCCGCAGCAGGAGCCTTCGCTCAAAGGCGCCCATCAGGGCTTCGTCGAAACCGGCTCCCAGAACATCGCGATGATCCGCCGTTACATTCCGAATATCGAACTTAAAATGAAACGGCATGTCGTCGGCAAGCGCGGCCAAACGGTGGTTTCGATTCTTTACCTGGAAGACGTGGTCAATCCGGACGTCCTTCAAAAGCTGGAACAACGGATTCAAGCGATTGACGTCGACGCGATTATCAATACCGGCGAATTGGGCGAGTTTATCGAGGATTCGCCGTTTGCGCTGATGCCGCAGCTCATCTTGACGGAACGGCCGGATACGGCGGCGTCGCAAATTTTGCAGGGACGGTGCGTCGTTGTCGTAGACGGCTCGCCCACCGTGCTGGTCGCGCCGGTAACGTTTCTGGCGTTTTTCCAGACGGTGGACGATTACAGCACCCGCTGGTCGATTTCGACGTTTCTTAGACTGCTGCGGCTGTTCGCTTTTTTTGCCGCCGTTTTCTTGCCCGGCATTTATATCGCGGTCATTTCCTTTCACTTTGAAATCATTCCGGTGAGGCTGCTTATGACGCTTGGGGAGTCGCGCGGTCAAGTGCCCTTTCCGCCGTTCGTCGAGGCCCTTATTATGGAACTCACGCTGGAGATGCTGCGGGAAGCGGGCGTCCGACTGCCGGCCCCGATCGGGCAGACGTCCGCCATCGTCGGGGGTATCGTCATCGGCCAGGCGGTCGTGCAGGCGGGTTTAATCAGCAACGTGATGGTGATCGTCGTCGCCTTTACGGCCATCGCTTCGTTTATTATGCCCAATCAGGACATGGTGGCGGCTGTACGCCTCATGCGTTTCCTCATGATGATGCTGGCCACCTGGTTCGGGTTCGTCGGTTTGGTGATCGGATTGATGACTCTTGTCGGCCGGCTTATTTCGCTAAATTCGCTTGATATGCCTTATAGCACCCCCATCGCGCCCTTCCGGTCGGCGGACTGGAAGGATACTTTCCTGCGCGTGCCGTTGTGGCTTATGAACAGCCGCCCTGTTAGCAACCGATCCAAACAGGCCAGAAGGCAGGGCAAAAGCCGGGAGTGGAAGGAGGGAGGAAAGCCGTGAAAAGCTATGCCGTCAGGCCGATATCTACGCTTCAATATATCCTCGTCATATCTACGTTTCAAATTAGCGTCGGCTTTCTTTCCTTGCCGCGGGATTTGGCCAAGCAAGCGGGAACGGACGGCTGGCTGGCCATCCCGATCGGCTGGGCGGGCGCGACGGTTGCGTCGCTTGCAATCGTCCGGGTCATGACGTACAACCCGGACGGAACTATTTTGGATTTGATCAAGCGTTATATGGGAGTTTGGGCCGCCAAAGCGGCAGCCGCCGTTTTTTTTGTTTACTTCTTGATTTTGGGCTACGATGGCTACATCATTTCAAGCCTTGTCGTCAAGCTTTGGCTGCTTCCTACGACGTACGTGTACCTGTTAACGCTGCTCATGCTGATTCCGACCTTTCAAATCGGTCAGCATGGCCTGCAGGTGCTCGGCCGGTACAGCGAAATCGTCGCCTTGCTTTCGTTATGGGTTCCGTTAATCTATATAACCACGCTCCGTTATGCGCATTGGCTGAACTTGCTGCCGGTTTTTAAGGAGGGGGTGGCCCCTGTGCTGTCGGCGGCAAAGACGATGGTATATCCGATGCTCGGGATTATTTTGGCTTTTTTTCTTTATCCGCATCTGGTCAAGAAACAGAAGGCCGCGTCCGCCATCGTTATTTCCAATACGATTAGCTGCATCGCTTATTTGGCGATTACGCTCATTTGTTTCGTTTATTACAGCCCGGACGAAATTACCGATTTCAACAATCCCGTCATTACGATCATGAAGACGATCGAATTTCGATTCATGGAGCGGGTCGAGGTGCCGTTCATCGCGTTCTATCTGTTTATATTTTCCTGCATATGGATTCCGTCCATGTACATCGCGTCCTATTGTTCGGCTTGGCTGCTCGGCAAGGGGAACGAACGCCGCCATTTGGCCGTTTTATGCGTTGCCATTTTCCTCAGCGTAGTCTTTTACAGACCCAGCTTCATGGAGGTCGAACGTTTGAACAACTATATGAACGGTGTCGGTTTTGTGATCGAGTTTGTTCTGCCCGCATGCCTGCTTGCTTATTTGATTGTCTATACGCGGATAAAAAGGAGAAAGACGATATGACTGCTCCGGGAAAGGTGCTGGCCGCCTGCATTGCTTGCATGATGCTGCTCGCGGGCTGCAGAGACAAGCTCAGCTTGGAGGATGCGACCGTTCCGCTGGCCCTTGGCCTCGACGTCGAAGACGATAAGTTCCATTCCTATATTTCGGCGCCGGTATTCAGCAGAGATATTCAGAAAAAAAGCCGGGAAGCGGGAGCCGCGGCCCAGAGCTTGCGGCAGACCCGAAGCCGGCATGACGCCCAGTTTCCCGGGGCGGTGCAAGGGCGTAACTTTCAGGTGGTGCTGCTCGGCAAACAGATGCTTCAATATGACGACTGAGTTAAAATATTGGATGTTACGTTTCGGGATCCGCGCAATACGATAACAGGCCGGATGGTGGCGGTGGATGGCCCGGTATCCGAGGCGATTCGTTATCAAGCGAAGGACCTGCCCCCGATTGCCGTATTTTTGAGGGGGATGATTGATTCGGGGAGCATGCGCTCGATAACGGTGAAGACAACGGCCCAGGATTTTCACCGGCAGGTGAATGACCGGGCGGTCACCCCGGTCATCTCCGAGGTGAAAATCAAAGACGGAAAGCTGCTGCTGACGGGGACGGCCCTTCTGGCCTCAAACGGCCGGTATAAAGCATCGCTAGGCTATCAAGAAAGCGTCCTGCTTCAGATGCTGAGAGGCGTAGCCAATCCCGGCGTCAGCTTGACATACGCCGTGCCGGGAGTGGAGAAGAGGGGGCCTTTCGCCATGGACCGGGCTAGCTTCTCGGTAGGGACATACAAGACGAAGATCAAGACTTCCTACGAAAACGGGCGGTTCCGGTTCGATATTCGCGTGAAATCGATCGTCAACCTGACCGAGAATCTTTTCGAATTCGATTTAATGCAAGACCATAAAGAACTCGGCGACAAGCTGGGCGAACAAATGAAGCTGCAAATCGAAAAAATGCTCAAAAAGATTCAAAAGCATAAAATCGACCCCGTCGGATTTGGCCTATACGCCAGGGCTTTCGAGTATTCGCGGTTCAAAGCGGTGCAGGACGAATGGGAAGAAGAAATTTCCCGCGCGGAGTTTAACGTTTCCGTTCAGCTGCGTGTCGGCGCGATGGGACAAGTCAAATAGACGGCATATCTTAAGAAAGTGTTAATTGTTTATTCATAAAAAGCGGCGCCGTCCGTTAAGATGTTTCCTTTTTAATAGAAGACGTTAACGATCTTCTAAGGGGGAACATCCATGACTACAATCAACGGCGCCGCAAAGCGGCCAAAGCTTCCGGAGCTTCAGCTGCTTCGGGGCATGGCGATTCTCGGCGTCCTATCGGTCCATTCCACTTCGTTCGCGACGGCGGACATGACGGGGTCCCGTCTCTATTTCGTTTATAATTTTTTCAATATATTCATGAAATACGGGACGCCGACCTTTATTTTTTTGAGCAGCTTCGCGTTGTTTTACAATTATTACGGCAGGCCGCTTGACCGGGCGCTTGTCGCATCGTTTTACCGCAAACGGCTTCTGTACATTTTGCTGCCGTATTTGCTCTTTTCGATTTTCTATTTCGCGCTTCAGCAAATCGTCTTTTATCAGGCGCTATAAGCGCTTGGGCGTGCATAAGACGGAAGCCCGGAACGAGCACGAGCTCGTCGTGGACGATCTGGTGATCAATACGGCTACGCATACCGTAACCGTAGATCAAGAAGAGGTCCGTCTTACGCCGCGGGAATTTGCCATCCTGGAGCTGCTTGCCGTCAACCGCGGCATTGTGCTGAGCACGGAACGAATCTACGAGGCCGTTTGGAACGAACCTTTTATGGAATCCAAAAACACCGTGATGGTCCATATTCGCAAGCTCCGCGAAAAGATCGAAAAGGATTCGCAAAATCCGAAGTTCATTAAGACGGTATGGGGCATCGGCTATAAAATGGAAGCGTTATGAGACGGATACCGGGCTGGAGGCTGTTCTCCGTTGTAATGGCCAGCTTGTCGCTGGCCGCCGTCGCCATCCTTTTCATGCGCTGGTTCGTCCGGTCCTTCCTGCTTGCGTTCGAACCGTACCGGGAACTCAGGGCAAGGGTGAGCGAATCGATCGGGACCGATGCGCTTATGCTTATAGCCGGGGCAACGCTATTCGCCGTATTTTTTGCCGGAATCGTTTATTTCGGCCGCCGCCTTGCCTCCGTTCCGTTCCGTTTCGCCGATAAACGTCAAGGGCTCCCTCCGCTGCGAACGCTGCGGTGGAAGCTGGTTTTTGCGTTTTTTTGCAGCGTTGCGGTAACGATTGTCCTGCTGTGGGCGATTCGCGCAACCGGCTCGCTGCTGCTGAAGCGAAACGAGGCGCTGGCGGGATGGATCCGGCCGCAGGTCGACCGCATCGGGGAGCTTCCGATTCTGGCCGGAATCGGGAGCGTAATCTTTCTCGTCCTGTTCTTTCTGTTGAGCGACCAGATCATCCGTTACTTAAAGGAAATTACGCGAGGCTTGCAGCTGATCGGAGAGGGGCGTCTCGAGCGCCGTATCGCGGTACGGTCCGCGGACGAGCTCGGGGAAGTGGCGCATAACATCAACCGGATGAGCCGCAAGCTGGCCGAAACGATGGAGGAGGAACGTCTGGCCGAAAAGACGAAAAACGATCTCATTACGGGCGTTTCCCACGATTTGCGGACGCCGCTCACTTCCATTCTGGGCTTTCTCGAGCTGATTGCGAACGGCCGTTACAAAGACGAGGAGGAGCTGCGCAGCTATGCGGGCATCGCCTATGACAAATCGCTTAGCCTCAAACGGCTGATCGACGACCTGTTCGATTATACGAGGCTGTCGAACGGCATGCCGCTTGAGCTTGCCGAGCTTGAATTAAACGGCTTCTGCAAGCAGCCGATGGAGGAATTCGTGCCGGCTCTCAAGGCGGCGGACATGGAGGGGACGGTAATCGCAAGCGACCGGCTGCTGCGCATCGCGGCGGACGGCAACCGGCTCGTCCGGGCGTACGAGAACTTGATTTCGAACGCCATCCGTTACGGGCGGGACGGGGGCAAGGTGGTCGTCCGGCTGCGGGAGGAGGGCGGCGAAGCCGTAGCCGAGGTCGTCAATTTCGGCGAGCCGATTCCGGAGCGGGATTTGCCTTTCCTGTTCGACCGGTTTTACCGCGTCGACCCGTCCCGTTCCAAGGACACGGGCGGTACGGGGCTTGGCCTTGCCATTGCCAGGACAATCGTAGAGCGGCATAGCGGCACGATTTCCGTACGCAGCTCGGAGGAGGAAACGGCGTTCGTGACGCGTTTTCCGCTAAAAGGGAATGCCCATTGATAGAGTTCGTATCGGGAGAAAACCGTAAGGAAGCCCGCCGATTTTACGGGAAACCGGGATTTAAGAAAGAGAAGCGGGAGGCTGCCGGCAGCATCTGCAAGAGGGGGAATGTTGAGATGGAAAGGCCCGTTGCTTTACAATGAAGATGGCGGCATGATATGCGTCACACGACCATTCGAATAGGAGTTGATCCATAATGTCGAAGATTCAAGCTTATGTTGCAGGGTGGCTCAGCCATCGCGAAGCTCTTCTCGACCTTCTAGACGTCGTTTCCGACGAACAATTGAGCTATAAGCCTTGGGAGAAAGGAATGTCGTTCGCCGAGCTGGCGCAGCATGTTTCGGGAGCGACGTTAATGTTCGTCAAAATCGTCAAGACGGGCTCTTATACGCCTTCGTCGGCTCCTCCTCAAAAGGCTTCTTCCGTCGAGGAGCTGCGCGCGATCGTCAAAGAGCAGACCGAAGAAACGAAGGCTCTTCTTGAAAGCATCGCGCCGGAACAGCTGGATGACATCGTAGACTTCAACGGGATGAAAATGCCGGGAGCGGCCATGCTTGATATGGCCAAGGAGCATGAAATCCACCATAAAGGCCAGCTGTTTACATACGCCAGAGCGGCGGGCATCGAAAAGGTTCCGTTTTTTATTCACCGCTCCGCATAGCCCGCGATTTCGCTGCCAAGGCGGCTCCGCTTGTTCCGAACAAGGAACGGCGGGGCCGGTTTTTTATTTTTTGGAAGGTAATAAGCAAGCCCGAACCCGCTGGATAAATCCGTCAAAAAAATTTTTGACAGTACATTGTAAATAAATTAATATATTCGTGAATATACAAATGTAAGCGCTATCTTATTTGCTTGATGCTTGAAACTTGAAGCAGTATGACATAGAAAAGAGGGTTTGTTCGTTTAATTTCCACCCGTCCTCCTCTTTTCGATTCGGTTTATGGAATGATTAACATTTATGTTAATTTTGAATCGAAAGGGGGGATGCCTATGTAGCGGCAGGCAAAAGCTTTGATGATAAGGCTTAGCGGAACAAAAAAACGATTGAAACGAGGAGGCAAAATGATGAAAGCAAGGTTTAAGCAATGGATTTCGATCTTCGCGGCGGTCTCGTTATTGCTCGGCATGTCCGCCGCCGTTCCGGGCAAAAGCTATGCGGCGTTCTGGAATTTAAACGGCGCTATCGTCACTCACGACCCTTCCATCATTAAGGAAGGAGATATTTGGTGGAATTTCGCGACGGGTTCCGGCCTTCCCGTTTCGTATTCGTTAAACGGCGGCACCACCTGGAATACGGGAGTGCCGATCTTCAGCCAGCCGCTCTCCTGGTGGAGCACGTACGTTCCGAACCAGACCTATAACGACGTGTGGGCTCCCGACGTCAAGACGTACAACGGCAAAGTATGGCTTTATTACTCCATCTCCACGTTCGGCTCGAATACATCGGCGATCGGCCTGATGTCGGCCACTTCGATCATACAAGGCGATTGGGTCGACCACGGGCTCGTCATCCGATCCAATTCTTCCACCTCCTACAACGCCATCGACCCGAACCTGGTCATCGACGCGAACGGCGATCCTTGGCTTGCGTTCGGTTCGTGGTTCGACGGCATTAAAATTACGCGTCTGGACAAAACGACGATGAAGCCGACGGGAACGATCTATTCCATCGCAAAGCGCTCGAACGGAATCGAAGGCGCCTATATCGTATACCGGAACGGCGTTTATACGATGTTTGCGTCGATCGACAACTGCTGCCAAGGCGTCAACAGTACCTACAAAATCGTCGTCGGTCAATCGAAGAGCATTACGGGACCCTACCTGGATAAAAACGGGGTCAATATGATGAACGGCGGCGGAACGATATTCGATGCCGGCAACAGCGTGTGGAAAGGGCCGGGCGGCCAGTCGGTATACGGCACAAGCGTCATAGCGCGGCATGCCTACGACGCGACCGACAACGGCACTCCGAAGCTGTTGATTAACGATTTGTATTGGGATTCCTCCGGCTGGCCGACTTATTGACCGGCTTCGGAACGGGCTTGGCAGCGGCGCGGCACCGTCTATTGACGGATGCCGTGCCGCTTTTTGCACACGGCGGTATGCCGGCGCTTACCCAAATGGTATAATGGACATACGATTTAAGAAGAATTTCTTTCTATCGCATCGCATATGGACTAATTATCAGGTTTCCGAGCATCACCGTCCTTTCCGCATTCAGATATTGCCGGTTAAGAGAAAGGTGGCTTTCCCGTGAAAAAAAGCCGGAATCGCTTATTGATCCAATTCCTTGCTTCTTACATGCTCGTCCTCGCGTTCCCCGTTTTGATCATACTCGTTTATTATTATCCTCATTCGACGGCCGTCGTGAAGCGGCAGGAGATGGACTGGAACACGCATATTACGGAGCAGTTCATGGCGTCGATGGACACCTTTACCAGATACGTCTACAATTTGCCGTCCGAGCTTGTGCAGAACCGCGAAATCAAAATGTACGACAACAGCGATTACGGGCGGGTGCTGATCGCGAACGAAATGCGCAAATACAACGCGACGGACGGTTTTATCGATAATACATTGCTTTATATCGAAAGCGCGGGTTATTTGTTCGCCAAAACGGGAAGCGCTTACAGTATCGACGACTTCGATAAACCCGGGATCGGCTATTATTATGAAAACTGGCCGCACCGGGAAATGTTCGACACGCTTAAATCGCTGGAAGCGCCGCTTGTCCGTCCGGTGGAAAACGTCATTATTCCGGGGAGCAACCGCGTCCGCATGCTGACGTTTGCTCTTCCGCTGCCGGTCGGAGGTTACGACCCTCCTGGAGCGGTTCTCATTATGGTGCGCGAGGAAACGATCATACGTATGATGAATTCGTTGTCCGAGAACTATACGGGAGATTTTTTTATTTTTGACGGTCAGGGCAATCGGCTGTTGTCCTCGCGGGAGACGGATTACGGCGCTATGGACGAATTTCGCGGCGTCGTCTCCGGCTTGAAGGAAGGAACCGAGGGTTCGGGCATCTATCGGCTGAACGGCAAGTCCTATATCGTCTCGTCTTCGCTGTCGGACAAAAACGGGTGGCAGTACGTCAGCATGCTGCCGGTGACGAAAACGATCGAGGGCATCCAAACGATTCAGCGGAACACGGTGCTGCTGATCGGGCTGATGCTGCTGCTCGAGCTGCTCATCATTTACGTTTCCATCCGGAAAAACTATCACCCGATCAAAGGGCTGGTCGACTTTGCCGTTAAGCTGTTCGAGCCTGCGGAACGCAAGACGCTGAACGAAATCGAAACGATCCGCTATGCGCTCGGCGAGCTGGTTTCCGTCAACAGCACGCTGGATGAGAAGGTGAAACGGACGCTTCCGATTATGCGCGACAATTTGCTGTTTGAGCTTGTAAGCGGAAAGGTTCAAGCCTGGGAAGACTTTCGCAAGGATGCGCAGGGCTACGGCGTGACGTTTCCGTATCCGTCCATGGTTGTCGCGGTTTTATCCATTGAAGCAACCGATACGGACGACGGAGGCGGGGCCGGCGGCCGGACGTTTTGCGATGCGGCGAATAAGCTCCGGATTATCGAAGAGAGGTTGACGGAAGGGCTGCAGGGCTATTATTTCAAGAGCATTTACAATCAGGAAATGGTCTTTATCGGCTCCTGCGAGCCCGATTTTCCCGTTAAAGCTTATTTGGACGCCGTTCGGCGGGAGCTGGAGGAGGACCTCGGCATGCGGTCGTTTATCGGGGCCGGAATTCCGGGCGCGCCCGAATCGGCGGAAGCGGTTCATTTGGCTTATTTGCAGGCGCTGCGCGCATCCGAGCAGCTGCGCCTCCGCCGCGAATGCCGGGTGCTTCCGTTCGACGAGATGGAAGCCCCGAAGGCGGGAACGGTATCGTACGTCGCCGAGCTGCTCCAATCGCTGGAGCTGTCGATCCTTAAAAACGACGTCGCCTCCGTCAAATCCGTCGTGGAGCGGATTATCGGCTGCATGGGCAGCGAAGGAGCGCCGCCGCATATGGTGAGGAGCGTCTATTTGAATGCCGTAAGCGCCATTCTGAACGGCTTGCACCGGTTCAGCCAAGACGACGCCGGCTTGCTCCGTCTGACGGACGCGGCCTTCCAGCATCGGTATACGATCGAGCAGATGGCCGGAATTATAAGGGACAGCTGCGGCAAGCTGTGCGACGTTATTCGGAGCACGCTGCCGCCTTCCCGCAGCGTCTCCCGGGACGAAATCGTGCATTTTATCGAGCGGAGAGGGATGGAGCCCGACTTTTCGCTGCAGCTTATCGCGGATCATTTCCATATGTCGCCGTCCAACTTCAGCCATTATTTCAAGAAGACGTTCGGGCAAAACTTCAAGGAATATATCGATTGGCTGCGCATCCAGAAATCCGCCCGGCTGCTGCGGGAGACGAATCAGACGCTGGATGAAGTATCGCGGCAGGCCGGTTTCTCCAACACGTCGAGCTTTATCCGCTCTTTCAAAAAAATCGTCGGGACGACGCCCGGGCAATACCGGGAAACGCACAAGGCCGGGTAACCGGGCCGGCGACGACGCTATAGCATATGAACTGCCGCTTGCGGCAGTTTTTTTAAATATGGGCCAGGTATAAGTGTATCTCTTGTACCTGGCCTACTTGTCGCCGCGCGAAGCGCATTAATGCACTACATGGGCATGTGGATGACGCCGGAGCGCTAACGTGGTGCAAAAATACACCACATGGGCATGGGGATGGCGCCGGAGCGCCTAATTTGGTGCATAAATGCACCAGGGGAATGGCGCCGGAGCGCTCCATAAGGTGCAGAAATGCACCGCGTGGGCGCGGGGTTGCAACTTTGGGGAGCGGCTCTTTTTGAACATATACAAAAGTTGAAACGGCGAATCCTGCAGCGGCGAGGCCAATCGCAAACAGCGGAACTTAAGCGCTTTCAATAAATGCGCATCGCTTGAAAACTGTCCGTTTACGGCAGCGCGCTTAACCGATTAGAGTGAGGTCAGCGGTCGGCCGAAGCCGCCGCGCATCCGTCAGGATGAAGCATCTTCAATCATTAGAGGGGGTAAAGGAATGCGAATCGGAATGCGGAAAAAAGTAATCGGTTTCACCTCGCTGCTCGTCGTTGCGGCCACCGTTATGACCGCTTGCAGCGGCAATTCGGGCGGAGGAGGAGGCAATGCCGAGGGAGGCGCGTCGGGGGACGCGGCCGGAAGCGGCCAGAAGGTCAAGCTGACGGCTATTATGACGAAGCATCCGTTAACGAAGCCTCTTGCCGAGATGGAATGGCTTCAGAAGGTGGAGGACGCTGCGGGCGTCGATATCGAATGGCAGGAAATTACGGCCGATTGGGGGCAGAAGAAGGGTACGATGCTCGCAAGCGGCGACGTGCCGGACCTGTTTATCGGGCCGAACGTCATTACGGACGCCGATTTCGCCCAGTTCCAGGGCTTGTTCCAGGACTTGTCCGGCATGCTGGATCAGGCGCCGAACGTGCAGAAGATGTTCGAAGAGAAGCCCGATACCAAAATCATCGCCACGCAGCCGGACGGCAAAATTTACGGGCTGCCGAAATACCAGCGGTTCTGGCCAAGCTCCGCTTCCCGTCTTTATATCAATCAGAAATGGCTGGATAACCTGGGCCTCGGCGTGCCGACGACATGGGACGAACTTTATGACGTGCTTGTCGCGTTCAAGGAGAAGGACGCCAACGGCAACGGCGATCCGAACGACGAGATTCCGATGGATTGGCCCGGCGGCATCGGCGGTTATTTTAACGCGGCCTATCTGCTCGGCGGCACCGGCATGACGTTGACCGACGGCAGTGCGCAAGGTTATTTCGTCGAAGACGGACAAGTGAAAAACTTCTTGACCGACGAGCGCTACAAGCAGCTGGTCATGTTCCTGAACAAGCTTTACAAAGCGGGTCTCATCAATCCGGAAGTGTTCACGCACGATTATACGAAATATCAATCCGTGGCGCGGGGCGAAGGGGATGTCGCGAAGGTCGGCTTCACGCTCGGATGGGTCGCCTCCGACCGGTTCGGCGCGCAGCTTGCGCCGCAATATACGTCGATGACGCCGCCCAAAGCGACGCCGGAGAGCGGAATCTCGTGGAGCTACGACTACAACTCCTTGAACTACGGCGTTAACCATATCGTCATGTCGGCCAAGTCGAAAAACAAGGAAGCCGCCATGCGCTTCATCAACGAGCTGTATGCGCCGGAGGTCGGCATGCAGGTGCTGTTCGGCTCGCTGGGCCCGAACATTAAAGACAACGGCGACGGCTCCTACAGCGTGCTGCCGCCGGCCGATCCGAGCATGGACCCGGGCACGTGGAAGTGGACGTCCACAATGGCCGACAACGGCGCTTTCTACATCCCGGATTCGCTTAAGCTGACGCTCGGCACGGATATGCAGGAGGTTATCGAGCAGTCCAAGCCGATCGAGGCGATCAAGATCGACACGGAGAACGACGTGCTTCCGGCTACTTTCATGAAATATTCGACGGCGGACAACAGCACGATGGCGCTGAACAATACGAACGTTATGAATTTGGCGAACACGAACTTCGCGAAATGGGTAACGAAAGGCGGCATTGAAGCGGAGTGGGACGCTTACGTGAAGGAAAGCGACAAGGCGGGCCTCAAGCAAAACCTTGAAATTATGCAGAAGTACTACGACGAATACAAGAAAAACAAATAACGACGGGGACGGAACGCCGAGCCGACGCAGCTTGCGGCTCGGCGTTTGCCCGAAGAAGGAAAGGGGATGCTCCCGATGCAGAGCCGGGGAAGGCTTCGCCTGCTCAAGCGCGACTATCAGTTGTGGATTATGATTTTGCCGGCCATCGCCGTCGTCTTTATATTCAACTATATCCCGATGTACGGCATTCAGCTCGCGTTCCGCGATTACGATTTCGCGAAAGGGCTCACCGGCGGCGAATGGCGCGGGCTGTTCTACTTCAATCAGTTCATCGACAGCTATATGTTCGCCGATCTGATGAAAAACACGTTCTTTATCAGCTTGGCGACGATCGTATTCGGGTTTCCCGCGCCGATTATACTGGCGCTTATATTGAACCAGATTCGCCGCAAACGGATGAAAACCTTGATGCAGACGACCGTATATTTGCCCCACTTCATCTCGATTATCGTCATGGTCGGCATGCTCAACGTGCTGCTGTCGCCGGAAACCGGCGTCGTCGGCTATATGATGAAGGCGATCGGCCTCGGCCACATTAACCTGATCGCTTCGACGAACACGTTCATTCCGGTATACGTGCTGTCGGATATATGGCAGCATTGCGGCTGGAACAGCATTATCTACCTGGCGGCGTTGTCCACCGTCGATCCGCAGCTGTACGATTCCGCCCGAATGGACGGCGCGAGCCGGTGGCAGCTCATTCGTTACGTCGACCTTCCGGCGCTTGTGCCGACGATCATCGTCCTGTTCATCCTGAGCATGGGCAGCATCTTAAGCACCGGCTTCGAGAAAATTTTTCTGATGCAAAATTCGCTTAACCTGCCCGTCTCGGAAGTGATCGCCACCTACGTGTACAAAATCGGGATCGTTTCCAACCAGTTCAGCTTCGCTTCGGCGATCGGGCTTTTTAATACCGTCATCAACTTTGTGTTCTTGTTCGGCATGAACGCCATATCGAAAAAAGTATCCGATACGAGCTTGTATTAACGGTTCGCGGAAGGAAGGAGTGTCCGTGATGGCGCTGAAAAGCATGGACGGGAAGGAGCTGGCCTTCCGGATTGTCCTTTGCGCGGTATGCGTGCTTATTTTTCTGATTATTGTTTATCCGCTTTATTTTATCGTCATTGCGTCGTTCAGCGACTCTACGCTGGTGGCGACCGGCAAGGTGCTGCTGTTTCCGAAAGGAACGAGCCTGTTCGGGTACAAGGAAATTTTTCAGGACAGCCGGATTTGGACCGGCTACCGGAACACCGTGTTCTATACGCTATTCGGTACGCTGGTGAACATGCTGTTTACGATGCCGGCCGCTTACGTCCTGTCGCGGAAAGAGTTTAAGGCGAGGCGTCCGATCATGTTCCTGTTTGTCGTAACGATGTTTTTTAACGGCGGGCTTATTCCGACCTACCTGCTGATGAAGGATCTTCATATTACGAATACGATCTGGGTTTTTATTTTGCCGTTTTGCGTCAACATCTTTTATTTGATTATCGCCCGCACGTTTTTCGAAAGCTCGCTTCCTCCGGAGCTGTACGAGGCGGCGGTCATCGACGGCTGCTCGCATTTTACGTATTTCGCGAAAGTGGCGCTGCCGCTTTCCAAGGCGATGATTTCCGTCATTGCGCTTTATTATATGGTCGGGCATTGGAACGATTTTTTTACGGCGCTTATCTACATTCGCGACAACAATCTGCAGCCGCTTCAGATCGTGCTGCGGGACATCCTGCTCTCCAACCAGGTGTTCCAGAACGGAGCCGGCACGGGCGGCGCGGCGGGCGGCTACGCCCAGCGCTATGCCGACCAGATCAAATACGGCGTCATTATCGTCTCTACACTGCCGATTCTCGTCTTGTACCCGTTCCTGCAAAAATATTTCGAGAAGGGCGTCATGATCGGTTCGGTCAAAGGCTGAGGCGCTTCGCTTCCAAAAGAATCAAAAAAATTAAAGTTGACAGCCGTTTTTGGACGTGGTAGATTATGGGCATCGATCAATTGCGAGTAATTTTGTTGGAATAATATGAATAGTCCACCATTTCAATGGAGACCCCGTTTGCATGGCGCCCGCCGTGCAGGAAGGGGTCTTTTTTGACGTAAAGGGAGAGGCGAAGCATGAACGGAGAAGAAGAGCTTTTTGCAAGCTGTTCGCTGCAGCAGCTTCTGCGCGATTCGGAACATCCGCTAAGGGAGAGGGCGTACCGCCAGCCGCGCTCCGCGGAGGAGCTGGCGGAGAAGAAATCGGGCTTCTACGAGATCGAGCGGGGAGATTCTCCGTTCGCCCTCGGTTTGACCGATTACGCTCATGCGCTGCTGACGGGCTGGAGCGCATGGGCCGGGGATCGGCCGTTTGCGTCGGCCTATCCGGCCGTCGCCGGGAAGCTGGCCGCAAACTTCGGCCGGCTTGCCGCTAAGCGCCGCATCGTGACGGCTTCGCTTGAACCGGTCGTTCCGTACGGCGGTGCGGCCGCTGCGGCGGACGGCGGAATCGCGTTAAGCGGGAAGCAGCATTTTGGCCGGGACGTGCTGTATGCGGATGAGCTGCTTTTGTTCGTGCAGGAGCGGGGAGACCAAGGCGTCGGCTCGATATGGCTCCTTCCCCTGAAGGAGTCGTTGTCCCGAGGAACGTCGAAGACGGTGCTGGAATCCGCGGGAGTGACGATTTATTTCGACGGCGCGTTTATTCCCGAGGAGAGGGCGCTCGTCTTCCGTTTGCCGGAAGCGGCCGGCCGGCTTGCCGGCGATCCGGCGTTTACGGCGCTTGCGGATTATCAATGGTCGGCCAGGCAGATCGAACGGCTGGGGCTGGCGCTGGGTGCCGCTTTCGCCTGGGCGGAGCGGACGGAATTAAGCCAAGAGCTGCATATTCAAAGCGCGCTTGGCGAAGCGATTCAAGGGCTGGAAACGCTCAAAGCGCTCGTACACGCCGCAGAGCTCGAAGCTTCGCCCGCGCCGGACGGCTCGTACGCGCCTTCCGTTGTGCCGCTCGCCGCGGCGCGGAAGGCGGGCGGGGCTTATTACAAGCATGCGCTCGGCCTGTTGGAGCGGCTTGCCGGGAGCGCATGGTTCGCCGAGGCGGGGGAGGCGGATCCGCTTGTCCGTCTGACGCTCAAGCTGATCGGATCCGAAGCGGCGTTTTGGCGGACGAGGCACGAGGCTTACGCCTTCGGCGACCCGATCCGGGAAGCGGCGCGTTATTACGGCCTGTATCCGGCCGGAAGGCTGCGTGCGCGGTACGCCTCGTTTTGGGAGCAAGTCCTGCCCGAGAGGGCATACGCGGAAGAGACGCGGCTATCTTTGAAAGGCGGTGAGGTTCGATGACGGCTAAAATATCGGCCAAGCAAGTCGAAATGCATTATTCCGTGCGGAGCGGGGACGGGAAGCGGGAGACGATAACGGTGCTCGACGATTTCAGCCTCGAGGTGCAGGAAGGCGAGTTTTTAGCGCTCTTGGGCCCAAGCGGGTGCGGGAAGTCGACGTTTCTGAGCTTGCTGGCGGGACTGTCGAAGCAGACGGGAGGCGTCCTGGAGGTGGATGGGGAGCAGGTTAGCGGCGTTAACCGCAGGCACGGGTTCGTGTTCCAAGGCTATGCGCTGTTTCCGTGGCGAACGGTTCAGGGCAACGTGGAAGCCGGGCTCGAAATACGCGGCGTGCCCAAGAAGGAGCGCCGCGAAATCGCGCAGGAATATATCCGGCTTGTCGGGCTCCAGTCCTTTGCGTCCCGATACCCGCACGAGCTTTCCGGCGGCATGCGGCAGCGGGTGGCGATCGCCCGCTCGCTCGCTTACGACCCGGACGTGCTGCTGATGGATGAACCGTTTGCGGCGCTGGACGCGCAGACGCGGGAAATTTTGCAATCGGAGCTGCTTCGCATCTGGGACGCCAGCCGAAAGACGATCGTGTTTATTACGCACAGCTTGGACGAAGCGATATTTCTGGCCGACCGCGTAGCCGTCATGACCGCAAGGCCGGGGAAGGTGAAGGAAATTATCGATATTCCGCTCGAACGTCCGCGCCCCGCGGACATTCGAAATTCCGATTCGTTTACGCGGCTTCGGCAGCGGGCTTGGTCCATTCTGAAGGATGAGGTGGAACTGGCGCAAACGGCAGGCTGGCCCGGGCGGGACGACGGGCCCGCCGAAGCGGGCGCAGGAAAGGAGAGGTCGGCCCATGACGGCGGGAAGCCGGTATTTGAAGCGGCTCAATGACGGCCGCAACATATGGCTGGACGGAGAACTCGTAACCGATCTGGCGAATCACCCCGCCTTCCGCGGCACGGTCCGGTCGGTCGCCCGGCTCATGGACTTGCAGGACGATCCCGAGCTGGGCCCGGAGCTTACTTATACGGCCCCGGATTCCGGCGCACGGGCCAATCTCGCGTTTCTGCCTCCGGCGACGAAGGAGGACGTCTTCCGGAGAGGGCGCTCGTTTCGCATCTGGTCCGACGCCACCTTCGGCGTGATGAGCCGGGTCGGAGGGTTCTACCGCTCGCAGCTGACCGGCTGGTACGTCTCGCGGGACATCCTTCGCGAGGATTGCCCGCAATTTCCCGAGAAGCTGGCCCGTTATTACGCGCACGCAAGAGATCGGGATCTGCTGCTTACGGCCGCCGGGCACGATCCGCAGGTCGACCGCTCCAAAGCCGCGCATGAGCTGGGCGACCTGTATACGGCGCTGCGCGTCGTGCGCGAGACGGAGGACGGCGTCGTCGTGCGGGGAACGAAGCTGATCGCGACCGGCGGCCCGTACATGGATGAAATAATGGTGTCGCCGCACAGCCCGAAGACGGCGGAAGAGCGAGATTACGCGGTTATGTTCGCGACATCGCCGGGCCGCCCGGGCGTCCATCTTCTGTGCCGCGAGCCGTTCGCCGCCGAGGGCGAAGACAATCATCCGCTGTCTTCGCGTTACGACGAGATGGACGCGGTGCTCGTGTTCGACGACGCGCTCATTCCGTGGGAGAGGGTATTCATCAACCGGAATCCGGAGGCAATCTGGAAGCTGCGGTCGGACCGCTTCGCGAACGCCGTCAGCTTGCACGAGAACGTCGTCCGGCTGGCAAGCAAGCTGGAATTCGTAGCCGCTGTAGGGACCGAGCTGGCCGAGTCGATCGGCATAACGAAATTCGGCCACGTCAAGGAGAAGCTGGCGGAGCTTTATTATCAGGTGCAGTCGGTCGAAGCGCTGCTCGCCTCCGCCGAGCACCGTTCGAAGCCGTGCCGCCCGGGCGTGTGGGAGCCGGACCTGCAGCCGATCGTGACGGCCAAAAACCTCGGCAACCGCTATTATCCCCGGGCGCTCGAAATATTGCAGCAGCTTTCCGGAGCGGGCTTGCTGCAAGCTCCTTCCTCGCTGTCGGAGCTGAACGGACCGCTCCGTCACCATCTGCGGCACGCTTTCCGGGGAGCGGACCGCGACGCGGGGGAGCGCCTGAAGCTGCTTAAGCTGGCCTGGGAACTGACGGGCGGGGGACTTGGGGCCAGACACGAGCTGTATGAACGGTTTTACGCCGGCGATCCGGTAAGAACCTATGCGGCGCAATACGCGGAGTACGACAAGCGGCTATTGCTGGGCAAAGTGGATCGGAAGCTTGGCTAAGGACCGGAACGGGCCTTAGCGGATACGCGAAAGGAGAGGGAAACGTGATGAATAGAGAGAAAAGAGGAAACGATCGTTCGGTTCGCCGCCGGACGGCGGCTATCGCTTCGTCGCTGCTGGCGATGGCCGTTCTGCTGTCGGCTTGCGGCGGGCAAGCTTCGCCAAGCGGCGGCAAGCCGGAGGAGGGCGGCGACGGCAAGGAGGAAATCGTCGAATTCAAATACCCGGATAACCCGGGCTTCGACCTCGTTTATTTGGCCGATGAGCTCGGCTATTTCGAAGGAACGGGCACCAGGCCCAAATACGTGGGCAAAATCGCTGCGCCGCAGATCATTCCGCTCGTCGGGACGGGCGACATCGACTTCGGCTCCCGCATGGTGCCGCTGGTCATCTCGGCCATCGCCAGCGGGGCCGACATCAAGGTCGTGTCGGCCGGAGGCAAGACGCTGGAGGATGCGCCGCATATGAAATATTTCGCGCGCAACGACGGAAGCGTCAAGACCGCCAAGGACCTCGAAGGGAAAACGATCGGCTTCAACAGCTTCGGGGCTTGCGCCGAATTCGTCTCCAAGAAGTGGTTCCGGGAGCAGGGCGTGGACGTCAGCAAAATCAAGTTCCTCGTCGTGCCGGACGACAAGCAGGAGCAGACGCTGGAGCAAGGCGGCATCGATCTGGCCATCATCCACGCTCCTTACTCGGGCAAGGCGGAGCATAACGACAAGCTCGTCAAGCTGTGGAGCGATTACGATCTCGACGGCGGCCTCGGCGGCATGGCTCCTTACAGCGTCAACGGCAAGTTCGCGAGAGAGCATCCGCAAGCGGTGAAGGATTTCGTCAGCGCCATCGCCAAGACGGCGAACTGGGTGAACGCCAACCCGGAGGAAGCGCGCGAGATTATCGCGAAGCGGCTCGGCATGGACGTCAAATACGTAGACCGTTTCGCTTACGTCGACAACCTCGTCGTAACGGAGCCGCCGATTCAATATTACATCGACATTCTCGAAAACGAAGGGAAAATCGAAAAAGGCCAAGTAACGGTCGATCAAGTGTACACGAACGAATACAACGAATTTGCGTCCGGCGGCAGCGGCGCCTGAGAAGGAAGAGGGGGAACCGATGAGAAAAGGATTCGCGTTGACGAGGGCGGCGGCGGATCGAGGCCTGGCGATCGTGCTGTTCCTGATCGTATGGGAGCTGCTTCCGCGGCTCGGTCTCGTTAACCGGGCTTATTTAAGCCCGCCGACCGAGGTGGCCGTCGCCGTCGGCAAGCTGTTTGCGAACGGGGCTGTCTGGTCCCACGCGGCGGCGAGTCTGCAGCGGTCGCTGTCCGGCTTGCTTCTGGCGATCGCGGCGGGAACGCTGCTCGGGCTTCTGATCGGCTGGTTCAAGCGGCTTGAGGCGATCGTCGATCCGCTTCTGCAGCTGTTCCGGCAAATTTCCGCCTTTGCGCTGTTTCCGGTCTTTATTTTGTTCCTCGGGATCGGGGAGGCGTCCAAGACGGCGATCATTTTGTGGGCTTCCTTCTGGCCGATACTGCTCAATACGGTCAGCGGCGTCAAGCATGTCGACAAGCTGCTCGTCGACTCGGCGCGATCGATGGGAGCGTCGCGGCCGTATATCTTTTTTCGCGTCGTTCTGCCTGCGGCGGCCCCGAGCATTTTTACCGGCATCCGCCTTGGCGGGGCATACTGCATTACGGCGCTTGTCGCCGCGGAAATGATCGGCTCTTCGGCCGGGCTTGGCTTTTATATTTTGAACTCGCAGGAAATATTCCAGATTCCCGATATGTACGCGGGCATCATCCTGCTCGCCTTCCTCGGCCTCGCGCTCAATTACGCGCTTGCGCTTATCGAAGCCCGGTTCACCCGCTGGCGCAAAGGGTTGTCCAACAATGCGTAACCGCCGTACCCCGCTGCACGGACCGCCTGGCTCGCCCCGCGGAGACGCCTGCCTTCCCCGACGTATCCGTGTCTTCCCTCTGCTGCTGCTCGCCTGTGTGCTCCCCGTCCTGCTGAGCGGCTGCGCGCTTGGGGCGGCCGCCGGGCAAAGCGGCGGCAGCGGACGGGCCGACGACGGCACGCTCGTCATCGGCTACAAGGCGAACGGCCCGCTGGCGGCGGTGAAAATGCTGGGCGCGGCGGACCGCAGGCTGGCCGCGCTTGGCGTGGAGGCGTCATGGCGCCCGTACGACGACGACGCGTCCCTCGCGCGGGCATTGCTGGCCGGCGAAGCCGACTTCGGCAGCGTCGGGGACGCGGCCTTCGCCTTCGCTTACGCGAAGGAGGAAGGCCGCCCGCTTTATTTATGGGCCGTGGAGCCGGCCAATCCGCGCGCGTACGCGATTATCGCGAAGCCGGAGTCGGGCATTGCCGGGCCCGCGGATTTGCAAGGGAGGCGGGTGGCGTATCCGCCCGGCTCCAATGAGCATTATCTGCTGCTGGCGAAGCTGCGGCAGGCGGGCTTATCGGCGGACGACATCGCGGCCGCGCCAATGGAGACCAAGCGGCTTGTCCGCTCGTTCCAAGAAGGGGAGGCCGACGCGTGGGCCGTTTCGCAGCCGGAGCTGAGCCGGCTGGATCCGGACGAATACCGGATCGTGGCGGACGGCGAAGGGCTTGCCGGCAACCGCGAAATATACGTCTCCGCATGGGGGAACGACCGGAAGGACGCGCTTGGCGCGCTGCTTGAGGAAATCGACGTCTTGAGCGGCTGGATCGAAACCGATATCCATAAAGCGGCCGAGCTATTGACGACGCAGACCGATCTGTCGCATTTGGAATGGCTGTCGGTCTTCGACAGCAAGACGTACGGATCGGCGCCCCCGCTCGACGGCATCGTCCGGGAGCAGCAGGAGCTGGCCGACGCGCTCGCCTCCCTCGGCGCCCGGACGGAAAGCTTCGATGTCCGGGAGCTGCTTATGGAATAGAGGAGAGTTGTCCAGAGCGCCTCGCGAAAGAGGTTCCGAACCGGCGCCGGCGTTACGTTCCGGATTGGCAGCGGGCAACGAAACGACGATTCATTGCTTAGGATGGGAATGGCGGCCGCCTGCGGCTGTCATTCCCATTTGTTTTGCGCCGGCCAAGGCCTGGCGATCAATAAGCGATCCCCACCCGCGCACGGACGAATTCGCGGCTTTCGAGCTGCCGCCGGACGAAGTCCGCCGTGTCGGCGACGGAGATGCGCGAGCCGCCTTCCGGCAAATAATCGCGCATCGTGCGGTATTCGCCGCGCGGCGGCTCGTCCGGCAGGTAGGTTGGGCAAACAATCGTCCAGTCGAGCGCCGACGACTCGAGCAGCCGCAGCACGGCGTGATGCTCCTCGGCCGCCCGCGTGAGCGACCGCCGCGATTCGGCGGACTGGTAACGGAGCTTGCCGGGCTCCAAGCGGCTTTGCAAAATGCCGGCCGTCCCGACCGTAACGAGCCTCTTGATTCCCCTCTCCTCCATGAGCCGCACGATCAGCGGAAAGCTGTCCGACAGCGCCGTCCCGCCGTCCGTCGACAAGGCGCTGACGACGGCTTCGCTGCCTTCCAGCGCCGCTTTCAAGTCTTTTTCGCAGACGGCGTTTCCTTGAATGACGCTAAGCCGATCATGCGACATGCCGGCGAGCTTTTCCGGCGACCGCGCCAGCGCCTTGACCCGGTGTCCGTCCTCCAGCGCCAGCCGCAGCACATGCTGTCCGACACGCCCCGACGCACCCAATATCGTTATATGCATTGCAAATCACCTCTTGTCATGATGGTATCATACGGAAGCGGGCAACCTAAAGAAAACAAACCTCGGTCCCTAAATTGCCCGCATTGTAAGGGTTTCCATTTGGACGCATAATGAAGGCACACCACATATCAAGGGGGATATCACGAATGGTTAAATTGAACGGCATTTGGAAAGCTGTTCTGGCCGGCACCTTGGCGCTGAGCCTCGCGGCCTGCGGCTCGAACGGAGGAAGCGGCGCGAACACGGGCGCATCCTCGAACCCCAGTCCCGAACAAAGCGCAAATGCGGGTTCCGGCGGCGACAAGCAGGAGAACATTACGATCACGTTCCAGAACATTTACCCGGACCCGACCGATCCCAAGCATAACATGATGAAAAAAATCGTCGAGCAATACGAAAGCGAGCATCCGAACGTCAAGATCGAGCTGGACTCGCTCAATACCGACCAGCAGAAGCTGAAGCTGAAGACGCAGGCGGCTTCCCGCGAAGTGCCGGACATTACGATCGTCAACCCGGCGGCGCAAATGCAGCCGTTCGTCGAAGCGGGCCTGTTCGCTCCGCTGAACGACATGGTCGAGCAGAACGGCCTGAAGGACACGTTCCAGGAAGGCATTCTCGATTGGTACACGTTCGACGGCAACCTGTACGCGCTGCCGGACGGCAACAACATCGGCCTTGTCTACTACAATAAAGAGCTGTTCGAGCAAGCGGGCGTGCAAGTGCCGACGACGTTCGAAGAGATGGTCGACGTCGTCAAGAAGCTGAAGGAGAAAGGCATTCAGCCGATGGCGATCGGCGAGAAGGATACGTGGACCGGCTCGTTCCTGTTCATGAACGTCCTGCTCCGCACGAACGGCCCGGGCTTCCTGCAAGACGTGCTGGACGGCAAGAAGACATTCGAGGACCCGGCTTTCGTCGAAGCGGTGGACGCGTTCCAAAGCCTGATCCAGGCCGGCGCGTTCCAGGAAGGCGCAACGTCCTTCGACTACAACGCGGGCGAAAACCTGTTCAAGACGGGCAAAGCGGCCATGTACTACATGGGCAGCTGGGCGACGGGCGGCATCGAAACGTCCTCCGTCAACGGCAAAGTGGGCGTCTTCAAATTCCCGACCGTTAACGGCAAAGGCGATGTCAACGAATTTATGCTTGCGCCGGGCAGCGCGTTCGCCATATCGGCGGACAGCAAGCATCTCGAAGAAACGAAGGATTTCCTGAACTACTTCATGCTGAACTTCCCGAAAGAAGCGTTTGCGGTCAAAGGCGCGGTCGGCATCGCGCAGAAGGTCGAAGGCGACTTCAAAGCGGCCGGCTACTCCGATATGGCGATGGAAGTGCTCTCGATGTTCAAGGACGTGAAAGGCGGCGACCTTGCGTTCGACAACACGATGAATCCGGGAACGGCCCAAGGCCATCTGACGAGCATCCAAAACCTGTTCGTCCAGAAGAAGGATTCGGCGGAAGTGGCCAAAGAGCATCAAACGGCTTACGAAAGCAATAAGCAATAAGCAATAAAACAGGCATATCCGAAAATAACCGAAAAGAGGATGCCACCAGAGGCCCGTTCATCCGGCGCCTCTGGCGCATCTGACGTTTAAAAGATAAGCGTTTTGCTTGGGAGGCGCGAGAGATGAACGTACTGAGAGTATCCAAATTCACGATAGCGCTGTTCGTGTTGCCGTGTCTTCTGCTTTACGTCTGCCTTGTTTTTGTCCCGATTCTCATTTCGATGTACAGCGGCCTGCTGGACTGGAACGGCATCGGCGAATCGAAATTCGTAGGGCTGCAAAATTTCAAGACGTTGTTGTTCGACGATCCGGTGTTCTGGCCGGCGGTCCGCCGCACGCTTATGTTTGCGGTGTTCTCCATGGTCGAAATTCCGATCGCCCTGTTCGTGGCGATATTGCTTAACCGTTTCGTGAAAAAACCGAATTTTCTCGTATCCAGCTACTTTCTACCGGTCATCTTGTCCGTCGTCATCGTCGGACAGCTATGGAAAACGATTTACAATCCCGCCTCCATGGGCGGCATGCTCAATCAAATTTTGATTGCGGCCGGACTCGAAAGCTGGACCCATTCATGGCTGACCGAGCCGGACGTCGCGATGTACAGCCTTTATTTCGTAGCGTTGTGGCAATATTTGGGCTACCACACGCTGATCCAATTTACCGGCATACAGAACATTCCCGCGGACATTTACGAAGCGGCGAAAATAGACGGAGCGGAAGGGCTTAAAGCCGATTGGCACATTACGTTTCCGATGAACATTCCGATTTTTAAAATTTCGATCGTGCTCGCTTTTATCGGCTCCCTTCAGGCGTTCGACATGATCATGGTCATGACGGGCGGCGGTCCGGCGCATGCGACCGACGTCATCTCGACGCATATGTACAACATGTCGTTCCTGTCGATGAAATACGGTTACGGCAGCGCCATCGCCGCATTCCTTGTCGTGATCTGCCTCCTGGCAACCGTGATTATCAACTTTATCTTCAACCGTCTTGAACGGAAATACACGTAACGGAGGAGAGCTGCCATGAAATCAGACACACAAGCGGCCGTCGTCAAACCGATGGCGGCGACGGGGCGGCGTTCGATCGGCATCGGCAAAGCGCTCGTCTACCTGGTGCTCGGCGTCCTGTTCGTCACCCAAGTATATCCTCTCCTCTGGCTGTTTATTTACTCGCTGAAAAGCAACGAAGAAATTTTGTCCGGGAGCTTCTTCTCCCTGCCGGCTGCGCCGCAGTGGAACAACTTCCGGGACGCCATGGAGTCGAACTATTGGCAGTACTTGTCCAACAGCGTGCTCGTCACGCTCGTGACGATGGTCGGCGTGCTGCTGCTCAGCTCGCTTGCCGCCTTTGCGATCAGCCGTTTCCGATGGCGTTACGGCGGCGCGGTCATGGTCGTGTTTTTGATCGGCATGATGATTCCGATGCAGGCGACGCTGCTGCCGCTTATGATCATTTTCAAAAACGTCGATATTTTGAATACGCATCTGTCCATCATTTTGCCTTATATCGCGTTTCAGACGCCGATCGCCGTCTTTATCTTAAGCGGGTTCATGAAGACGATCCCGCACGAGATCGAGGAGTCGGCCATTATCGACGGAGCGGGCGTATTCCGGACGTTCTGGAGCATCGTTCTGCCGATTTCGGTTCCGCCGATGATGACGGTGTGCATTCTCACCTTCATCAACATTTGGAACGAATACATTATGGCGGCTACGTTCATTTCGGCCGAACGGCTCAAGACGCTTCCGTTCGGGGTGAACAGCTTCGTCAGCCAATATTCGGTCAATTACGGCGCCATCGGGGCTTATCTGGTGCTTGGCGCGCTGCCGGTCATCATCGTCTATTTCCTGCTGGCGGACAAAATTACAAAAGGCATGGTTGCCGGAGCGGTGAAGGGCTGACAGCCCTCCCCGCTTTTTGGCGTTTGGCCCCATATAAGGCTTTATCGATCGCGCCGAAACGGTTCGTCCTTTTTCGACAAGGATAAGAAGATGTTCCTGCAGGGGAAATGATACAATAGGCTCACTACTAGCAGCGAGGAGGCAGACGGAAGTGGTTCGTTCCCGGGGCAGACATTCGATTCATAACCGTCTGTTTTGGCTTTTTTTATGCTCGACGATGGTGCTCCTTATTGCGGTCAGCGTGCTGTATTACCAGAAGACGACCGAAATCATTCACGGCAAAATCAGCGATCTGGCGGAGAAAAACATTTCGCAAACGGTAGGTCTGTTCAATTTGCTGCTGGAAGGCTACGACAGCCTTTCCAAGTCGGTAAACAGCAATGCGGAGCTGCTTCGGCTTCTGGCGCAGCGCGACAAGGAGCGGGATCCCGTCGCAAGCGGAAGCATGGAGCGGGCGATTACGAATATTTTGGGAGCGGTGTTTTATTCGCGGGACGATATCGTGGGCATTCACGTCATTACGAACCGCGGCAAAATGTACAATTACGAGCGGCGGTTCGCCGGAGTGGCCGGACTCGAGTATAAAGGGACGGATTGGTACCGGAAAATAAAGGACGCGAAAGGCGAAATGGTATGGCTCGGACTGTCCGAAGGTTCGCTGATCAACAGCTTGCAGCGGGATACGGTATTCGTGTTCGGACGCGTGTTGTACGACCTCGACAATTACAAGCCGATCGGCATCGTGCTGATCGAGACCGATCCCGATCCGATCATGGCGGCGTTGTCCAACGTGACCATCAGCCCGAACAGCCGCGTTTATATCGTGGACAAGGACAACCGGATCGTCGCTTCCACCCAAACGGACGGCCAGAAGGCGCCTTCCTTCGGCGGGCTGCCGAAGCCGGCCGCCGACGAGACGGTCGTGGACGACGAATCGGATCAACTGATCGTGTCGGCCAAGGCGGCCGTGGCCGAATGGACGGTGTTCGGGCTGACGCCGAAAGCGGACATGAGCGCGGAGCTTGCTCGCACGAGAATGTATCTGATCGTCGTCATCGCGGCAGTCATCCTGCTGTCGACGGTGCTCGCGAGCTTGATCTCCCGCAACATCACGTCGCCGCTCAAGCTGCTGATCCGGGAGATGAAGCAGGTGGAGCTCGGCAATTTCCGCGGCTCCGTCAACGTCAATTCGTTCGACGAAATCAACAGCCTTGTCGCTTCCTTCAACCGGATGGTGCAGCGGATGGACGAGCTGATCGAGCGGATTACGCTGGCTTCCATCAGCGAGAAGAACGCCCAGCTTCAAGCGCTTCAATCGCAGGTGAACCCGCACTTCCTGTATAACACGCTGGACATGATTTATTGGATGCTGGACGAGCGGGAGAACGACCGTCTCGGCCGGGTGATTTTGGCTTTATCCCATATGTTCCGCTATAGCAGCGATTGGGAGGAAGCCTCCCGGACGACGCTCCGGCAAGAGCTCGAGCAGATGAAGCACTATTTGACGATTATCGAGAGCCGGCTTGAAGGGAGAGTACGAACGGAGATGAACGTGGACGAGAAGTGGCGGGACGTCGCGCTGCCGAAGATGACGCTGCAGCCCATTATCGAGAACGCGGTCAAAAGCGGGCTCGAGCCGCTTGGGCGTCCCGGCCTGCTGCGCGTTTATACGGCGGCCGACGAGAAAGCCGGCGAGCTTCGCGTCGTCGTCACGGACGATGGCGTCGGCATGGACGAGGCGAAGCTGGCGGAGCTGCGGGGGATGCTGGACCGCGGAGCGGGAGGCGCGCCGGACAAGGACTTGGAATCCGTCAAGCAAGGCGAGCGGCCGCACGCGGCCGGTTCCGCGGCGGTCCGTACGCGCAGAGGAATCGGGCTCCCGAACGTCCATCGCCGGATCGCGCTCATGTACGGCGCAAGCTACGGGCTTCGGATCGACAGCAAGCGGGGGGAAGGGACGACCGTAACGATTGTGGTGCCTTTGCCCGCGAACCCCGCGAAAGGAGATGACGAAAGATGAACGTTCTGATCGCGGATGACGAGTCCGTCATCCGGGAGGGCATTCAGCGCACGCTGGCGAGCCGATTCCCGGAAGACCGGACGTTCCTGGCGGCCAATGCGGAGGAAGCGATCGAAATATTGCGCGCCAACCGGATCGACGTCGCGCTGACCGACATTCTGATGCCGGGTATGACCGGCCTGGAGCTGATGAAGCTGTCGCGAAGCTCGTATCCCGGCATCCGCTGGGTCGTCATTTCGGCTTATTCCGAATTCGCTTATGCGCAGGAAGCGGTGCGGCTTGGCGCAAGGGACTACATGCTGAAGCCGATCGGCAAGGAGACGCTCGTCGAGATGATGGAGAAGCTCCGCGGGGAGATCGCGCTTGAGAAGGAAGCGACCGAAGAAGCCGAGCAGCTGCGGCTGAACCGGAAATACGTCCGCGAAGCCGTCTTTCAGCGCTGGTCGTCGGGGCTCGATATCGGACGGTTCGACATGAAGCCGCTTATGGAGAGCTATCCTTCCTTTCATCTCATCATGGTCAAGATGGATACGGACAAAGAAGTGAAGCTTGAGCATTTCATGATCGAGAACGTGCTTGGCGAGCTGATCGACCGATACGGCAGCGGCTTCGTCACGGTGCATGACAGCAAAAGCCTGCTGGGCCTTGTCACGCTGGGCGAGGGGTTCGGGCTTGACGCCTTGCTCGAGGAGGTGCGAAAGCATTTGGTGAAGGTGCTGCGAGTCCCGTTCCAAGTTATGCATTCGCCCTTGATCGAGGATATACAGCAGGTGCCGGGCGAAGTGCGGCGCATGCGCCAAGCGTCCACGACGCAGGATTACGAGCATGCCGCAACCGGAGGGGACCGGCTGATCGAGCTGGCGCTGCAATATATACGGACGCACTATCACGACTTCGATCTGTCGCTGGAGAAGGTTGCCGCGGTCGTTTATTTGAACCCGGTCTATTTCAGCCAGCTGTTCAAGCAGAAAACCGGCTCGGGCTTTAAGGAATACGTCATTCAGCTCCGGCTGGAGCAGGCGAAGCAGCTGCTGCAGAACCCGAAGCTGAAGCTGGCGGACGTGGCCGAGCGGATCGGCTATCAGGATATCCGCCATTTCTCGCAGCTGTTCCGCAAACGGTACGGCGAAACGCCTTCCGAGTTCCGATCCAAAATGTGCTCCCCTTCGGGAAAATAAACCGAAACCGAAATGCAATCCAGCTATCCATAGCTCTCGTTTGTTAATGGGAATGGCAGCCGCCGCGGCTGTCATTCCCATTTGATTTTTCGCTGATTTCAGACCGATGTCATGGTTTCTGACACATTAAAAATGGGTTAAACGCTTACTTTTTTTATTAAACGTTTTCATTTTATAAGGGAATGGAATATGTCGAAATTTGCGTCAATTATATTGACATAAAATAGAGTTGTCCTTTATATTAATAACATCATTGGAGAATATAATGGATTCGAAACCGTTGAAGGTGCGGTTTTTGATCGGTTTTTCTTGCTGTCGAGGGCGTTTTTGCAATTAATTAATCCATTGGTGAAAAAATAGGGTGGTTTGCTGGTGAAAAAACATGATCAAGATTTCATGAAGCGTCAAAACAGACTTACCGTGTTCGAAATCGTCAAAAACAGCCGGCCGATATCGCGGGCCGCGATTGCCAAGCAAACGGGCATGAGCCCGACGACGGTGAGCCGGATCGTCAACGAGCTGATCGAGGAAGGTTATCTGTTCGAATCCGACCAGGTGTCCGAAGGGCTGGGCCGGAAGTCGACGCTTCTGGACATGGTGAACGGTTCGGTGCTCTCTGTCGGCGTGGAGCTCGACGTAGCCCATATGAACGTCGGCATCGTCGATTTGCAAGGCCAGCTCGTATGCGGGAGCCGGTTTGACAAGGAGCCGGACGAAAGTGCGGAGAGGACGATCGAGCGGATCGGGGAAGCGATCGGCGAGCTGGTCGAGCTTAACCGTATCGAGCGATCCCATATCGTCGGCATCGGCGTCGGGCTGCCGGGCATCGTTAACAACGGGAAAGGGCTTGTCGTCTTTTCCGTTCAGCTCGGCTGGAAAAACGTTGCGCTGGCCGACCGGTTAAAGGCGTTGACCGGTTACGACGTTGCCGTGGACAACGAGCTGAAGGTCAAAGCGCTCGCCGAGCATTTGAAGGGCGCCGCCATCGGCTCCACCCATACCGCTTTGCTGGGCTTCGGCCACGGCGTAGGCTCGGCGCTTATATTGGAAGGGGAAATATACCGCGGCGAGATGAACAGCGCGGGGGAAATCGGCCATACGACGGTCGATCCGAACGGCATGATGTGCGAATGCGGCAAGACAGGCTGCCTTCAGACGTACATCAACATCAGCTCGCTGCTGTCGGAGGCCAACCGGATTCGGCCGGTCAAGACGATCGAGGAGCTGTTCGAAGCGAGAAGAGCCGGCGAGCAGTGGGCCGTTCAGCTGATCGAGCGGGCGCTGATGTATATGGCGATTACGGTCAACAACATCGTCTGCATGAACAACCCCGACAGCGTCATTTTGAGCGGGGAGCTTATCGAGAAATTTCCGGAGGTATACGACGAAGTCGAAAAGCTGTGCAATTCGCGATTTATTTGGGAGCCGCTCCGGGGATCGTTTACGTTCCACCGTTCCGGTCTGAAGGAACAAGGGGTTGTGATCGGCTCGGGGCTGCTGTCGCAAAACCGGTTTTTTGCACTCGCATAGAAATAGGGACGGCAGCGTTAATCACAAAAAACCTTTAGGAGGGGTTCATATGGGATTTACCGCCTTAGTCGAGGAATACCGCGGCGGAACGCTGGAGAACGTGCATTACGGCGCGGTCGCGGTCGTCGACGAGACAGGAAAGGTCATACATAAAGCGGGAGACGAGAACTTTGTTACATTCCTCCGGTCGGCGGCCAAGCCGTTTCAGGCCATTCCGGCCATGAAGCGGAACGTGCCCGGGATTTACGGCTTAACGGGCCGGGAGGCGGCGCTGTTTGCGGCGTCCCACCGCGGAGAGGCGTTTCATATCGAAGCGTTGGAATCGATGTACCGTAAGATCGGCATAACCGAAGACATGCTGCATTGCTGCGCGGCTTATCCGCTCAACGAAGACGCAAAAGCCGCAAGACACCGTGCCCGCGAGCCGAAACGGCGCATCTTCCATAACTGCTCGGGCAAGCACGCGGGGCTGATCGCTTTGAGCAAGCATATGGGCTGGGACGAGCGGACGTATTACGAAGCGTCGCATCCGGTCCAGCGCGAAATTATCGAAACGGCCGCTTATTTCGCCGAAGTGCCGGCCGAGTCGATTCCTGGCGGAATCGACGGGTGCGGGCTGCCGATTTATGCGCTTCCGCTCCATAAGATCGCATTTTCTTATTTGAAGCTCGCCTGCCCCGATCGGATCGGGGATACGGCTACGCGCGAAGCCGCGTCCGCGATCGCAAGGCTGATGAACGAGAACCCGCAGATGATCGCCGACACGAAATTCGTGTGCTCCGCGCTGCTCGCGGATGAGAACCTGGTGGCGAAAGGCGGCGCCAAAGGGGTGTACGGCATCGGCCTGCGCAAGGAAAGGCTCGGCATATCGCTTAAAGTATCCGACGGAGCCGAGCACGTATGGCCATGCATTATCGCCTCGATTCTGGAGCGGCTCGGGTACGGCAACCGGGAGACGATCGAGCGGCTGTATGCGCTTGCTCCGAATACGATCGCGAACGACGGGGGCACGGAAGTCGGGGAACGCCGCGCGGTTTTTGCTTGGGCATAGGAAACGGCGAGAATTCCCTTTGGGCCTGCCGCCGGCAAGCGTTGGGCGCGAAGCGATTCTAATATACAAACTTGTACAGGGGAGTGTTGGTCAATGATGGCAAAGAGCAGAACTTGGACGCTGTTTGCGCTGCTGCTGATCGTGGCGCTGGCGGTGTCGGCTTGCGGAGGAAGCGGAAACGAAGCGGGCAGCGGCAATGCCGGCCCGTCCGCGGGATCGGAAGGCGGAGAGACGGTTTCCAAGAGCAACAAGGATATCGTAATTGCAATCAATGCGAATTTTATTACGCTGGACCCTCACAATACGAGCGATACCCACTCGATTACCGCGGCTCGTACGATGTACGAAGGGCTGATGGGCTTCGACGAAAACATGAACGTCGTACCCGTTCTGGCGGAAAGCTACAACGTCAGCGACGACGGCCTCGTGTACACGTTCACGCTGAAGGAAGGCATCAAGTTTCACGACGGCGCCGATTTTAACGCCGAAGCGGTCAAGGCCAACATCGAACGCGTCATGGACGAAGCGAACAACCTCAGAATGCGCAGAAGCTTTACGAAAGTCGCTTCGGTGGAAGCGAGGGACGCGAAGACGGTCGTCGTTACGCTCAGCGAGCCGTACAACGCTTTCCTGAACAAGATGGCCATGCTGCTCATCGTAAGCCCGAAGGCGATCGCCGACAAGACCGACTTGGCGCAAGGCGTTGCCGCCGGCACGGGGCCTTACAAATTCAAGGAATGGGTGCAGGGGGACCGGCTCGATCTCGTCAAAAACGAAGCGTATTGGCAAGAAGGGCTGCCGAAGGTCGACAGCGTCACGTTCAAGCCGGTGCCGGAGAACGGCTCCCGCATCGCCATGCTGAAGACGGGCGAAGCCGATTTCATCTACCCGATGCCGACCGAGCAAGTAGCGCAAGTCGAAGGCGAAGAAGGCATCGTCATCGACAAAATCGATTCCACGATCGTCCGTTACGTCACGCTCAACACGATGAAAAAACCGTTTGACGACGTCCGGGTACGCCAAGCGCTCAACTATGCGATCGACAAGGAAGCTTACATTAAGGTCGTCAAGACCGGACTCGGCTCCAAGCTCGATTCGTCCATGTCTTCGAAGACGCAATATTACTCGCCGCAAACGGGCTACGACTACGATCCGGAGAAAGCGAAGCAGCTGCTTGCCGAAGCGGGCTATCCGGACGGCTTCCAGGCCGAAATTTGGGGCGAGAACGACTCCGAAACCGTCAAAGGCATGCAGTTTATCCAGCAGCAGCTGGCGCAAATCGGCGTAGAGCTGGAAGTGAAATCGATGGAAGGCGGCACGCTCTCCAACGAAATCAACTCCGCCGCATCGCCGGAGGAAGCCAAAATCCAAATGTGGTACGTCAGCTGGTCGCCGTCGTCCGGCGACGCGGACGGCGCGACAAGAGGGCTGTTCAGCAGCGAAATGTTCCCGCCGAACGGCTCGAATACGGCCTATTACAAAAACGACAACGTCGACAAATGGATCGCGGAGGCGAACGCCGCGGTCGACCCGGAGCAAGCGAAATCGATTTACGCCGATATTCAAAAGCAAATCTGGGAAGACGCGCCGTGGATGTTCATGGGCGTGGATCAGATCGTATCCGGCAAGCAAGCTTACCTGGACGGCGTAAAGGTATATCCGGACGGCTCCATCAATCTCCGCAATGCCGAGATCAAGCAATAAGGATTCGCTCTGGCTTAAGGCAAGCGTGAAAGATCGGGGCCGCTCGGGAAGCGGCCCCTCCTTCATTACGGGCTGAAATCAAAGGAGGGTTTGCAGGTTGGCCAGATATGCGTTACAAAGGCTCCTTGGCGTCATTCCCCTGTTCATTATCGTATCGATCGTTATTTTTATGTTTATTCACTTCATACCGGGCGACCCTGCCCGGCTTGTAGCCGGGAAGGAAGCGACGCTGGACGAAATCGAGGCGATTCGCGGCCAGCTGGGCCTTGATTTGCCGCTGTGGCAGCAATATCTCCGTTACATGGGCGATCTGCTGAGCGGCGATCTGGGCCAATCGCTCCGCTCCGGACTTCCGGTCAGCGACATGGTCGCAAGCCGGCTCGGACCGACGCTGTGGCTTACGTTTCTCAGCTTGGGATGGGCGCTTGTCATCGGCCTCTTCATCGGCGTCATGACGTCGGTGTTCCGCAACAAATGGCCGGATTACCTCGGCATGCTGACCGCGATTTCCGGCATATCGATTCCCGGCTTTTGGCTGGGGCTCGTGCTCATTCAAATTTTTTCGGTGGAGCTGGGCTGGTTCCCGACGGGCGGCGTCGATTCCTGGAGGTCGTATATTTTGCCGTCCCTCACGCTTGGCGCGGGCATTATGTCGATGCTGGCCCGCTATTCGCGCTCTTCGATGCTGGAGACGCTGCGAGCGGATTATATCCGGACGGGCCGGGCGAAAGGGCTTCGGGAGTCGGTTGTCGTCTCGCGCCATGCGCTGCGGAACTCGCTGATCGAAGTCGTAACGGTGGCGGGCTTGCAGTTCGGATTTTTGCTCGGCGGCTCCGTCATGGTCGAAACGGTGTTCAGCATTCCGGGCCTCGGCAGACTGCTCGTCGACTCGATCTCGTTCCGCGATTATACCGTGATTCAAGCGCTGCTGCTGCTGTTTGCGGTGCAGTTCATATTGATTAACCTGATCGTCGATTTGCTTTACGGCGTCCTGAATCCGAAAATTCGATATTCGTCGTAAGGAAGGAGGCATATGATGAGCAACAACGCGACCATAGCGGGAACCGGTCCGGCCGTCCCGGGCGAAACGTTCGTTCCCGCAAAGACCGAAAGCAAGTTCAAAGCGTTTATAAAAAAGTTCTGCAAGCAGCGGATGGCTTTGGCTGCGGCCTTTTTTATCTTTTTTCTTGTCGCGGTGGCCGTACTCGGGCCGCTGCTGACGCCGTACGATCCGAATCAGCCGGACTACGACGCGCTGACGGCCGTCCCGTCCGCCAAGCATTGGATGGGCACGGACGAATACGGCCGCGACATTATGAGCCGGCTGATCGACGGCGCGAGGCTCTCGTTGTCCGTCAGCTTAAGCGCGGTGTTCATAGCCGCCGTGCTGGGCACGGTGCTCGGCTTGCTGTCCGGCTATTACGGCGGCTGGCTCGACCGGCTTATTATGCGGGGAAGCGACGTGTTGTTCGCCTTTCCGGATTTGCTTCTTGCCATCGGCATCGTAGCCATTCTCGGGCCGGGCTTATCGAACGTCGTCATTGCGGTCGCCGTGTTCGGCACGCCGTCGTTCGCCCGGATTATCCGCAGCGTCACGTTGTCCGCCAAGGAAACGCTGTTCGTAGAAGCGGCGCGGTCCATGGGCGCCAAAAATTCCCGCATCATCTGGCGGCACATTTTCCCGGAAACGATACCGGCCATTATCGTCAACGTCTCGATGCGCATCGGCGGAGCCATTCTCGCCGCTTCGTCGCTCAGCTTTCTCGGCATGGGGGCGAAGCCTACCGAGCCGGACTGGGGCGCCATGCTCAGCATGGGCCGCGATTATTTGGGCATCGCGCCGCATATCGTTTATTTTCCGGGTGCCGTAATCTTCTTGACCGTGCTTGCCTTTAACGTGGTCGGAGACGGATTGCGCGACGCTCTCGATCCCAAAATGAAAAACTAAAGGGGGGACAGGCCGTGACGCAGAAATTGCTTGACGTGCAACAGCTGGAGACGGAATTCAGGCGCGACGGCGGCAGCGTGAAGGCGGTTGCCGGCGTAGATTTCCATATAAACAAAGGCGAGGTGCTCGGTCTCGTCGGCGAGTCGGGCTGCGGCAAAAGCGTAACCTCGCTGTCGATCATGAGATTGCTTAAAGATACGCCCGGCCGGATTGCCGGCGGGTCCGTCCTGTTTGACGGAAAAGACTTGGTCCGGTTGTCCGACAAGGAAATGCGGCAAATACGGGGCAACGAGCTAGCGATGATTTTCCAGGAACCGATGACGTCGCTGAACCCGGTGCTGCGAATCGGCAGGCAGCTGGAGGAGCCGATCATGCTTCATCTGGGCTACGGCCGGAAGAAAGCGCGCGAGCATGCGATCGATATTTTGCGGCAAGTCGGCATTCCGCGGGCGGAAGAAGTCGTGAACGATTACCCGCATCAATTGTCCGGGGGCATGCGGCAAAGGGTGATGATCGCCATGGCCATGTCCTGCCGGCCGAAGCTGCTCATTGCGGACGAGCCGACGACGGCGCTGGACGTCACCATCCAGGCGCAAATTCTCGATCTGATGAAGCGGCTGAAGGAAGAGCGGGAAATGAGCATGCTGCTCATTACGCACGATCTCGGGGTCGTGGCGGAAATGTGCGACCGGGTGGTCGTCATGTACGCGGGGCGCGTCGTGGAGGAAGCGTCCGTCCGGGACTTGTTCGATAACCCGCAGCATCCGTATACGAAAGGGCTGATCAGATCGGTTCCGAAGCTGCGCCGGAAGGTTCGCCGCCTGGAATCGATACAAGGCAACGTGCCGGACCTATCCCAAATGCCGCAAGGGTGCAAATTCGCGCCGCGCTGCGAATACGCGACGGAGCAATGCTTCCGGCAGGAGCCGGAGCTCTTGCCGGCCGAAGGCGGCTCCGGACGCAAAAGCAGATGCTGGCTGACGCAAGGAGAAGCGGCCGCCGAAGGGGGAGTGCGGATATGAAAGACAATTGGCTGGTGGAAGTGAAAGGGCTGAGCAAGTCGTTTTCGGTCCAAAAGGGCCTGTTCGGCTCGAACAAATATTTGCGCGCAGTGAACGATATCTCGTTCGGCATCCGCAAGGGCGAAACGTTCAGCCTCGTGGGCGAAAGCGGCTGCGGCAAGTCGACGACCGGGCGCCTCGTGACGCGGCTGCTGAAGCCCGACGAAGGGGAAGTGTGGTTCGACGGGCACAACATCAGCGGCCTGTCCGACAACGCGATGCGCCCGATCCGCAAAAATATGCAGATGGTGTTTCAGGATCCGTACGCTTCGCTTAATCCGCGCATGAAGGTGAAGGATCTGGTGGCCGAGCCGCTTATTATCCATACGAAGCTGAGTCCGAAGGAGCGGGACAAGCTGGCGGCGGAGCTGCTCGAAACGGTAGGCCTCAGCGCCTTTCACGCCGAGCGCTACGCCCATGAATTCAGCGGCGGACAGCGCCAGCGGATCGGCATCGCCAGAGCCCTGTCGGTGCGCCCGAGCCTGATCGTGGCGGACGAGCCCGTATCCGCGCTGGACGTGTCGATTCAGTCGCAGGTCATTAACCTGCTGCAGGATTTGCAGGAGCAATACGGCCTTACTTATCTTTTTATATCGCATGATCTAAGCGTTGTCGAACATATCAGCGACCGGATCGGCGTCATGTATCTCGGCTCGCTGGTCGAAACGGCGGACAAAGACGCGTTGTACGACCGGCCGCTTCATCCTTATACGCAAGCGCTGCTGTCGTCCGTTCCCGTTCCGGATCCGAGCCGGAAGAAGGAGCGGATCATCCTGAAGGGCGACTTGCCGAGCCCGGTCGATCCGCCGGCAGGCTGCCGTTTCCATACGCGGTGCCCGTCCTGTATGGACATATGCGCAACGAAAGCCCCGGTTTTCCGGGAAATCGAAGCGGGACATCAGGTCGCCTGCCATCTGTATGACGAAGCCATTATGAAGACGGGAGGCGCGGCGTCATGAATATACGATTCGGCGAGGAGTCGGCGACTGGAGCCGCGACGGTATGCCCGGTTTACTCCGGCGAGCCTTCTCCGTACCGGCTTCGCGGGAAAAGCGCGCAAGCTTCCGCCGTTACTTGGCTGCTTGGCCGAACGGAGGAAGAAGCCGACGTGCTTGCCGTCGGCATGGGAGCCCGCTCGGAGCTGACGCTTGAGCGGATTCGCCGCGCGGCCGGCATAAGCGCCCGGGCGCTTATGCGCGAAGGCTATCGTGCCGCGCGGCTGCGCGAGCCCGCGGCCGCCCCGGACAGCATCGGCGCGGCGGGCATTTCCGAAGCCGATTGGCTGCAGGCGTGGCTGGAGGGCTGGCTGTTCGGGTTATACCGGTTCGATGCCTTCCGGGAAGCGACCCGTACGGAGGGAACCGTCGATCTGCTGCTCTCCCCCGGCGACTGGCAGGGGTTGTCCCTTCCGGAGCTGGAGCGGATCGCGGCCTTCGCGCGCTCCCGGAACGACGGCGTAGCCTTGGCGCGCGACCTGGTCAACGAGCCGCCGGACGTCCTTGACCCGCAGCGTTTCACGGCTTGGGCGGAGCGCTATTTCAGCCTCATGGACGGGCCGGTTAACGTACATGTTTACCGGGGCGAAGAGCTTCGGGAGAAGCAAATGAACGGCCTCATCGCCGTCGGCGCGGGCGGCGGGGAACCGGCGCTTGTCGAAATCCGTTACGAGGGGGATCCGGATCAGCCGATGCTTGCGCTTGTCGGCAAGGGCGTTACGTTCGATATGGGAGGCATGAACGTCAAGACGGGCCGCGATATTAGCGATGCCCGGATGGATATGGGCGGGGCCGCAGCCGTTGCCGGCGCGATGGATATCCTGATCCGGGAGCGCGCCAAAGTCAACGTAACGGCGCTTATTCCGATCGCCGACAACCTGCCCGGTTCGGGAGCCATGCTGCCGTCCTCGGTGATCCGGTATCCGAACGGTTTGACGGTGCAGGTGGCGAACACGGACGGAGAAGGCCGGCTTATTATCGCGGACGCGCTTATCCTCGCAGCTAATATCGGGGCGTCCGAAGCGATAGACATCGCTACGCTGACCGGGAACGTCGGGGCCGCCTTAGGGCTCGGCATCGCCGGTATTTGGGGCGACGCGGGCATCGCGAAGGAGCTTGTCGCGATCGGGGAGCGGAACGGCGAACGGTTATGGCCGATGCCGCTGATGGACGAGTACGAAGCGGAGCTTCGCAGCGATTACGCCGATTTGCGCAACGTGAGCAGCAGTACGATGGCCGGTGCGATTACGGCCGCGCTTTTTATCCGGCGCTTCGTGACGAAACCGATGAAATGGGTTCATATCGACATGGCCGGGACGGTTCAATACAAGCAGGACGCCGGTTACGCGGAAGCGGGCGCGACCGGCTACGGCGTCCGGCTGCTTGCCGATTACGCGGTTAAGCGCGCAAAGGGATAACTTAAGCCTCGTTGGCGATAGAGAAGGGAGGATTTCCGATGGTATTGGAGGTCATCGCGACATGCATGGATGACGCGATCGCGGCGGAGGCAAACGGAGCGGACCGGCTGGAGCTCATAACGGCCATTACGGAAGGCGGCTTAACGCCGGGCATCGGTCTAGTGAAACGGGCGGTAAATGCGGTCCGCATTCCGGTTTTTGTCATGGTTCGTCCCCATAGCCGTTCCTTTGTTTACGGCAAACGGGATATCGAAACGATGGCCGCCGAGATCGAAGCGGTCGTTCAAGCCGGCGCGTCCGGCATCGTGCTGGGGGCCTTGACGCCGGACCGCCAAATCGACGAGCGTGCGCTGGAGGCGCTGCTTCCGCTGACGGGCGGCCTGCCGGTGACGTTTCACCGGGCCTTCGACGAGCTGGACGACCAGCTTGGAGGGCTGCGGACGCTGGCCAAGTATCCGCCAATTAGGCGGGTGCTTACGTCCGCCGGGCCCGGGCCGGCGACCGAGGCGATGCCCGAAATGCGCCGCCTCGTCGAGGCGGCAAGCGGGGGACCGGTTGCAATCATGGCCGGGAGCGGGTTAAAGCCGGAGAGCATCGCGGATTTTGTCCGGCAAACGGGCGTGACGGAGGTTCATTTCGGATCGGCCGTCCGGTACGGAAGAAACGGCTTGTCGCCGATCGACCCGGAGGCGCTCCTGTCGCTGGCGGAAGCCGTTCGCCGCATCGGCTAAAGACTAGCTAACGGAATAGGTGAGAGAGTGGACAACGACACATATGTTGTGGGAATCGATTTGGGCGGAACGAAAATCGCCGCGGCGCTGTTTGACTCGAACGGAAATTTACTGAACCGGGAACAGATGGAGACGGCCGGAACGCGCACCGCCAAGGAAGTGGTGAGCCGGATGAACGGCATGGTCCGTTCCGTGTCCGGAGGAAGGAAGCTGGCCGGCGTAGGGCTTGCGTCCCCCGGAGCGGTGAACAGCCGCGACGGAATCGTTATTCAAGGGACGAATCTGCCGGAGTGGGACTACGTTCCGCTTAAGGATTGGATGGAAGAGGAGCTTGGCACCGAGGTGCAGGTCGTGAACGACGCCAATGCCGCCGCTTGGGGCGAATTCGTGCGGGGGGCGGGCAAAGGCTCGTCCAATATGGTGTACGTCACGTTCAGCACCGGCATCGGCGCGGGCATCGTGCTGGACGGCAAGCTGCTGCTCGGCGCAAACAGCTACGCCGGAGAGCTTGGCCACAACATTATCGATCCGGCGGGTCCCGCGTGCAGCTGCGGCCGCAACGGCTGCTGGGAGGTATTCGCTTCCGGTACGGCTATCCGGGATACGGCGCTGCGGATGATGGACCGCCGCCCGTCGATTATCGCCGCTCTTGCCGCGCGGCAAGGGGAGGCGGTATCCGCCCGCCACGTGTTCGAGGCGTCGGAGCTGCACGATCCCGTCGCTTCGGAGGTCATTGAGCGGACCGTTCATTACATGGCGTTGGGACTCGTTAACGCGGTGCATACGTTCAATCCGGACCGCATAGTCATTGGAGGAGGGGTTAGCCGCGCGGGGGACAAGCTGTTTAAGGCGCTTTCGGCCAAGACGGGGACGCTGCTCATGAAGCCTTATCTGGGCACCTTCGATATCGTGCCCGCCGGCTTAAAGGACGACGTCGGCCTCATCGGAGCGGCGGCATTGTTTCAAAGCTAGGCAAAGGAAGCAGCGGACGGCAAGGCATATTCCTTTTGGACAAGGAGGCTATCTATGAAAACGCGGGAAGAACGAACAAGGTGGTTTTTGCGGGACCGGTTCGGCATGTTTATCCATTGGGGCTTGTATTCCATCCCGGCGAGAGGGGAATGGGTCCGCGGCAACGAGCGGATGACCCGGGAGCAATATATGAAGTATTTCGAGGAATTCGACGCCTCCCGGTACGATCCGAAGGCTTGGGCGAGAGCGGCGAAGCAGGCCGGGCAAAAATACGCGGTGCTTACGGCCAAGCACCATGACGGGTTCTGTTTGTTCGACAGCAAGCTGACCGGTTTCAAAGCGACGAACACCCCCGCCGCGCGCGATTTGGTCCGCGAATATGCAGACGCTTTCCGCGCCGAAGGCATCGCCGTCGGGCTTTATTATTCGCTGCTCGACTGGCATCATGACGATTACCCGGGATACGGCGACAAGGCCCATCCCGACCGGGACAATCCGGCGGCGAAGGATAAGCCCATCCGGTTCGACCGTTATTTGGACTACATGCACGGCCAAGTGAAGGAGCTGCTGACCGATTACGGCAAAATCGATATCATGTGGTTCGATTTCTCGTACGACGAGATGACCGGGGAAAAATGGAGGGCAACCGAGCTTGTCCGCATGGTTCGTTCCTTGCAGCCGCATATCGTCATCGACAACCGGCTCGGCGGAAACATCCGGGGCGCCGAACCCGAGGAGTATGCCGGCGACTTCTTTTCTCCGGAGCAAATTATTCCTCCCGGCGGAATCGTCGACGCGAACGGCAAGCAGGTGCCTTGGGAGGCGTGCATTACGCTAAACGATAACTGGGGGTATCATGCCGAGGACCGGAACTATAAGTCGCCCAAGCAGGTGATCCGCTCGCTCGTCGAATGCGTCAGCAAAAACGGCAACATGCTGCTGAACGTCGGCCCGGACGCCAAAGGGGAAATAAATCGCGAGTCGCTTTCCGTACTGCGGGAAGTAGGGGAATGGCTCCGGTTAAACGGCGAGAGCGTTTACGGCGCGGGGATGTCGGCGCTCCCGAAGCCGGAGTGGGGACGCTACACGCAGAAGGGCAACAAGCTGTACGCCCATGTGTTCGACCGCGGCATCGGTCCGATTTATTTTGCGCAATTAAAGGGCAAGATCCGCAAAGCCCGCTTGCTGCGGGACGGCTCCGAACTGAAGGTGGAAACGCCTTGGATGGCCGAAGAGTATTCCGATACCGCGGGCGGCGCGTTTATATGGCTGAAAGGGGCTGCGCTGCCCGACGAGATCGACACCGTCATCGAGCTTGAGCTTGCGGATTAGAGCGTTTTGAAACGGATGGTAAATCTCCCAGCATATCTCTATAATAGAGGGGTGGCACTTCTAAAAAACACCTGGGAGAGTGAAGCGATATGTTCGGCAAAGTAGCGGCAGACGTATTAGGCTTAAGCGACATCGGCTCGGTCATTCATCCGTCGAATTTCGACAAAGTGGATTCCGACGATTATGTTCTTCATGAGGACAACGAAAAAATTTACTTTTTGATCAAATCGAAAACGGACGAGTACTGCTTTACCAATCTGGCGCTTATCCATCTCGACGGCACCAGCGCCATCAGCAAAAAGCGTACGCTCAACCGTTACCCGTACAGCTCGTACCCGATCTCCAACGTTTCGCTTGAAACGGCGGGAACGGTCGATTTGGACGTGGAGATCAAATTTACGATCGGCACCGCGGCTTTTTCGATCGACGTCAACAAGAAGCATATCGAGCAAGTAAAGGATTTATACAAGGCGCTGATCAAAATCGCCGAAATTACGCGGGAGAACCAGCTCCACTTGGATTACGCCAAGCAAAGCCTGGAGCTCGCCACTTCGACGGTCAGCAGCATTCATCGGGCCGAGTTCAACCTGGCGGAGCAGTTCAACGCGATCAACAAAGCGGCTTTCGACTGGATGACCGATAACTACAAGAAGTACAAGACCAAAGATTTCGGAGCAATCTTCGAGCGTTATATCAATTTGTAGCATAAATGAAGAGGGGATGTCCCGGCATCGTTTGACGGTGCGGACAGCCCCTCTTTTGCCACATCAGAAAGTATTAGCTTTCGAACTCTGCACTTTTGCAGGCGGCATGCTTCGTACGGACGAAACGGCTTCCGTTGAGCATTCGCCGGACACGGCGCCGAGAAATAAGCATGAAGGAAGGTTCTGAGCTGACGGGATAACGGCAAAAAGGAGCGGAAAACCGCTAGAGGGCAATGATTTCGGTATCGGGCGATTTTTTTCTCCATACTATCCTTGGGGTGTGCGTGCGGAACGGCATCCGTTATAATAGAGAAAATATAATGTAAGCGATTACGCTTTACTTGAAAGGAATGAAGTTATGCCGTTAGTTGACATGCCTTTAAGCGAGCTTTACCGATACGAGGGGCGCAACCCTCGTCCGGCCGACTTCGACGAATATTGGGACCGCGCCATCGCCGAGATGCGGGCGGCGGACGCGAACGTGGAGCTTGTGCCAAGCGAATTCCAGGTGCCTTTCGCCGAATGCTTCGATTTGTATTTTACCGGCGTTCGGGGCGCAAGAATCCATGCGAAATACATACGCCCGAAAAACGCGGCCGAACCGCATCCCGCCGTTGTCCAGTTTCACGGATATACCGGCAATGCCGGGGACTGGACGGATAAGCTGAATTATGCCGCGCTTGGTTTTTCGGTCTTTGCGATGGATTGCCGAGGACAAGGCGGTTATTCGGAGGATACCGGCGGGGTGAAAGGAACGACGATGAACGGCCATATCGTCCGCGGCTTGAACGACCATCCGGATAATTTATTGTTCCGCCATATATTCCTCGATACGGCTCAGCTGGCCGGCATCGCGATGAGCATGCCCGAGGTGGATCCGGAGCGGGTCGGCGCGATGGGCGGTTCGCAAGGCGGCGGGCTCACGATCGCCTGTGCGGCGCTAGAGCCGCGGATTAAGCGGCTGGCGCCGGTTTATCCGTTCCTGAGCGACTATAAGCGCGTTTGGGAGATGGATTTGGCGAAGGACGCTTATGCCGAGCTGAAGACGTTTTTCCGCCATTTCGACCCGCAGCATAAGCGGGAGGATGAAATTTTTACCCGGCTCGGGTACATCGACATTCAACATTTGGCGGAACGCATCCAAGGCGAGGTGCTGATGGGTGTCGGCTTAGCCGACACGGTGTGCCCGCCGTCCACGCAGTTCGCCGCGTTCAACAAAATCCGCTCCAACAAATCGGCCGAAATTTATCCCGACTTCGGGCATGAGCATTTGCCGGGCTTCGGCGAGAAGGCGATGCAGTTTCTGCTGAAGCTGTAGGTCCCGGCGCCGCCCGGAGGTTGCGACCGAAGCGGCGGATGGCCTGCGCCGGCCGGCCGCATGTCCGGAAAGCCGTGCATCTGGTGCCACTTCCTTCCGCTTTGTTGCGATCGGACCGCTCTTGTATTAACATAAACTTCATAATTCATAGAAGTTGGAAGAAGCCGCCGTCTAGAGGGCTTCTTCTTTTGTTGGATACAGGAAGGGGTCTTGCTCGTTATGAAGCAGCAAAAATCGGGACCGAAACGCAGGCTGCCGATGTTCTGGATAACGGCGGCGCTGCTTCTGCTGAAGCTGGCGCTGCTTCGCTTTTGGCTTTACGGCGGGATTTCGGCCGCCGGCCATCTGGTCGCGGACGCCGCGTCCGTGCTGGCGCTGCTGTCGCTAATCGGGCTTGCCGCGTCTTCGCGCTGGAGGAACGCCGCTTATGGAACGGCTAACGCCGTTTTGTCCGTCGTGTTGTTTGCGGTTACCGTATACTTCGCCTATTACGGCTCGGTGCCGACTTATACGGCGCTTAAGGCCATCGATCAGGTCGGACAAGTCCGCGAGAGCGTCGATGCGCTTATCCGGCCGGTTTACTATAGTTATTTTGCCGATATCGTTCTAATCCTTATCGGTTGCTTGGTCTTTATTGTTGTCCAAAAGGTTCGGAAACGCCGCGCAGGCGGCCGGACCCTTAGTCCGGCAACCGGGCATGGCGGCAATGGGGGGAACGTGCGAACGGACATCGAATCCAAAACGCCGGTCGTTATTTCCGCAGCCGGACAAGGCGATGTGCGGTCAACCAGGGAACGGACCGGCGTTCGAACCGTCCGCAGGCGCGCGGCGGCACGCTTATGGCTGCTTCTCGGAGTGGCGGCGGGAGTTACCGTCTCCGTCTTGTATGTCTATGACAATCGCCACGTGACGAACGAGCTTGTCCAGTCGGAACGACTCGGGCTGCTGAGCTACGAAGTGGCGGCGGCCATCAGCCAAAGCCGGGAGGCGATCGCTTTAAAAGGCGCCAGCCTCGAAGAGACGAAAGCCGAAATCGAGGCGCTGCAGCAAAGCTATCCGTACGTGGACGGCGAACCGGGCGCAACGGGCCAGGAAGGGAAAGGCGAGTCGTTTGGCGCGGCGAAAGGGATGAACGTCATCGTCATTCAGCTGGAGGCTTTCCAAGCTTTCCCGATCGGCCTCTTAGTGCAAGGGCAGGAGGTGACGCCGGTGCTCAATTCGCTGACGAAGGAAAGCTACTATTTTCCCCATGTGTATCAGCAGATCGGGCAAGGCAATACGTCGGACGCCGAGTTTATGTCGGGAACGTCCATTTATCCGACGGGCGAGGCCGCGATGTCGACGGGCTACGGGGACCGGGAGCTTCCGAGTTTGCAGCGGCTGCTGGCCGCACGGGGCTACACGTCGGCCACTTTCCACGTCAATGACGTGACGTTCTGGGACCGGGATATGCTGTACCCGGCGCTCGGATTCGATAAGTATTACGACAAGCCGTATTACACGAACGATCATTTCAACGACTTCGGCGCCTCCGATGAGGAGCTGTACCGCTTCGGTACCGAGGAGCTGAAGAAGCTGAGCGATGAGGGCAAGCCGTTTTACGCGCAGTTCGTTACAGCCTCCAGCCATTATCCGTTTCAAGTGCCGGACGACCGGAAGCGGCTTAAGCTGCCGGAAGGGCTGGACGGCACGTTTCTGGGCGATTATTTGCAAGCGGCAAGCTATGCCGATTATGCGCTGGGCACGCTGATCGACCGGCTTAAAGCGGAAGGCATCTGGGAGCATACGATGCTGGTCGTTTACGGCGACCATTTCGGCGTGCAGCCGGAGAAGGCAAACGACGAATTTATCCGAACGCAGCTCGGCATCGCTTACGATTCCCGTATCAGCCGCTTTAACATTCCGCTTCTGTTCCATGTGCCGGGGACGGCCGGACGGACGGTGGAAACGACGGGAGGCCAGCTCGACATAATGCCGACGGCTGCCGGGCTGCTGGGCATCCCGCTTGCGGACGAAGGCTTCACGGCGTTCGGCCGCAATTTGCTTGCGGTTGACCGCAACGTGATCGGGATGAGATATTATTTGCCGACGGGATCGTTTTTCAACGACGACGTCGTTTTTATTCCCGGCTCGTCGTTTGCCGACGGGACGGCCATTTCGCTCGATACGCTGCAGCCCGTCGGCGATTTCGGCGCTTACCGGGCCGACTACGATTATGTCATGAAGCTGATGGAGCTGTCGGACCGGTACGTCCGGCTGCTGCCGAAGCGGTAACCGCAAGCGGATAGGAAGGAAGACGATCCGGATGGACGGGAGGGGCGACGGATGGCGGATTTGAACGAGCTGGCCCGGCAATTCGCCGAAGGGGCATTGACGATTGCCGGGGTATATCGAAGCGAATTAAAGCCCGGCAGCTATTACGGCCATACGAAGGACCGTCCGACGCCAAGCGCCGGCTTCGTATTTGCGCTGCGGGGACAAGCATCCTTTATTTTCGACGGCACGCCTTACGAATTAGTTCCCGGCAGCATCGTTCACGGCGGCAAACGGATGACGCTTCGGCTTGAGGTTGGCCCGTCCGGTTTTGAATATATTCTCATTCATTACGCTCTGAACGGGCCGAAGGGGGAGCCGGCCGGATATTCCGAAGCCCATTACAGGTTGGACGGGCGGCGGATTCCGAATCTGGAAGAAAAGCTGGCCGCGCTGCATTCGGCGAGCGCAAGCCCCGGACCGATGCAGGCGGTGCGCGTCAAGGAGCTGTTTTACGGCCTGCTGTTCCATATCCTGACCGGCATGCGCAACGAGCGGAACCGGGACAGCACAACCGTCGTCGAACAAGCGATGGAATACATTCACGGCCATTATATGGAGCCGCTGACGCTGAAGCAGCTGGCGGACATGCACGGCCTAAGCGTCAAGCGGTTTTCGTATTTGTTCCGCAAATATACGGGGCTGTTTCCGATCGATTATTTGATTCAGCACCGAATGAACCGGGCCAAGCAGCTGCTCGCCGCCAGCCCTTGCAACGTAAACGAGATTGCGTCGAGCGTCGGTTACGCCGATGCCCATTATTTCAGCCGCTTGTTCAAAAAGCATACCGGCGTCACCCCGACGGCGTTCCGCTCCGGATTTGGGCAATCGTCCACCTGATTTTGACGATTTGTCTATTTCCACTCATTCGATCTTTTTATATAATGTCGATAATGAAAATCATTATCGAATAGTAGTTGAGTGGGGGAGCAAGATGAAAAGGTTCAATCGGAGCAAATGGATTTATGCAATTAGCGCGATCGCGCTTGTTATGATGCTGGCGGCTTGCGGCAATGCGCCGTCAAACGGCAGCGGGGCGTCCGCCGGCAATACCGCGTCTAACGGCAGCGCGGCGCCGGGAGGGAGCACGGAGACTCCGCCAGCTTCGCCGTCCGCGGAAGCCGGATTTCCGAGAACGATCAAGCACGACAAAGGGGAAACGGTCTTGGAGGAAGCGCCAAAAAAGGTGGCCATCACTTACTTTCCGTATGCGGACCACTTGTTTGCGATCGGGCGGCAGGACGTTGTGGCCGGCGTCGTAGGCTTGAAATCGCTGCAAAACTTCCCGGTCTACGATCCGTATACGAAGGACGGGGCGATTGCCGATCTTGGCGACGCAGTCGATATGGAGAAGCTTGTCGCGCTTGACCCGGACGTCATTATCGCCTGGGAGAGCGACGCGGAGCTTTATGACCAATTGAACAAAATTGCGCCGACGATTCTTTTTACCCAGTCGGAAAACTGGCAGGATACGATCGAGAAGGTCGCTTCCGTCCTCGGGGAAGAGGAGAAGGCGAAGCAATATAAGGAAAGCTACGACGAGAAGCTGCAGGCGGTGGCGGAACGGATGAAGACGACCGGCGAGCAAGGCAAAACGGCCATGTTTATGATGACCTGGGGGAAAGGCTTCAATTACTACGGCGGCGTGCGGATGGAGCCGTATTACGAGCGGCTTGGCTTCAAGAAATTCGAAGGGATGAAGGATTGGGGCGAAATCAGCCTCGAAGGCGTAACCGAAGCCGATCCGGATTATATTTTCCTGGGAGAGGATTTCACGAATACGGCCGAGCTGAAGCTGGAGGATCTGAACCAAAATCCGGTCTGGCAGCAGCTGAAGGCCGTCAAAAACGATAAAGTGTTCGTAATCGACACGGAAATTGTCGGACCGCTGGCGATGGGGCAGTCGAAAGGGCTGGACGTCATCGGCGGCATTATGGAAGGACTGAAATAAAACGTCTCCCGGCAACAGGGCTTTGCCGAAAGGCTGGATGAACGGAACAAGATTCCGTTCATCCTTTTTTTTCGCTCATGCCGTGCGTTTCGGTTGCGGGGCTGCGCATTATTCGCCAGAGCTGCCGGTAACCGGCAAAGCGCCCGTCCGGACGGCTCCGCCGATAACGGCGTCAAGCAAGCCCGGGAAACGGGCTTCCAAGTCCTTCTTGCGGATCGAAAGCAGGCGCTGCGTGCCGTGTATGCGGGTATTGACGATGCCCGCCTCGCGCAGCGTTTTGACGTGATGGGACATCGTCGATTTGGCGACGGGAATCTGGTAATCCCCGCACGCTTGCTCGCCGACCTCCAATATTTGAATAACGAGGTTCAGGCGTACAGGATCGCTTAAGGCGTATAACACCGTGGTGAGCTGTATATCTTCCGGGGCGGGATGATATAACGGTTTCATCCGGGGACCCTCCTTGCTATCTATGTTTGTCGAAAAGTTTTAATTGAAGTATAACATATTCCATGATACTATTTCTATTGTTCGATAACTATAGAACTTTAAGGCGATCATAAAAAAGGACACAGATCGCCATAAGGAGGATAACCTACTGTATGAGTACCGAATTAAAAGCAGAGAACGCGGCGCGGCTTCAGCCGGAGGTTCGGATTAAGGAAAACGCCGTGACGCTGCTGCTGGGCATGACGGTCGTGCTTGTCGTCATGAACACGATGATGTTTAATTTAGCGCTGCCGACAGTCACGCTGGAGTACGGGTTGTCTTCGACTACGGCCTCCTGGATCGTGACCGGGTATTCGATCATATTCGCGATTTCCTCGATTACGTACAGCCGGCTTTCGGATTATTTGCCGATCCGGACGCTGTTTACGGTCGGGCTGCTGTCCTTCGGCCTGGCTTCCTTGCTGGGACTGGCGAGCGGCAATTTCGCCATGCTTCTGATCGCCCGGCTCATTCAAGCTTCCGGCGCCGCCTCCATTCCGGCGCTGGGCATCGTGCTGGTCGCCCGGTTTATCCCGACGGAACGGCGTGGTCAGGCGATGGCGGTGATCATGTCGGCCAGCTCGCTTGGCCTTGGAATCGGCCCGGTGCTCGGCGGGGCCATTACGCAGTATCTCGGCTGGCACGATCTGTTTGCCGTATCGGCTCTAAGCTTGCTCATGATCCCTTTTTTCGTGAAATTGCTGCCCCGCGAAAAAGCGCAGGCCGTCTCCTTCGACTTTGCCGGAGCGGTCCTGATCGGCGTCGGAACGACCGGGCTGCTGCTCTTTATGACGAGCAGAAGCTGGATTGCCCTTGCGGCGGGAGCGGCTTCGCTGCTGTTATTCTGGCTGCGAATCCGCAGCGCGCGCAATCCGTTCGTGCAGCCGGCGCTGTTCGCCAACAAGGCTTACATGACGTTAAGCCTGCTCGGCATCGTATCGTACATGTGCAGCTTCTGCTCGCTGTTCCTGCTGCCGCAGCTGCTCGCCCATTCCTACGGCTTGACGCCCGGAGAAGCCGGGCTCGTTATTTTCCCCGGAGCGCTTGTGTCGATGCTCATCTCCCGCAAAATCGGAGGACTGATCGACCTTCACGGCAATCGGCTGCTGTTCCGGTATGCGCCTTGGGTGCTCGTTGCCGCCGCCGTATCGTTCGCGTTGCTGTCCGGATGGTCCTTCTACGCGGTCATGGCCGCTTATGTGCTGCTCAGCGTCGGTTTCACTTCGCTTACGACGGGCGTTTCCAACGAGCTGTCGCGCATTCTGCCGGAGTCCTCGGTTGGCGCGGGCATGGGGTTGTTCCAGCTCATGCAGTTTTTCAGCGGCGCCTTTAGCGTGGCGGTTACCGGCAGCGTGTTGGCTTCGTTCGGCGGGGTCCCTGCCGGTAAAGTATACGCCGGAATATTCTGGGGAATGACCGCAGCCGCAGCCATTGCCGTAACAAGCGCCTTGGTCTACCTAGCGGCGGATGCGGTGCGCGCGCGCAGGGCCTTATAAGGCATGGTATTTTTCCTCCGTTATCAGCGTATGCGAAAGTTGTGTTGTGGACGGTCCAGACTTTAGTGCGAGACGTTGCGGCTGCGGGCATCATTAAACGCTGTCGGGCTCGCTCTTCTTCGAAGTGAAACCTTGTTCTTTCTTTTACCGTCTTGATGTAATAGAACTCGACTGGACGGGGGCGCAGGTTCATATGCATATCGTCAACCATCTTATATTATGGGCCGTATTCGTCGTTTTGTTTACGGCCGGCGTTACGGCATTGGAAGTCGCGGAAGGCTATAAAATTACAACCACGGAATATTACGGGCTGAGAAACATCGGAGGGACGTTCATTGTTATGTTTCTGTTGGCGGCCTTTCTCTTTTATCCTTTTACGCTGTTTCCGTTCGCACTTTTAATACGGAAGCTGTATAAGAGGCTCCTTCCCCGGATCGTCGTTTATGTGGCGTTAGGAGGGTTCGGCGGTTTGCTTCTATTCGATTTCATATATAAAGAGGATTTTGTAGTAGAATACGGTTTGCACGAGAGCAGCGCGGTGATTCTATGCGGGCTCATCGGTTTGATCTATTCCTGCTGCGAGCATTTCGTATACCGGAAGCCGTTTCTATGAGTCAAGGAATACAGGAAACAATAATTCGGCAAAAAAATGCGCCTCGGTGCCGGAATCGGTTCCAAGGCGCATTTTCTCATTATAGGCTTCCCGCCCGCGCTACGCCTGCTCCGCTTCAAGATCGGCGCGGACGCGGCGCAGCGCGTCCTCCAGCGTGCCTTCCACGATCGTGACCGGTATGCTCAGCATCAGATTGTTGGAAAGCCCGAACTCCTCGATCGTCATGCCGTCCCGGTACAGCCCGGTTTCCGGGTCCGTTCCCGGCTGCAGCCTCTCCGCCATCGTGCGGGCATCCTTTACATGGGCGTACAGCTTTTTGTTCCAACCGTAACCTAACCCGCATTCGAACACCGTGCCGGAATCCGGCTCCTCTCCCCGGAACGGGTTCAAGTTGGCGATAATAATGTCCGCTTCCCGGATCAGGTTCACATTGCCCTCGAAAATCGCGGCGGCCGTCTCCCGGCCGGTCGGCAGCGGCTTAATTTCCTTGTCGAGCGGATACAAGCCTTCAAACCCGTATTTCGCGCACAGCTCCTTCATTTCTTTCCCCAGCTCCACCGCGTTCGGGTAAAACACCTCGAAGCCGGCCAAATAGATTTTCAAGTTGCTCATTATGGTTGGTCTCCTTTGTCCATGATCGTTCCGATGCTTGATATTATATCACGTTCGGACGGCCCGATGGCGGATAACGGCTTGAGCGCGCTGTCAGGCGCGCCTTTTTTTGTAAGGGCTGGGACGGATACTCGAAAGTACGATGAGAATTTTTTAGGAATCGGCAGATGGGCGGACCGGGTGTGCTACAATCGGTTTCGTTCTAGAACGCAACCATTATACGGCAAAGGAGAGACCCCATCGATGATCAAAAAGTTATCCTTCTTATTCGTGCTGACGATGATGCTGACGGCGATCGTCTTACATAAGCCGGCCGAAGCGGCGGCCCTGAAGCCGGGCGCGACGGGCGCGGCGGTAACCGACTTGCAATACAGGCTGGCCATATTAGGCTACTATGATTATAAAATCGTTCCTTATTACGGCAGCATCACGACCAATGCAGTCATGAAATTTCAGAAAAACGCCGGACTTTCCGCCGACGGCGTCGCCGGCTCCATGACGATGCGCGCGCTGAAGAAAGTATCGGCAAGCAAAAAAGAGGTGGCCAAGCTGGCGCGCGTCATTTATTCCGAAGCGCGGGGAGAGTCGTATCGGGGGCAGGTCGCGGTCGGAGCGGTTATTATGAACCGCGTGCACTCGCCGCAATTTCCGGATACGGTGCATAACGTTATTTTTGAGCCGAACGCTTTCTCCGTCGTTTCCAACGGGCAGTATTGGCTTATTCCGGACGATACCGCCTTCAAAGCGGCCAAAGCGGCGGCAACCGGCAGCGACCCGACGAACAACGCCGTTTATTTTTACAACGCAAGCCAAACGGAGTCCGCTTTTATGAGATCGCTGACGGTGACGGCGCGAATCGGCAACCATGTTTTTGCCAAGTAAAGTAAAGGTGCTATGACGGGCTTTTGCCGATATAATAGGGAAAGAAACTTTCGGCAGAGGAGAGCATTATGAACAAAGTGATCTTAACCGGGGGAGGCTCGGCCGGCCATGTAACCGTCAACCTCGCGCTTATTCCGAAATTCAGGGAAGCGGGCTGGCAGGTGGAATATATCGGCTCCGAGAACGGCATCGAGAAGCAGCTTATCGAGCCGCTCGGCGATGTGCGCTATTACGGCATTGCAACCGGCAAGCTTCGCAGATATTTGGATTGGCAAAACGTGAAGGACCCGTTCAAAGTGGTCAAAGGCGCGTTCCAGGCTTACCGGCTCATCCGGAAGCGGAAGCCGGACGTCGTTTTTTCCAAAGGCGGCTTCGTTTCGGTGCCCGTTGTGCTTGGCGCGTGGCTGAACCGCGTTCCCGTTATTATCCACGAATCGGATTTGACCCCGGGGCTGGCGAACCGCATTGCGATTCCGTTTGCGAAAGCCGTCTGCACCACGTTTCCCGAGACGGAGCAGCATCTCGACAAAGGCAAAGCCCGCTATGTAGGCGCGGTTGTGCGGGAGGAACTGGCTCATGGGCGGGCCGACAAAGGGCGGATGATTTGCGGCTTTACGAAGCATAAGCCGGTGCTGCTTATTATGGGCGGAAGCCTCGGAGCGCGGAAAATCAACGAGACCGTCAAAGCGGCGCTCTCGCGGCTGACCGAACGGTTCCAGGTCGTCCACCTGTGCGGCAAAGGGCAGGTCGATCCGGCGATCAAGCACCACTCCTATAAGCCGTTCGAATATTTGAACGAGGAGCTGCCGGACGTGCTGGCCATGGCCGATATCGTGCTGTCGCGGGCGGGCTCGAACTCGATATTCGAGTTTTTGAGCTTGAAGAAGCCGATGCTGCTCGTTCCGTTGACGAAGGAGCAAAGCCGGGGCGACCAGATTTTGAACGCGCAGTCGTTTGAGAAATCGGGGTTTTGCGAGGTGCTGTACGAGGAGAACATGACCCCGCTATCGCTCGCGGAAAGCTTGGAGAAGCTGTACGCGAACCGCGAGACGTATATTCGCAACATGGAAGGCCAGCGGCGCCAAGACGCGCTGGAGCAGCTGTTCGAGCTCATCACGGAGACGGCTGCGGCAGGCGGGAAGTAGCTTTTATGACGGTAAGGCGGCAGCAGGGGCTTGAAAGGCAAGCCCCCTGCCGTTTTTAGCTGCCGTCATTAGCCTAAGTTTGAGGTTATTATCCGGTTCGGACACTTTTTTTTCCGGCCAATTTACTGGAAGGTCGGCGCAGTCTTTTGTAAATCGTTGATCTTTTTATGGGCCTATACGTCAATACGTTAGCTTCCTCTAAGACATCCCATTCTAATTCCTTTTCATACTTCAAGTATTCATGCCGGAAAACATGGCGGTCGTTATCCCAAGGCTTTTTATCCGGGCCCGAATAATGAATGATGTAAGGATCTATATTAGGGTTCATCCTTGCATACGTCGAAGTGTAGTTCCACTTGCGGTTTAATTTCAACCATTTGCCTTTTAGTACGGCGTTCATCGGATCCTGACTGGGGAACTTGATTAAGAACTTCTTCTTGCCGAATTCCAATATTTTTTCGGAAATTTTATGCTCTCTCCACTTCTTTAAGTTCATCAGTAAGACGCCTGCATTAAAGTAATCCGATTTTTTGGTGATCCCGAGCCTCTTGATCACTTGGTCAGGGATTTTCGGCCTTCTGACCGCCGCCACATAATAGTCGCCCAGCTTAATCTTCCAAAGCCTTGTAATGTCGTTCTTGACGATGATGTCGCCGTCCAAATAAAGGGCTTTTGAAATCTTCTTGTCGAGCAGTTTCGGGATAGCCAACCGGTAATACGTTTCCTGGGGCAAATGTGGCCGCGTCTTCAGACCGCTGTACATCGACTGGGGAATCGTCAGAAACTTGACGCTTGCACCGGCGTTCACGACTACCTTTTCCAGCCTATTCTTGTTGTCCGGGGACAGATCGCTTTCAATAATGTAGATTATCATTTGGCTTGCGCTTTTTGTATTGGAGAGCAGAGAATAGAGCATGACTCCGAGGGGTTTCGCGAATTTATTGTTTGTTGCCGTCACAATATGAAACTTCAATCTATTCACATCCTTATTTGCTTAGGATCGGTTCCTAGTTTTGTTCATATCGCCGCAAAGCCAACAAGGAATGAACGTCGATCATAAGCCCACTCCTTCAGCAACCTCGTTATCTTGTTTACTTATAATATATTTACGGACGACATCGCTTTTGACCGGATGAGCCAGCATATACTTTCCTTTTTCCAGCGCCGTGTCGATATCGCTCGTTTGCAGTTCAGGCGACCAGCGCAAATACTTTCGGAACCAACGCGGATATAGCCGTACTTTCGCGCCGCATTTTCTGGCTAACGTCGGAAAGAGCATCTCGCCCAAACATTCGACGTTGGATTTTTCAAAAAATAATTCTAATCGCTTGTGATCGGCGATTTTTAGAATTTTCTGAACCGTCCTGTACTTATAAGTTTGGAACGGATTCGAAGTTTTGCAAACATAGTCGGTCTTAAAATATTTTTGCCACAGACCCCATTCCTTGATCATTGAATTTTCCGCCGGCGAGCTCGTTTTATGTGTTTTAGGATTGAACTTCTTCCAAAGCTTCGCAGCGTAGTCGTACCCCTCCAGATGTTTATCCAAGAACTTCCGGAACCCTTCCCCTAAAAACATCGTATCGGATTCCAAATAGACGAGATAATCATATTTTATACGCTCCGAGGCGAGCCATCGGGCTACATCGTAAAAAACTCTTCCTGTTTTTCTGTATTTGATCGGCCTGCTATAAGGACAGACCAGCACTTCCTCATACTCTTCGATTACCCTTTTGCCGAAATTCGGATCCGTGCTCCCGTTATACAAAACAACGATAAAGTAGTCCTTGACAAACCGGCGCATATTTTTCAGTTGATCCATCACGCCGTCTTCGTTTTCATGCGCCAACAAGGAAAAGACAATCATGGTCCTCATCCTCCGCCTTCTTTAATTTCTTTAAACAGCGTTAATGCGCGCGCCACGGCCTGGTCCATATTGTAATATTTATAATCCGCCAGTCGCCCGGCAAAAAGTACTTTATCCTTAATCTGTTCCGCTTCCTGTAAATATAGGTTGTAAAGCTGCCGGTTCTCTGCACGCGGAATGGGGTAGTACGGATCGCCGTCCTGGTTGTATTCCTGGGGATACACATAAGTGATAGTGGTATGCGGCGCCTTTTGGCCCGTTAGATGTTTCGTTTCAAGAATTCGGGTAAATTCATATTCGTTGGTGTAATTGATGGTTCCGGCTTCCTGGAAAAACTCCTGATTCAAAGTGCGGAAGTCGAAGCGAAGACTGCGGTAGGGAAGAGTCCCGTGCTTGTAATTAAAAAAGGCGTCGATCGGTCCGGTATAAATCATTCGTTGATATTGAACCTCATCGATCACCTCGCGATAGTCCGTGTTCAAGAGGACCCGAATATTCGGATGATCGAGCATCTTCCGGAAGAGCTCCGCATAGCTGTGCTTCGGAATGCCTTGATAGGTGTCTTGGAAATACCGGTTATCCCTGCTGATATATACGGGCACCCGCGCCGTGACGGACGGGTCAAGCTGCTCCGGATCGAGCTGCCAGTGCTTCAGCGTATAACGGTAAAACACCTTCTTATAAATATAATCCGCCAGAAAGCCGAGGTCTCCGCTGGCGCTTTCCCGAAGCTTGAGAATAGGAACCTTCACGCCGTAACCGAAATGCTGAATGAGCAGTTCTTCCAGTTTCTCCGCGTATTTCTGGGGAAATAAAGTGTAGATCGAATTCAGATTAAAAGGTACGGGTATTTTCTTCCCGTCGACTACGGCAAGCACATGATGGAAATAGGGTCTCCACTCCGTAAATTCAGAGAGGTAATCCCAGACCATCTTGGAATTGGTATGGAACGTATGAGAGCCATACTTATGGACCAGGATCCCGTCTTCATTGTAGCAGTCGTAGGAGTTGCCTCCGATATGATCTCTCCGTTCCACTACCAACACTTTCTGGTTCAGCTGCGATGCGATTCGCTCCGCCAGCGTAGCTCCGGTAAATCCGGCGCCGACGATCAACCAATCCGTTTTCACATGAATCACCACCCGTTATATGTGCTTCACACCATGCAGTCTATTCCTCCTGGCGGGACATCGCCTGTGCATTCGTCGATAGGTATTCGTTCGGAAAGGAAGAAAGCCGCGCCAGTCCTCCATCCGGCAATAGGAATATGCCGTTTCAAGGGGAATTAACATTCATATATTAGATGAGAGTGAGTGATACGGAGGGCGGGAGGATCATTTATGAAAATACCGAGCGGACGAATCGAACGGATCGAGAAGGCGGCGATTGTTGGCGAAAGATGGAGGGACATCGGCTGCAACGCAAGGAAAGGGGTGCATGGAAGGATAGTCCCTAACGATATCGTCAGAATCACCATCGATGGGGTAAAAGGATTCGGTTGGTCGAAAATTTCGAAGGAACAAGCCGAAAGACTCATAGGGGTCTCCGTTGCGGATTTATTTCTGCCGAATGGCAGAATCCGTCCCGAATACCGTAACATTGAGTATCCGGTTTTAGATTGGTGCGGTCAAATCTATAAGCTGCCGGTCTATGCTCTTGCCGACGGTCATGCGGACGAAACGCGTCCCCTTCAAGTGCCCTGCTATGAAACGACCCTGTATTTCGATGATCTTCCTATCGGCGACGATCGGGAAGCGGTTGAGTTTATGCAGAAAAGAGCCTTGGAAGGATGGGATTACGGATTTCGCGCTTTTAAAATCAAGGTTGGCCGGGGGGCAAGACATATGTCTCTCGAACACGGCACCAAACGGGATATTGAAATCATTAAGGGAATCAGAGAAGCGGTCGGAAGCGCCGCTAAAATTATGATCGACGCCAACAACAGCTATAATCTCAATCTCGCAAAGGAAGTATTGTACGCTACGGCGGATGCGCAGCTTACTTTTATAGAAGAAGCTTTCTACGAGGACCCTATTCTTTACGAAGATTTGAAAAACTGGATGAGCAAAGAAAAGATTCAAGTGATGATCGCGGACGGGGAAGGGCTTATCGTGGCGCCGTCGCTGATCGATTGGGCCAAACAAGGGCTGATCGATATCGTCCAATACGATATTCGGTGGCATGGGTTTAACAATTTATTGGATATAGAAGACGATATTAAAGGAACCGGGATTTGGCAAGCGCCTCATAATTACGGCGGCCCGTACGGCAACTACGCAACTTGCCACATTGCTCCGTTCATACAACGGTTTATGTACATCGAATGGGATGAAGTGAGACTTCCCGGGCTTGACGCCTCCGCATACAAGCTCGTAGACGGCATGGCCGAGGTTCCGTTCCGGCCCGGATTCGGTTTGCAGCTGGACGAAGACTATTTCCTGAGAGAGGTTTTAAAATCGGGGTGGGTCCTCTAATAAAAAACACGATTGAGTCGTCCGAAAGACTACGAGGTTCCTGAAGCGGGACGGATTAGCTTATGGCTATCCGTTCCGTTTTTTTTAGCAACTTGAGTGGATACCGATTGAGCTTCGGCGGTTTTGGTCGGCTTAAAGTAGGGCGGATTGATAAAGGGTGTTGTCCGTATCGTGCCGTCTAGCATCTTAATATAATAGATTATTGATTTTTTCATAGAGTCTGTGAGGTGTTGGCCATGAATATCTCCGTTATCGGATGCGGCTATGTCGGAACGACCACAGCGTTGATGTTCTGTGAATTGGGATATCAAGTTGTCGCGGTGGAAAAGGACAGTAAAAAATTAGCCATGCTGCAGCAAGGTAAATTGCCGTTCCACGAGCCTGGGATCGACTCGTTACTGATCAAACATTTGCATCGCGGAAGTTTAGTGTTTACCGGGGACATAGAGGAAGGGATTGCTCACAGCAAAATAATCTATATTACGGTCGGAACGCCTTCGCTGCCGGACGGTTCAAGCGATTTGTCTTTCATTGAAGAAGTATCCCGGCAGATCGGGGCGGCTCAGAACGACTATAAAGCAGTCGTGATCAAAAGCACAGTCCCTCTAGGGACAGTTGATAAGGTGAGAGAATGGATCGGCAAAGCGCAAAAGAGACCGCTGCCTGTCGATTTGGTTGTGAATCCGGAGTTTTTGCGGGAGGGCTCGGCACTTTACGACACCATGCATCCCGACCGGATTGTGATCGGTTCGGACAATCCTGAAGCGGCGGAAACCGTTAAACAGCTTTTTCATTCCATGAGCTGTCCGATTATCGTAACCGACTGCAATACGGCACAACTGATCAAATATACGGCGAATGCGTTTCTGGCCACGAAAATCTCTTTCATCAATGAGATCGGCCGAGTCTGTGATGCTTACGGTGCAAATATCGAAGAAGTTGCATCGGGAGTCGGGTTGGATCATCGAATCGGACCTCATTTTTTAAGAGCGGGAATCGGCTGGGGAGGCTCCTGTTTCCCCAAAGACATCGCCGCATTAATCAACATGGGGAATAATAACGGAATAAACCTTCTAATCGTACAGTCGGCTCAGCAAGTAAACCAGGATCAGATCGGCTACTTCATCGATCGTCTGGAAGGCGAACTGCATGGGCTAAACAATAAGACGGTCTCCATATACGGGATTTCCTTTAAGCCCGAAACGGACGATATTCGCGAGTCTCCCGCCCTGAAGGTTATTGCCGAGGTACAGCGCCGCGGCGGGACAGTGGCAGCTTACGATCCAATGGTATTCGATAAACATCCCGAGTTGAAACTACCCGGGGTGCGTGTAGCGCGAAACATGGAAGACGCTTGGAAAGGAAGCGATTGCTTCTTTCTGATCACCGAGTGGGATCAATTTTCCAAGATCGATTGGGGCCAAGTGATGCAAGAGATGAGAACCCCGCTGGTGCTGGACGGAAGAAATGTGCTGGACGCTCGGAAGCTCCGCTCGTTGGGATTTCGTTATTACGGGATAGGGCGGAAAACCGGCATTATTCACGAATAATCGCTCGAAGCAAACGGATTAAATTCCGTCTTGCCCCTTGAGCGAAGCGAAAGGAATGGGTATCCCTATGGCTAAAGTTGCGGTTACCGGATGTGCCGGCTTTGTCGGATCGCATCTGGTTCATCGTCTGTTAGAGCAAGGACATGAAGTAACGGGAGTCGACTTCTTTCTGGACAATTATCCTCAATGGGTAAAAGAAAATAACATGAAGCGATTTCGGGATCATCCGTCGTTCACATGGGTTCAAAGCGATCTCGATAAGATGGATTTGATCCAGCTGCTCCAAGGGAAGGATTATTTGTTTCACCAAGCGGCATTGCCGGGAGTCCGATCAAGCTGGGGCAAAGACTTTCAACTTTATGTGATCCATAACATATCGGTTACGCAGAAGCTGTTGGAGGCGGTGAAACATACCGGAATCCGCAAGATGATCTACGCATCTACTTCATCCGTCTACGGATTGACGAATGGACCGACTCAAGAAGATCAGAAGCTTTCTCCATTTTCTCCATACGGGGTGTCGAAATTGTCCGGCGAACAATTGTGCGGGCTCTATTTTGCCAATTATAACGTTCCTGTAGTCATGCTTCGGTATTTTACCGTGTACGGTCCGGGGCAGCGCCCGGATATGGCTTTCCATAAGTTTTTGAAAAATATGATGGAGAATAAAGAAATAATCGTTTATGGAGACGGCAAACAGACACGCGATTTTACCTATATCGACGATGTAGTCAACGCCAATCTGCTTGCTTTGGAGCATGGAAGAAACGGGGAAGCCTATAACATCGGGGGCAGTTCGCCGGTCGAATTGATCGATGTGATTAGCCTAATGGGGAAAATTACCGGGAAAAATCCGATTCTCAAGTTTGAACGGGAGCAATATGGGGACCCTAAACATACTTGGGCCGATATTGCCAAAGCAAGAGCGGAGTTGTCGTATGACCCTTCTGTTTCGTTAGAATACGGCTTGCAGCAGGAAGCGAATTATATCGCTTCGCTGTATGGTTTATGAACGGCGCGTGCTGGAGCATCCGGGCGGCCGGCGAATAACGACATAAGGACTGCGCGTATTCGGGCAGTCCTGGTCTTCATCTATGGAAGCACCTCCACCGGGGGTGCTTATTTGTTCGGTTAGCCGTCAGCAGCTTGCCGCGCGGGTTAATTTGCCCACGATTTTGCGCACGCTTTCGCCGGAGAGGAAGTAGATCCGTTCCAGCTCCGCGATCGTCCGCCCGCTGCAATAAGCTTCGTAAATTTCCTCGTTGCGCTGCCTGATCCTCTCGCGGGAGCCGCTAAGTTCGCCCCAGCCGGCCCTTTGCTCGTTTTGTTTCGGAATATACAGCAGCTCGCCGTCAATATATTGTTGAATTTGCTCCAGCAGTTCGGGGGGAAGCACATCTCTTCCGTTCTTGTATTGCCCCATCGACGCCCTCCTCAATCGTAAATAATGCAAAGCAATCGTTGGTCGTAACCGTATTTGGTTTGAACATGGCTTACCCTCCTCCTTTCGATTATTCGGATATTTGGCGGTACATGAACAGCTATGGGAGGAGCCCCCGAAAGGGCTCCCCTGTGAATGGGGCATCCGCTTTAGGCGAATGCCACCTCCTGGTTCTGAATCAATTCGTTCAGCCTCCTTTCCGTTCATTTCGTCGGCCCGACATCTATATTAAGCCACAAAATCTGCCATGGCCGCAAGCGCTAAAACGACCTGAACCGTTTTTTCCCACCGTCGAATTTCATATCGGCGGAACGGTCTCGTAAAACGAGGGAGGAGTTTGATATGATGGAGCTATCGAATGCAACGGTTTAACGGGCGGGAGCGGCATAAAGGGAGCGCCCGGCCCCGGAAGGAGCGGGAGGAATAGATGGATCAGCGGGACATGACGATGCAGGAGCTGGCCACGCTCAGAACGATTGCCGAGACGCTTAACGAATCGACGGAGCTCGGCCCGATGCTGGAGGTCGTTCTGGAAAAGCTGCTGGAGCTGACAGGGCTTAAAGCCGCATGGCTGTTTCTCGTCGAGGAGGGGGGCGGCTACGAATTTGCCGCCGGAAGCAACTTGCCGCCGGGCTTGTGCCGCAACGGCGGAGAGCCGATGCGCTGCGGCAATTGCTGGTGCCTGAACCGGTATCGGGAAGGACGGCTCAACAATGCCGTCAACATTATGAACTGCAAGCGCATCGAGCAGGCGAAAGCGTCCGACTGGGGGGATACGCAAGGCATTACGCATCATGCGACCGTTCCGCTCCGCTCGGGCTGCAAGCGTCTCGGCGTCTTGAACGTGGCCGCGCCGGGAAAGCTGCACTTCGACGAAGCGGAGCTGGCGCTGCTGCAGGCCGTCGCGCTCCAGATCGGAAGCGCGATCGAGCGGACGCGCCTGTACGCCGCCGAGCAGCGGCGGGCGTCGCTGTTCGCGAAGCTCGGCGAATACGGCGCCGCGCTAGGGGTTGCCGCCGCTCGAGGGGGCGACCGCGCCGCATTGTGGGAGCAAGCGATGGCGCTCGTCGGCCGCCATTTCGATTGGCCGTGCGCGGCGCTTCTGATGCCTTCGGGCGGCGATATGGCCGTCCGGGCGATCTACGCGGACGGGAGGACGTTTCTGCCGCAAGCCCATGCGGCGCTTGACGTCATCGATTGGTACGGGACCGAAGGCGGCGTGCTGCCGCCCGTGGCCGGCAACGAAACGGCGCGGCGCCTTGCCTTGTGGCTGGAACGGCAAGGTCTGCTGCCGCATGTCGCTCATGCGGCAACCGCTCCCGTCGCTTCGTCCGGCATGGAGAACGGCGGCGTCTTGCTGGTCGGCTACGATAAGCCGGGCGAGCTGTACCGGGTTGACGCCGAGGTCATCGAAGCGCTGGCGGAGCTGATCGGCGTCACGTTCGAGCGGGCCCGGCTCGAGGAGAGCCGGCGGGAGCTGGCGCGGATGGAGGAACGCAACCGTCTGGCGCGGGATTTGCACGACTCCGTCAGCCAGACGTTGTTTTCGCTGGCGATGATGTCCAAAGGCGCGGCCAGCTTGCTTGGGTCCGAGGCGAAGGAGCCGCTGCAAGCCGCCCTGGAAGATATGCAGAGCTTGTCGCAAAGCGCGCTGAAGGAAATGCGCGAGCTTATTATGCAGCTGCGTCCGGCCGGACTGGAGGAGGGGCTGGCGACGGGGCTGAAGCAATACGGGGAGCGGCTGAAGCTGCGGGTTACAACGCGGGTGTCCGGCGTCATGGAATTGCCGCGTGCCGTCGAGGAGGCGTTATGGCGAATCGGGCAGGAGGCGCTTAACAATATCAGCAAGCATTCGGGAACGCCGGAGGCGGACGTGGTTCTGGTTCTAAGGCGGAACGAGGTGTCGCTGACCGTCGCCGATCGCGGACCGGGCATTACGCAGGAGAGGCTGCTTGAGCTTAAGCGCCATTCGCTTGGCTTATCGACGATGCGGGAGCGGGCGGAAGCGCTTGGAGGACGTTTCGCGCTGCGCACCTTTGCCGGCGGGACGGCCGTCGAAGCCGTTATTCCGTTGAATAGGCTTGAAATAACGAAAGCAAGACGGGAGAGAGAGAGATGAAGATCAGGCTATTGATCGCGGACGATCATGCGATGGTCCGACGCGGTTTGCAAATGTTTCTGGCGACGCAGCCGGACATTGCGCTTGTCGGCGAGGCGGCTAACGGTCAAGAAACGCTGGAGCGCGCCGTCGAGCTTCGGCCCGATGTCGTTCTGATGGACTTGAACATGCCGGTGCTGGACGGCATTGAAACGACAGCCCGGCTGCTTGAGACCTGGCCGGAGACCAAAATTATCGTGCTGACCTCCTTCGCGGATCAGGATCATGTGCTGCCGGCCATTCAAGCCGGAGCGAAAGGCTATCTGCTGAAGGATATCGAGCCGGAGGAGCTCGTGGAGGCGGTCCGCCGCGTGCATCAGGGCCGGGTCGAGCTGCATCCGGACGCGGCCGGACTGCTGGTCAGCCATCTGTCCGGAGCGGAGCGCCGGCAGGAGCAGGCGGAGAGTCCGGTCCCGAACGGCGAAGACGACCGCATGCTGGAGCAGCTGACGCCGAGGGAGCAGGAGGTGCTGCGGCTGATCGCGTCGGGCATGTCCAATAAGGAAATCGGCGAAACGCTCGTCATTACGGAAAAAACGGTCAAGACGCATGTGAGCCATGTGCTCGACAAGCTTGGGCTTGCCGACCGCACCCAAGCGGCAATCTATGCGGTGAAGCGCGGCCTGGGGCAATAAGCCGGCCTGCGGCTTCGGATCGGCAATAACGGCAGACGTATCCGCCCCCGAATATTGGACCAAAGTCGTAGAAGCTCTCAGCCGTCGGGTTGAGAGCTTTGCCGCTAATAATTCATTCTTGCCGCCGACGCCCGCGGCGCGGGGGAACCGCTACAATAAGGCTACAAGGCAAGGAAAACAACAAATAAACGGGACTTTGGAAAAGGAGCGGGTAACGTATGAAAATTGTGATGATCGCAGGCAGCAACCGGAGAAACGCGACAAGCACGATATTGGTCAAAGCGATGGCGCGGCGGCTGGAGCGGATGCAAGCGGAGGTTGATTTGTTCGATCTGGCGGAAACGCCGCTGCCGTTTTATTCGCCGGACGAAAGCTTCGCGAGTCATGCCGGGGTGCAAAGGCTGAACCGCCTCATGCTGGAGGCCGACGGCATTGTCTTGGCCACGCCGGAATATCACGGGTCCATAAGCGGCGTGTTGAAAAATGCGCTCGACTTCTTGGGGCAAGATCATTTCGCCGGCAAGCCGGTATTGTCCGTCAGCTCGGCCGGCGGAGCGGTAGGCGTCAGCTCGCTGATGCAGCTGCAGACGATCGTGCGCAATTTGCATGGCATCAATTGCCCGGAATGGATCTCCATCGGCGGGGCCCAGCGGGCAAGGTATGAAAATCCGTCCGACGCTGCGCTGGACGCGCGGGCCGAGCAAGGGCTCGAAGCATTCGTGGAGCTGGCGTCGAAATTATCGAATGCGAAGGTCGTTTGACCTGAAGCGGAGGTGAATGAAGATGCGTTTTCGGGAAGCGGTGTTGTTAACGAGCGGGCTTAACCGGCTCAAAGCTTTTTACGGACAGGTGCTGGAGCTTCCGGAGGCGCCCGGCGGCGCAGGCCGGGTCGCGTTCCAACTCGGCGGAACGAAGCTGGTTTTCAAGGAAGCCGGACCGGGACGGGAACCATTTTATCATATCGCCATTCATATCCCGGAGAACAAATTCGACGAGGCCAAAGTATGGCTTAAGTCCAGAGTCGCCTTGAACAAGGTCGAAGGGCGGGATGAAGCTTTTTTCGAAAATTGGAACGCCCATTCCGTTTATTTCGAAGACCCGGCGGGCAACATTGTGGAGCTGATCGCCCATCATCGGTTAAATAACCGGACGGAGCATCCGTTCTCTTCCGCGGATCTGCTTGGCATCGCCGAAATCGGGATCGCGACGGACGACGTCGTTTCGCTTGCGGATCAATTGCATCGGCTAGGGGTGCCGGATTGGAGGGAAGGATCCGGCGATTTCGCCCCGCTTGGCGACGAGAACGGCATGTTCATCGTGGTCCGCGAAGGAAGGCAATGGTTTTTCTCGGACAAGGACGCCGAGTTTCATCCCGTAGAAGCGGTCGTCGAAGGACTGGGCACTATTAAATTCGAAAGAGACAATATTCGGAGAGTGGCTCATTCCGGCTAAAAAACGCGAAACCGCCGTTTACCGGAAAATGTCCAAGCGTCGATCAGGATATTGTCCATGGCGAATCGAAACGAGTCTCGTATATAATCCTAACCGTTGAGAATAGTTATCAATTGGAAGGGGTGCGGCTATGCTTCTTATGCATAAGGAGCAGTTCGGCAAACGGGTTCGATCGCTTATCGCCATACTGCTGTCCGTCGGACTCGCGGGCTGTCTGATGACCGGCTGCGGCGGGCAAAAGGAGAACGGCGCGGTCGCTTCGGAAACGGCCTCGGCCGGCACGCAAGGGGAGGCGAACGAACCCGATGGCGCGGCCGGAAAGTCCAAAGAGACTGTGCCTGCCGCAGATGAGATGCGGACGGTCGAGGACGAGCTCGGCCATGAATTGACGATTCCGGCTCAGCCGAAGCGCATTTTTGCGCCGTATTTGGAAGATTCGCTCGTAACGCTGGGCGTCAAGCCTGTCGCCCAATGGGCAAACGGCGGTTCCGTCCAGCCATATTTGCAGGATCGGCTCGCGGATGTGCCGAAGCTTGATTTTTCGGCGGGGCTGCCTTCGCCGGAGGAGTTGATGACGTATGAGCCGGACCTCATTATTTTGCATGCCGCCCGATACGCCGATGAAGCCGCTTATGCGGGCTACTCGAAGATTGCCCCGACTTATGTGTTCAATAACGCTTCGGGCGATACGGTGAAGTCGCTTCAGACCATCGGCGATTTGGTCGGCAGAACGGCAGAGGCCGAGCAGGCGATCCGGGCTTACAACCGGAAGGCTGGCGAAGCGAAGGAGAAGCTGGCTCAAGCGGCCGACGGCAAGAAGGCGGCCATTATCCGGTTCGCGGCCAAAGGCGTCAGCCTGATGGGCGCCAATTATTTGGCCGGATACGTGGTGCACAAGGAACTCGGCCTCGGCATCCCGGAGCCGGTCGGAGACGAAAACAGCGTAAACGTGTCGATGGAAGTGCTTCCGGAGCTTGACGCCGACTATATCTTTATCGTCAATCAGGACGGCCAAGGAGCGGAAAGGTTGAAGGAGATGACCGACAGCCGGATATGGAAGCTTATCCCGGCCGTGAAAGCGGGGCGTGTATACGAGGTGAACGAACAATATTGGCTTGGCAGCGGTCTCGTTGCTTACGGGAAGATTATCGACGATACGGTAAAGCTGATAACCCAAGGCGGGCAGCAATAGAAGTTTTCCGCATTCGGCCCGAATATGTATAATAGTTGTATACATATTTCAAGTATGGAGTCCTCTTATGCCATCGATTATTCAATCGCTTTCTTCTCTAACGGAAGAAGATATTCGCCGGTTCGTCGAGCAGTACCGGTCGCTGGGCCCGCTGCCCGGCATGCTGCTTACGTTTCTGAAATCGTTCGTCCCGCCGCTGCCGACGATTGTCATCGTAGGCGTCAACGCCGCCATTTACGGCCTGTGGGCGGGTTTTCTTTACTCGTGGCTCGGCATGATAGCGGGCTGCATTACGACGTTTCTGCTGTTCCGGCGCCTTGCGGAGCATCCGTTCGCCCGGAAGTGGGCGAGCAAGCCGAAGGTGAGCAAGGCGATCCGATGGGTACGCCGCAGCGGCTTCAGCTACGTGTTCCTGCTCAGCTTGTTTCCCGTCGGGCCGTTTGTCATTATCAACATCGCGGCGGCGCTGGCCCGAATGCCGTTCCGCTCGTTTCTGATCGCCATCCTGTTCGGCAAAGCGGTCATGGTGCTGTCGATCTCCATCATCGGCCATGACGCCGAACGCTTTTATCGCCAGCCTCTGGAGCTGCTTTACGTCGTCTTGTTCGTGGCCGTTTCTTATGTCGTCAGCAAATGGCTGGAGGCCCGGTTCGCGAAGGCCGAAGGCGCAAACGAAGAAGGAATGCCCGCCGAGCGGCGATAAACCGGCACTTGCCCTCATGCCTCCCGTCACGAACGCGACAGGAGGCATGAGTTATTTATTCGGAGTCATGACTGGAAGCTTCAGCGTTCTGTTCATTTCGATGGCTTGCTCCAAGCTTTCTGCCGGAGAACTTATAATCAGTTTTTGGTTTTCGTATTTTCTGTGTGTCAGAGAGTAATATAGATCCGCGTTGCTTATTTCGAGCGTGAAATGTTGTGAATTTTTGTCGAAGAAAATTTCGCCCAAGTAGATCCGTTCTTTTCCGTTGTAAGCAATCAGTCCGGACAATCCGGGCGAGAACAAAACGGTTGGATATTCAATGCCATCATTTATTTTAAGAATCCCTTTAAAATAATTGTCTTTGTTGTCGAAATATCCATTTAATTCGACTTGTATTTTTTGATCCGAAGAAGAATCGGCGCTGTACATGAAGGAAGTAGAATTTATTTCGAGTTTATCCTGCTTGCTGCAAGAAGCGAATAATATAACGACGATCAATCCTGCAATTAAGAGATTTAACGATCTCATTAATACACCTCATCGATAGCTTTATCTTGTCATGCCGCTTAATCTGGCTTCCCGCCCGATTTCCTAACTTCCCTTCTAAACAAATCCGCAACGGCGTTAAATAAATGCTGGACATCCATCGGATAATCGTCCTCTGGTAGATTCAAAATCATTATAGCTGGATAATGCTGCTGCGCCTATCCGGCATTGCCCGCCTTAAGTCCGGGAACCGGCTCTGTCTTCGGGAGGGTTGGAAAATACATCCACGGCATGTGGGATGCCGCCTCGTCTTTCTTTACCATATCAGATAGAAATAAGTTTTTCGGTCTCGAAAACTTACTTTCGAATTGGGGATAAAAATTACCGTTGAAACGCGGTTGGGGAAGGATGATGGAAAGGCATGAACACGAATCGGATCAAATTATTTCAAGGAGAGGCGGCGCTGGTGCTGACGGCGCTGCTCGGTTTTGCGCTGGCGGCCTTTTGCGGCGTGTGGACATTGCTGTACGGCGGAGAGATCGGCGCGGAAGGAGACGTATCGAAAGCTTTTTCCTTTAACGCGGCTTTAGGGATCTTTCTGCTTTCCACGGCCGCGGTCGCCCCTTATTCGGCGCTTGGGGCTAAAGGGAGAGCGTTTTTTCGATGGAGCTATATTCTGATTGCGCTTTACGCCTACTTCGCCGAAACGGTGCAAAACTTCCGCGGCGTGAACCCGAGGTTTACGCAAGACGGGTCGGCCTTCAATGCCGCCGTCGCTTCGGGCTTTGCGCTTGTCGCTTTGCTGTTAGTGCTGTTTTATATTCTGTTTGCGGTCTCTTTTTTTGTTCCGAAAGCGTATAAGAAGGATCCTTTGCTTGTGTTAAGCGTGCGTTACGCGGCGATTGCCATTATGATTTCGTTTGCGGCCGGGATCTGGATATCGTTAAACGGGGGGCGGTACACCGGGTTATCCGGCAACTTGATTTGGCTTCACGGTCTTGGCTTCCACGCGCTGCAAGCCGTGCCGTTCGCCGCTTGGCTGGCCGCGCGCAAAAACTTGTCCAAACGCGAAGCCGCCGTACGCGTCCATTGGACGGGCATCGCCTACATCCTTGGTCTTGCCGCGGTCGGCTGGCAGACGATGCTTGGGGTTACCGTCTTGCAATGGTCCGCTTTGCCTTTGGCGGCGCTTGTCTGCTTTATCGCGGCGGCCGTTCCGGTCGTTCAGATGCTTGCAGCGGCCAAAAAAGGTTCGTACGGAGCGGCCGGTTAAACCCGCCGCCCGGTCAAGGCGGCTTTAGGCGCCGGCGGTCGGCTGCCCGAACAGGCGGCGAAGCTCGTCCGGCACGGGCCGGCTTTTCCGCGTAGCCGAATCCATGGCCACGCTCGTAACCGCCGCGTCGGCGCACAGCTCGCCCGCTTCGTTCCATATTTGCTGCATCAGCACGAAGCTGCTGCGGCCGACGCTTTGCGGCTCGGTCGTAATGGAGAGCCGTTCCCCTTGGCGGCATTCCTTGCGGTAGTTGATGTTGATATTGACCGTAACGGTCTGGACGCCAAGCGCCTTCAGCATGTCATAGGATAGCTGCCCGGCCTCGTACCATTCTTCGCGTCCCCATTCCAGATACTCCAAATATTTGGCGTTGTTCACATGGCCGTTCACGTCGATTTCCGTCGGGCGAACGACGATTTCCAGCGACGTTTTCATTTTGTTTATTCCCTTCTTTCCGCATTCTCTTGCAGCTTTCTATATACCATAGCACATCTTCGCTCATGCATAAAACGAGCGGCTGTCCTCCTCCGAACATCTTGACACGATCAGTTTAGCAATAACGTTTCAACTCATGAATGGAATCCGGTTACTTTATATATGGAAATTTGTGAACCTTAACCTATTTGCCGTGCTAAAAATGCGGCAAGCCCCGAAGCTTCTAGTACGAGTAGCTTTCGGGGCTTGTTTGCCGCGCGTTATTTTTTCCGTCCGAACAACACGGCAAAATCGAAATATTTGAACATGCAATCGACGTCGGCGAAGCCGGCCTGAGTCATCCATCGGAGCTGATCCTCGAGAGGCGCGTTAATGTCCAGCTTGCGGCGTTCCACCGAAGCGTCGATAGCTTCGTGAGGCAGCCCGCTGTCGTGGATCGCGCTAAGCCACCGCTTCCGGTAATAGGCGTCCGTATACGCCGTTGTGCCTTGCACCTGGTCGGCGTTTACGAATAAGCCGCCTTCCTCCAGCATGCCGAACAAGTTCACGAACAGATTCCGTTTCTGCATGTGAGGGAGATGATGGATCGAAAGGGAAGAGACGATCATATCGTATTTTGCTCCGGCAAAGTCGTGCTGGGTATAATCTCCCGCGATATAATCGACATTCGGGAAATTGCGGAAGCGTTGCCGCGCTTCCTGCAGCATCTGCTCGCTGAAATCGATCAGCGTGAGCCGCGCCTCAGGGAACCGCTGCAAGATCATGCTGGAGAACAGTCCTGTGCCTGCGCCAAGATCCAGAATCGCGGGCGAATCCTTATCGGTTTCGAGCAGCGATAAAGCGATGCCGTAAAAATGATCGAAGCAAGGAATAAGCTGTCGCCGCTGCTTGTCGTATTCGTTCGCGACCGCGTCGAACTGCCGTTTGACGTTCAGGTTCATGTCGTTGCCTCCTTTGGTCCGAGTCTTGTTCCAATCTGGATTGGTTGCTTTCATTGTAAAAGAACAGGGTAGAAACAAGAAATATATAAATAATATCAAGTTTATAGGTTGAACTTATAATGGCGGCGGAAACGAATGGCGGGACGGGTTTTGCGCCCGACTTGACTTCGATGAACAATAGCGGTATTATTACGGAGCACTTTAATAAAAGATAAGGTGATCAATATGAACGCTAAACTGCAAATTCGAGGCATTGCCGCTTCCGACAAAAACGAGAAAGCTGGCTTGTACCAGTTCATTATTACGCTTGGCGAAGGCGCCAAGGGCAGGGTGTTTTTCAAGAAGGACCCTGAATGGAAGATGACCGGGGTTACCCGCTTGCTCAACGTTCCGTGCCCGATCTGCCACAAAGACTATTACTGCAATTGCCTGGAAAAAAATGCGGAAGTGATCGAACGTCAAATTATTGACCAAGATCTTATTTCCAGCGTTCTTGACTAACCGGCTTAACATGACAAACCCGGTCGTAACGTCTTCTAGCGAAGATGTCCGGCCGGGTTTATTTCTTTTTGGATCCGGATAGGCTCGGCGAATTGGACGGATCGCGCCTGGTACTTGTCCAAGCCGTTCATGGAGTTCGGCATATCCGATTATCATAGGAGCAGCTATCCGGGCTCTTTGAGCGCCGGATATTTAGAGCCGTTTTGGGCTGATGCCCAAAGCGGCTTTTTTATGTTGGATTTTACGTGTTCCTTTATCCCTTGGTCAACGGCCGTAACCGGTTATGGCCGTTCGCGTCGTATTTGGAGTTGCGATTTCTAATGAACTGATTATTGCTGAAACCCGGGACGAACGCGATAGTAAAAGCAACGGCAGCATGGCCGTGCCTCGGCAGGGGCGGGTCGGCTCCTGAACGAGACGGTCTGAACGGCCGTCGGAACGGAAGGGGGAATGCGGGCGGCAAGCGTCAACGTTATCGATTTGCTGCATGCCGGGTTGCCGGCAGAGCATACAGGCAGAACGTTGGATTCATCGTATTCATCGTATTTATTGAGAGGAGGAACGGTTTTGTTCGCTATGGGGAAAACTCGGCGGCCTAAAGCGATCGTTTCGTTAATCGTATGCTTGTCGCTTATGGCCGGCTTATTTTATTTTGGAGGCGTTTCATCGGCTGCGGTGCAGTTCAGCGACGACTTTGAGGACGGCAATGCCGACGGCTGGACGGTTCAATACGGCACCTGGTCTGTCGAGCAGGAGGGAAGCGGCTATGTTTACTATCAATCGGGGACGAGCACGGAAGCCCGCTCTTCCGCAGGCGACGCGGCATGGACGGACTACAGCGTGTCCGCCGACGTGACGGTCGAGGATTTCGGCGGCTCGAACCGGGCGTTAGTTGCGGGAAGGTATCAGGACGGGAACAATTATTATGCCTTGTCGCTCTATAACAGCAGCGGAGGCAAGCTGGAAATCCGGAAAAAAAGCGGAGGGTCCTCCTCTACGCTTGTTTCCAAGACGTATCCGCTTGCCGCGGGGACCGTTTACAACGTAAAGCTGGAGCTGGCGGGATCGACCATTAACGCTTACGTAAACGGCGTGCTGGAGCTGACGGCTTCGGACAGCGCCATCGCTTCCGGCGGCATCGGCCTTGTGGCCAAGGCGGCCGTGAAATACGACAATATCGTCGTATCGGACGCGGGAGCAGTACCTTCGCCAAGCCCTGCGCCGACGGCAACGCCGGAGCCGACGCCAACCGGCTCGCCGGAGCCGACGGCAACTCCGACGCCGACGGCAACTCCGACGCCGACGGCAACTCCGGAACCGACGCCAAGTCCGACTCCGAGTCCGTCTTCTTCGCCCGGGACGCAAAGCGAATACGATTTGACCGGATTTTCATCCGGCAATCCCGGCGGGGGCAACCTTTCGGAAACCGATTCCGCCTACCGGAAAGTGTATACGGCGGCGGAACTGGGCGCTGCCTTGAAGAGAGGCTCGGGCGTCAAAGTGGTGGAAATTATGAACGATTTGAATTTGGGCTGGAACGAAATTCCGGCGTCGGCCCAAACTTCTCCTTTTGCCGCCCATAATACGCCGTTGACGCATCCGGTGCTGCTGGAGACCGGCGTAAGCAAAATCACGATCGACGGCTTCAACGGGCTGACGATTTTTTCCGCCAACGGGGCGAAGATCAAGCATGCGGCCTTCACGATTAAGCGCAGCTCCAACGTCATCATCCGCAATCTGGAGTTTGACGAGCTGTGGGAGTGGGACGAATCGAGCAAAGGGGATTACGACCGGAACGACTGGGATTACTTGACGATCGAAGAATCGAGCAAGGTGTGGATTGACCACTGCACCTTCAATAAAGCGTATGACGGATTGGTGGACGTGAAGAAGGGAACGAGCGGCGTGACGATCTCCTGGTCGGTGTTCCAGGGCGACGACGGCGGTTCCGGAAGCTGGGTCACGCAGCAAATTAACGCGCTTGAAGCGAATCCGCCGGCTTATCCGATGTACGCTTATTTGCGCAGCAGCGCGGTAGGCCTTAGCAAAGCGGACATTATTGCGGTTGCGGCAAGCCAGAAGAAAGGACATCTGGTCGGGGCGACGGAATTCGCTTCGGACAATGCCGAGCTGGAAGTCACTTTGCACCATAACTATTACAAAGACATCCAGGATCGGATGCCCCGCCTTCGCGGAGGCAACGCGCATGCCTACAATATCGTCATGGATAATGCGGACGCATGGGTGGCCAAGCAAAAAATAACGCCGGCGATGGAGGCAGCGCTCTCTTCCAAGGGCTATAAATTCGGCGTGACGAGCAACGGCGCGATTTCCACGGAAAACGGCGCGGTGCTGGTCGAAAAATCGGTTATCACCGATATCGCGTCCCCGGTGCGCAACAACCAGACCGATCCGGAAGACGCAAGCTATACGGGCAAAATCCGCGTCCTCGACACGATCTATTCGCTGAACGGCGTTTCGTACCGGGGAGGCAGCGAATCCTCCGGCAGCCCGCTGGCTCCGGTGCCGGCCCCGGCGATCGCTTTCTCATGGAACGGCTTTACGAATTTGCCGTACAGCTATGCGACGGACGATCCCGCTTCCCTGCAGGCCAGATTAACGGCCTCGAACGGGGCGGGAGCGGGCAAGCTGACGTGGGCGAAAGCCAACTGGCTGCTCACCGATTATTAATATTAACGAGTTGCGGCTTCGCGCCGCTTCGCTAGATCCAGTGTATGGAAGAGCGAAGCAGCCGAAGCCGCTTCTGCTGCAAGCGTTCGATTTCTTCGCGGACGATCCGAAGGCCTGCGGCGATTTGCGCTTCATTGGTTCGGATGATGCCGATCCGCAGCCCTTTCGGGTAAGCGGAGCCGGGCAAGTAGCAGCCGTCCGTGGGCATGACCGTTACGCCGCGATCGCGGAGCAGGCCGGCAAGCGTAACCGGATCGACGTGCTCCGGCAGGTATAGGGTTGCGAACAAGCCGCCGGCAGGCACGTCCATCCGGCAGAAGCCGTCCGACAGATCCCGTGCGGCGATGCGCAGCGCCTCCATCCGTCCCGTATAGCGTTCCCGCATCGATGCGGCATGACGGTCAAACAGGCCGCTTTCCAAATACAGCTCCAGAGCCGCCTGCGACAAGGCGGCCGTGCTGGAGTCGGCCGACGATTTGAACCTGCGGAACGTCTCCAGCAGCTTGTCCGGCACGACCGCCGCGGCGAGACGGAGACCGGGAAGCATGACTTTGGAGAAGCTTTTGACATAAACGACGTGTCCGCTGCCGTCCAAGCTGTAAAGCGGGTCGTTCTTCCTGTCGCATTCGAGGTCGGCCAGATAGTCGTCCTCCACAATATAGACGCCGTAGCGTTCCGCGAGACGGACAATCTCCTCCTTCTGCCGACGCGGCAGGCTGAAGCCGGTCGGGTTGTGGAAGCGCGGCACCGTATAAAAAAATTTAATCCTGCCGCTTTGAAACCGGGCCTCCAGCTCTTGTATGTCAAAGCCGGCCTCCGTCCTGCAAATGCCGACGGCCGGCACGCGAAGAAGCTGCAGCGTCCGTACCATCCCGGCGAAAGCGGGCTGCTCGATCAGAACGGCTTCGCCGCCGTTCGGGAAAGGCATCCCCGCCAGGATGTGCAGCGCCTGCTGTGCGCCCGACACGACGGAAATATGGTTGATGTCGGCAAATACTTGCGCCGCCGCGAGATGCCGCACAAGCGACCGGCGAAGCGAAGGGAAGCCTTGCGGATCGGAATAAGCGAACAGCAGGTCCTGGTATAGCTCAATCGCCCGGTTCAAGCACTGGCGGAACGCGTCGGTCGGCATGACCTCCGGGTCCGGAACGGCCGAAGCGAAATCGGCGATAACGGTCGGCCCGTTCTCTTTCGGGACAGGCCGGCTCACCGCGAAGTATCCGCTTTTGGGCACGGCGTAGATGAGCCGTTCCTTCTCCAGTTCGCCGTATGCGCGAATCGCCGTATTGATGCTGCAGCCGTAGGCTTCCGCCGTTTCCCGCAGCGACGGCAGCTTGTCTCCGGGCTTAATCGCGCCGGTCCGAACGGCTTCCTTCAGCTTGGACGTAATGGCTTCGTATTTGTTCACGCTTGCGGCCCCTTTCGTCTGTATGGGTACAGCCGCCGAATTTTATCCTGTCTGGCAGGCGGTTGTATCCATTATACTTCGGATACGGCAGGCTGCGGCAGCCGAAGGCAAAGGGCTTCCGGCGGCAGACTCCCAAACGAAGCGGAGGGATACGGATGGAGCGCAAACATGAACTGTTGCCTTATTGGATCAGCGATTCGAAAGAAAGGCTCGATCGGGACAAAATCGCGGAGCTGCTCGGAACGGCTTATTGGTCCTCGAAAAGAAGCCGCGCCACGATCGAAGCCGGCATCGATGCTTCTTTATGCTTCGGCATTTATGACGAGAACGGGCAGCAGGCCGGATTCTCCCGGGTCATTACCGACGGGGCGACGTTTTCCTACATTTGCGACGTCATCATCGATCCGGGGCACCGGGGAAAAGGGCTTGGCAAATGGCTGGTCCGAACGATGCTCGCGCACCCGGACGTACAGCCGACGAACAAAATGCTGGCTACCCGCGACGCCCACGGATTGTACGAGCAGTTCGGCTTCCAACGGGCGGAAGCGCTAAGACTGGAGCGGGCCGCGACTCCGTAACCGGGGTTGCTAAGCCATGCAGCGCCGGCTGACTGATTGTCCGGTCCGTCCGCAACGCGGATTGGCAAGCTTACCGCGCCTTCTCTCCGGAAGGATCGACGGCGCGGAAGCCTTGCATCTGATGCCGGGCTTACTTTCTCGCCGAAACGGTTCGTCCTTTGTCTAGGACGAGGAAGGCGTCCCGGCTTGGCGCCGTTTAAGCTTGCCGATCTCCTCCGTCACGACAAACGACAGATCGACATTATTGTACAGCGACAATACGCCAAGCACGGTCTCGTGCGGGATATCGCCGGCCTCTTCCTTAGGCACCGTTAAAGACAATGCTTGCTGCAGCGCTTCGTTGGCTCCCTGATCCGGATAAGCGCGTCCGTACAGCTCGACGGGGTCAAGCCCGTTGTTGACGCACCATTGGGCGAACACAAGAATCATCATTTGCTCGTCCCGCCGGTAGCTTTCAATAATTTGCTTCTCTAATTCCTTGTTGCTCATCGTTTCGTTCTCCCGTGCATAAAGTTAAAGTTTGAATGACTTTTTGTAGAAAGGATAAAGCCATTTCACGCCGTTCGTCGTCAGCGTGTCGGCGAGCAGATGGGAGACGTATCCGGCTATGGCGGCATTCGCGATGCCCTCAAGACCGATATCCTTCTCCAGCTCCGTCCCGATCCATCCCCACGCCAGCACCGCCCACAGCGTATGCGTCAGTCCGCGGTGGCTCAGCCATGGCGCCCATACGATAAATACGCCCAGGCCGATCAGCCAGCTTTTCCCGAGAGACCACCCGGCATACACAAGACCGGCGCCGATGGCGCTGACCAAGGCGTTCCGGATAAAGCCCTGCTTCGTTATAAATCCGATCAGCAGGACGACGGCCGACGCGGCGGTCAGCTCAAGGGAAAAAACGCCTTTCACGGCGTAAAGTCCCGCCGTAAAAGCGGCCAGCAGAATGCCGGCCCATAACATCACATTTCGGAGCAGCTTGGATACTTTGCCGATTTTGCTGCTCAGCATGCTGGGCCCGTCCAAGTCCGCGCTAAGGGCGGAGAAGGCGGCCGTCCCGATGTACAAAGCGGCGGCGGTGGCGGTAAACGGATAATACGCCGATGCGATGACGCCGATTCCGACGCCGATCGCCAGATGTGTCGTTCCTCTCATGCATGGCCCCTCCCGATGTTTGTTGCCCTGGGGGCACGGTGGATGATGCCGCTCGAGCCGCTTGTGCGGCGGCTAAACGGCCAAAGCAAACATATGTTTGCTTTGTTATTATACATGTCCGGGAGACGGCTGTACAGGACCGGACGGATAAGAGATCATTGCTTGGAAATAGAAAGAGAACCCGCATGTAAGAATACAATTGCGGGTTCTCCGTTTATTCTTGCGATCTTTGAAACGAGTATCGTCGCGTCAGCGGCGTCTTATTTCCCCGTCATGCCGAATTCCTTGGCGATCAGCTCGTACGAGCGGATGCGCGCCTCCGGATCGTGGATCGGCGTGTTGATCAATATTTCGCTCACGTTGTAGCTTTCGCCCATCCGGAGCAGCTGCTCCTTCACCTGGGCGGGCGTGCCGATGACGCGGCGCTGGCGGATTTGCTGAATATGCAGCCGGTCCATCTCCGTATACGGATAGTCCGTCGCCGTCTGCACCGACGGCAGATACGGCATTTCGAGGCCGGTGCGGATGCCGAGGAACAACAGGTCCGCGCTCCGCGCCAGACGGTCCGCTTCCTCTTCGGTCTCGGCGCAGATGGCCAGCGTCGCGATCATCGACCGGGGTTTATCCTCCAGCGCCTCATTCGGCTCGAAATGCGTGTTGTAGTAATGCGTCGCTTCCTCGCCGCCCGGCGTGCCGAAAAATTCCGCAAACGCATAGGAGGTGCCCAGCATGGCGGCAATTCTCGCGCTTTCGCCGCTGGAGCCGAGCAGCCATACTTCCGGCGCGGTCGGAATAACGGGCGAAGCGATCAGCTTCTCGAACGGATGACCCGCCGGCAGCTTGTCGTGGAAGTAGCCGACAATATCGAGCACCTGCTGCGGGTATTTGTTAATGTCGACGTATTTGTCCTGCTGCAGCGCCCGCGTCGCCAGCGGCATTCCGCCGGGCGCGCGTCCGAGTCCGAGGTCGATCCGGCCGGGATGAAGCGCTTCGAGCAGCCGGAAGTTCTCGGCGACCTTGTACGCGCTGTAGTGCGGCAGCATGATGCCGCCCGAGCCGACGCGGATGCTGGACGTCGCCGCCGCCAGATGGGCGATGAGCACCTCGGGGCTCGAAAAGGCGAGCGCCCTCATCGAATGGTGCTCGGACACCCAGAACCGGGCGTACCCGAGCTTCTCCGTCTCTTGGGCGAGCTTCGTCGCTTCGTACAAGCCGTCCGTTGCCGTTCTTCCTTCGCTGACGTAAACCTGATCGAGAACGCCAAGCTTAATCATCGTTTGACCCTCCTTGTCCCGGGACGGCGCACCCGTCGTCTCCGCATACGTCCGCGTCTCCGCCTACGACCGTAAGCGGCGCGCTCTCTTCCCATGCTTTGTTCAGCGCCTCCAGAAACACCTCCGGCGGCTGCGCGCCGGACACTCCGTATTTGCGGTCGATGACGAAGAAAGGCACGCCTCTCGCGCCAAGACGCGCGGCTTCTTCCTCGTCGGCGCGAACGTCGCCGGCGTAGCCGCCGTCCTGCAGCGCGCGCAGCGCTTCCCCGCGGTCCAGCCCGACCTCCGCGGCCAGATCGGCCAGCGTCTCATGGTCGCCGATATGCTTGCCCTCCGTAAAATAAGCGCGCAGCAGCCGCTCGGTCATCTCCGCCGCTTTGCCGCGCGATGCGGAAAAATGAGACAAACGGTGAGCATCGAACGTATTAGTTAATATCGCTTCGTCGAATCGGTACTCCAGCCCGACCTGAGCGGCCTGACCGGTTAAATTCGCATGGTTGGCGACGGCCTGCTCTCGGCTCATCCCGTATTTTTTGGCTATCATGTCATGGACGTCGCAGCCGAAATCGCGGGGAGCGTTCGGATCGAGCTCAAAGCTTTTGTAAACGACCTCGACGCCTTCCTTATGTTCAAACCGGGCGAGCGCGGCTTCGAACCGCCGTTTGCCGATATAACAGAAGGGACATATATAATCGGACCAAATCTCGACTTTCATCGTAATACCAAATCCTCCTTCAGACCGAGGCGATGACAACGCCCGGAAATTACTCTAAGATTATAGAAAATAACAGCGAAGCACAAGTACTACGGATTTTCATAGGTAGTATGCAAAATCATACTGCCTTGGCCGGCTGCAAGGAAGGAAGATTGTCATGAGTGCCAAATCCAACGCCGCATTCGAGGAATGTCCAATCGTTCAAGCGCAACATTTGATTTCCGGCAAATGGAAAATCATTATTTTATGGGAGCTGCGGGAGGGGGAAAAAAGATTCAGCGAGCTGCAGCGGGCGATCCCGCTTGTCACCCAGTCGATGCTGACCCAGCAGCTGCGCGATATGGAGAAATCCGGCCTTATTCACCGGGAAGTATACCGCGAGGTGCCGCCCAAGGTGGAATATTCGCTTACGCCCATTGCCCGCGAGCTGTTGCCCGTGCTGCAGCAGCTTGACGACTGGGGGGCGAAATATATGGCAAATCAAGCACAGACGGAAGGAAAGACCAGTGATGGCTAATATTTTGATCGTAGACGATGACCCGGATATTCGGGAGCTTATTCGGTTCTATATGCTGGAAGAAGCGTTTCAGGTACTGGAAGCCGGCAACGGCAAGGAAGCGGTCAAAGAAATGCGCAAACGTCATGTGGACCTTGTCGTGATGGACGTGATGATGCCCGATATGGACGGCTGGGAGCTATGTTCGCATATTAAGGAGCATTACCCCGAAGTTCCGATTATTATGGTTACCGCCAAAAGAGAAACGACGCAAAAGATCAAAGGCTTTAACATGGGAGCCGACGATTACCTCGTCAAGCCGTTCGACCCCCTCGAGCTGGCCGTTAGGGTGAAAAACCTGCTTCGCCGGTACAAGATCGAGGCTTCCTCGAAGCTGCCGGTCGGCAATGTCGTTCTGGATAAAAACCGTTACGAAGCCGTGTGGGAGGACGGACCGGTTCCGCTGCCGGTAAAGGAATTCGAGCTGCTGTTCAAGCTGGCCAGCAATCCGGGCAAAATTTATACCCGCAACCAGCTCATCCAGCAAATTTGGGGCACGAACTATTACGGCGACGAGCGCACGGTCGACGTACATATTAAACGGCTTCGGGAACGGTTTCCCGAGGAAAGAACGGCCTTCTCGATCGTGACCAAGCGGGGGCTCGGCTACAAGCTCGAGATGAAGGCATGATCGGCAAGTCGCTGTACGTACGCATTGTCGCCACCTTCGTCGCCGCCGTCCTTCTCGGCGTCTCTTGCGCGTATTTGTATATGATCGTCGTTAACAAGGACCGGATACGCGACAGTTTCTATACGCAATTAGAAGGCTATGCCGAGGACGTAGCTTCCATTTACGAGATGTTCGATATCGAGCAGGCCGAATATTACATGAAAAACAAGCATTACCGGAACAATTTCCGGGTTAGCATTTTCGACGCCGAAGGGCGGCTGACGCGTTACGGCAACGCCGATTCCTCCTTGCAGCTGCTTGCCGGCAAACAAGATATTTTGAACGTGCTGCAAGGCGTAAGCTACAAGCGGTTCTTGGACGCCGATGGCATCGCCGAGGTAGGCATCCCGCTTCGGATCGACGGAGAAACCTACGCCATGGTCATTACGATGATGAACGAAGATATGGGCATGGAATGGCGATTTCTCATCATTCAGGATATGGGGATTTTTCTTGCCGCCGGCAGCCTGTTCGTCGTTTTGGCGGCAACCTTTTTGGTCCGTCCGCTTATAGGCATGAAGGAAGCGATGGAGCGGATCGCCAGAGGGGAATTCGACATCGACCTGAAGTGGACGCGGAGGAAGGACGAGATCGGCGATCTTGCCCGAAGCTTCGATAATATGGCCCGGGAAATTAAACAGATGGAGGAGATGCGGCAGTCGTTCGTCTCCAACGTCTCCCACGAGATCCAATCGCCGCTTACGACCATCTCCGGTTTTTCGAAGACGCTGCAGCGGCCGGACATTCCCGAGGAAACGAGGCAGCGGTATTTGCGGATCATCCATAACGAAAGCGAGCGCTTGTCCCGTCTGAGCGACAGCCTTCTGCAGCTCGCCTCGCTCGACTCGGAGCATCATCCGTTCGAGCGGACGCGCTTCGATCTGGCGGAACAGCTCCGCGAGGTCGTGCTCGCCTGCGAGCCGCATTGGAGCGCCAAAAAGCTGAACGTCAAGCTGAGGCTGCACGGGGAGGTTATCGTTTATGCCGATGCCGACCAGCTGAATCAGGTATGGCTGAACCTGGTGGGCAACAGCATCAAGTTTACGCCCGAAGGGGGCTCGATCGAGCTTGCCGTCAAGTCCGCAGGCGAGAGAGTGGCCGTTACCGTATCGGATACGGGCAGCGGCATTCGTCCGGAGGACCGGGAGCGGATCTTCGAAAGATTTTACAAAGGGGATCAGTCCCGGGACAAAAAAGTGCCCGGCAGCGGCCTCGGACTTGCCATCGTAAAGAAAATCGTCACGCTGCACGGAGGTACCGTGCAGGCAAGGCCGAGAGCTTCGGGCGGAACGGAAGTGACGGTATCGATACCGTCCGGCTTGAAGGAGCTTCGCAGGCAAGAGGAGCTCCGGGAAAGATTCCGGCTGTATTAACCGCGGCCGTTCGTCTCCGAAGCGCTTCCATAAAATTTTTCTCATGAACTTTGAATCGATTCATAGTGAGTTCATATTCGAGCGTTAACTTGGATATTAGTATGGCGTTTTACGCCGAAACGGTTCGTCCTTGGACAAGGACGACGAAGTCGTTTCTGCTTGAAGGAGTTGAAGGGAAGATGAACGTTTTGTTGAAAAAGGGTAACAGGAGGTGTGCCGCTTGAAGGGATTGCTTCATTTTTCGATGAATCGCATTTCAGCCATGGTTATTATTATCGCAATCCTTTTTGGAGGAGGGCTTTATTCGGCATCCTCGTTAAAAGTCGAGAACATTCCGGATATTTCGTTTCCGCTCGTCATGGTCATGACCAATTATCCGGCGGCGCCGCAGGATGTCATGGACGAAGTGACGGAGCCGATCGAGGAGAAGCTGGAGAACATGGCGGATCTCGACGCAATCAGCTCCACCTCGAGCGATAACGTGTCAACCGTTATGGTTCAGTTCGAGCAAGGCGTCGACGTAGACAAGAAAAAGCAGGAAATACAAGATTTGCTTCAAGACGTTTCGCTGCCGGAGGCGGCTTCGGAGCCGGAGGCCATGACGTTTGGCTTCGCCTCGATTCCGGCCTATTATTTGACCGTATACGCCGGGGAAGGCATGTCCCAGAAACAGCTGGACGACTTGTACAGCAACGTCATCGAGCCGGGTCTGACCTCCGTCGACGATATGGACCATCTCGACAGCATCGGCGTGCAGGACACGTCGCTGGATATCAAGCTGGACGCCGACGCTCTGACGGCGTTCGGATTGTCGCCGTCTTCGGTCACCCAGGTGATCCAATCCGCGTTGTTGGACGGGGCGATCGGCCAAGTGGAGTTCGACGGCAAGGAGCAGATGGCCCGCGTCAGCGGCGATCTGGACAGCTTGTACATTCTCGAAAATCTGGCGCTTACTTCCGCGCAAGGACAAAAGCTGACGCTTAGCGACGTAGCCGACATTCAAGCGATTAAAGAATCCGAGTTTATCGCCCGGATGGACGGCAAGCCGGCGATCGGCGTCAATCTGTACAAAACGAGCGAAGGCAACGCCGTCGATTTTTCGAGCGCAATTAAGGAAAAAATCGCGCAGTGGGAGCAGCAATATCCGAATTTGACGTTTAAAACGACGTACGACAGCGCCGACGAGGTTAAAAAATCGATCTACGGCCTGCTGAAGGAAGGCGCGATGGGCATCGTGCTTGCCGCGATCATGATTCTGCTCTTCCTGAGAAACGTGCGGATGACCGCGATCGTCCTCGTGTCGATCCCGCTGTCCATCCTGATTACGCTCATTTTGATGCACAGCATGAACGTCACGCTGAACATCATGTCGCTGGGCGGCATCTTTATCGCGGTCGGGCGGATCGTCGACGACAGTATCGTCGTCATCGAAAACATTTACACGCAGCTGGAAAAGGCGCAGGAGAAAGGCGAATCGGTCATTGTTCTGGCCGTTAAGCAGGTCGCGATGGCCATCACCTCTTCCACGCTCGTAACGGCGGCCGTATTCCTGCCGCTCGCCTTGGTCGGCGGCATCGTCGGCGAAATGTTCCGCCCGTTCGGCCTGGCGGTATCGTCCGCGCTGCTGGCTTCGCTCGTCGTGGCGCTCACCGTCATACCGATGATGGCCAAGCTGATGGTGCTTAAAGGCAAGAAGAAAGCCGAGCATAAAGAACATACCGACGGCAAAACGACCTTGTTCTACGAAAAAGTGCTGACATGGACGTTAAATCATAAAATCAAAACGCTGCTCATTACGTTTGTGCTGTTTATCGTAACCATCGGCGGGGCTTCGCCTTTCCTGATCGTGAACTTCATGGACATGGGCGAAGAGCCGAAGCAAATGAATTTCAGCATTAAGCTGCCGTATGAAACTTCCTTCGTAAGCACCGACCTTCAGGCGCAGCAGCTGGAAGAGCTGCTGCGGGAATCGAAGGATACGAACGGCGATCCGCTGTTTACCTTTATCGAAACGCTGGTCGGCTATAACGGCGACGACGAACGGACGTCCTACGCCGCCGAGATTATTACCGAAGTGAACGAGAACGCGGACCCGGCCGCGGTCAAAGAGCAATTCGAGCCGTTGATCTTAAGCATGCTGCCGAAAGGCTCCGAGATTACGATCTCGTCGCTTTCGGGCGGGGGCGGAGGGATGACGACAACCGACTTCTCTTACGTGCTTAGGGGCGACGATCAGGAAGCGCTGGAGCAAGCCGCGGAAATCGTCAAAGCGAAGCTTCAGGAGTTCCCCGAGCTGAAGGATATCGAAGATTCGCTGTCCGACGCCAAAACGGAAATTCAAATCCACGTAGACAACGTAAAGGCGAACCAATTCGGTTTAACCGCCGCTTCGATCCGTTCCGCCGCCGCAGCCTGGATATCCAAGCAGGAGCTTGGCGACATCCGGCTGGACAACGTCTTGTACACGACTTCGGTCGAGCTTGACCCGGCGGACAAAAATTCGATCGAGCAGCTGGGACGGATGCCGCTGACGTCGGCGACCGGCGAAACGGTTTACTTAAACGAAGTCGCCAAGCTGGAAGAGGTGGAGGCGCCCGCTTCCTTGACGCGCGAGGACGGCTACCAGATCGTTAAGGTCGACGCCGCGATCGATTCCAAGAACAAGGCCGCGATCAGCGCGCAGATCGCGCTTGCGCTGCAGGACCTGGAGCTGCCGGAAGGCGTATCGCCTCAAGTGGCCGGCGTCACGGAGCAAATTCAAGAAAGCTTTACGCAGCTGTTTGTGGCTATGGCCGTCGCGGTCGCGATCGTTTATTTGATCATGGTGCTCTGCTTCGGCAACGCCGGCACGCCGTTCGCGATTTTGTTCTCGCTGCCGCTGGCCGTTATCGGGGGCATCCTCGGCCTCGTCATTACGCGCGAATCGCTGAACGTAACGTCGATGATCGGATTCCTGATGCTGATCGGTATCGTTATTACGAACGCCATCGTGCTGCTCGACCGGGCGCAGCAGCTTCGCCATGAAGGGCACGACGTTCGGTTCGCCACGGTAGAGGCCGGCAAAGTCCGCCTTCGTCCGATCATCATGACGGCCGGCGCGACGATCGCGGCCATGCTGCCGCTCGCGCTCGGGTTGTCCGAAGGAACGCTTATATCGAAGGGCTTGGCCGTTGTCGTTATCGGCGGCTTAACGACGTCGACGATTCTGACGCTTGTCGTCGTTCCGGTTATTTACGAAATGCTCGAGAGAGTGAAGGATAGATTCTCGCGCCGTTCGCATCGCAAGCCGGATGCCGCTGGCGAAACAGGGATTGAATTGTAGAGAGGGGTTGCTGGAATGAAACGGAATGCGTTAAAAGGTGCCGTTCTGATTGCCGCCGCCGCGGTAGCCCTTGCGGGCTGCTCCGCGTCGGCGGGAACGACCGCCGACATCGCGGCGGTGCAAGGACAGGTGAAAGTACAAACGGTGGAGAAGCAAAGCATGGGCGACCCGCGCGAGCAGGTCGCGACGGTAAGCGCGGCCGTAGACTTGAACGTTGTCGCGAAAGCGGGCGGGGACGTCGTGCAGGTCGTCAAGCATAACGGGGAGCGCGTGAAGCAGGGCGAAGTCATTCTCCGGCTTGAATCGGATACGGCCGTCATGAGCGTGGAAACCGCTCAAGCGGCGTTATCCAGCGCCGAACAAACGCTTGAGGCTACAAGAGAAAACAACAAGGCAAGCCGGATGCAGCTTGTCAATTCGGTCACGCAGCTTGAAGACGCGTATAAAGAGGCTGTCGCCTCGGGCGATCAAACCACGATCGACAACGCCAAAAGAAGCCTGGATACGGCCAAGCAGCAGCTGTCGGCCTTCGACAGCACCAATTCGCTTGCGCAGCTGGAAGCGCAGGTCGTTTCGGCTCGGACCAGCCTGGAGCAAGCGCAAACCGCGCTCGACAATTACAGCGTTACCGCTCCGGCCGACGGCATTCTGACCGGCGTTACGGCGCAGGTCGGCCAGACGTTGTCGGCAGGCTCCCCGGTCGGAACGCTGCAAAACATCGATCAGGTGAAAATTACGGCGGACCTGAGCGAAGAATATGCGGAGCTTGCCCGCAACAAAAAAGAAATCGTTTATTACGCCTCGGGCGATTCGACGAAAAAGAAAAAAGCCCAGGTCGTTTATCTTGCGGAGCTGCCGGACGCGACGACGAAGATGTACACGCTGGAGCTGGCCGCGGACAACAAGGACGGCAGCTTGAAGCCGGGCGACAGGGTACAGGTTCAGTTAACGACGGAGCAAGAGGAAGTGAAGATTGCCGTTCCTTCCCTTAGCATCGTCCGCGAAGGCAGCCAGACGTTCGTCTTCGTGCTGAACGGCTCGACGGCCGAGAAACGGGAAGTGCAGCTGGGCCGCATTAACGGCGCGTATCAGGAAATATTGGGCGGCTTGAAGGAAGGCGAGCAAATTATCGTCTCGGGTCAGCATTCGCTGACCGACGGCCAGCAGGTTGAGGTTGCCAAGGCTGCCGCCGAGTAGCCGCGAGTCCTTCCGATTAACGGTTAACCTCCGGTTCATATCGTAAAAATCATCTTCAAATGTTACAATATACGGCATCTTCTTGTCGGAGTAGAATAAAGGCATCAGATTCTACTACGATTCGACAAGAAGGTGCCGTATTTATGTCTTTGCCTGTTCCGCTTATGTTGAAGAAAGCGGCAGTCCCGCCCGAGAAGCGGCTTGGCCGCGACGTGAAGCTGCTTCTGGCGATGCATGCGCTGTATCAGCTGGGCAGCTCCATGGCGGGAGTATTTCTCAATTTATACCTTTGGCGGCTTACGCAAAGCGTATGGGTCAACGGCATGTACACGCTGTTGTCCGTGACGGCGGGAGTAGCCGGTTTTGCGCTCTCGGGCTGGCTGGGCAAACGAAAGCATTCGCTGCTGCCGTATCGGCTGGGCGTATTTTTAAGCGCGTTATTCTACTTAATCGTCATTGCGCTGCAGGAGAACGTCGTTGTTTATTACCCGATCGTGGCGCTTGTGGCGGGGCTGATCGGCGGCACTTATTGGGTCGGTTTTCTCGTTTTGTCCTACGACGTGACGACGGAGCATAACCGGCTTGGTTTTTTTGGCATTAACACCGTCACCTTCACCTTCGCCGGACTGGTCGGCCCGGCGCTGGCCGGCTGGATGATCAGCCGTTCGGAAGGGCTGGCCGGCTATATGATTACGTTTGCGGTCGCTTTTTTTACGTTTGCCGCTAGCGTATGCGTAACTTTGGCCATGAAGGGAAAAGCCGCGTCGCATAAGGGGTATTTTCTGATGAGCGTTCCCCGTCTGCTTCGTACGAAGCCGGAATGGACGCGGTCGCTTTACGGTTTTCTCGTGCTTGGGCTGTTTCAGGGCGTGATGCTGTTTCTGCCGAATATTTTGCTGTATCAGGCTACCGGCAGGGAGGACAGCGTAGGTTATTTGACGATATTGCTGTCTGTAACGGGGATGCTTTCCGGAATGATACAAGCCCGGATCGGCCGTCCCGAGCTGAACAAAGCGTACGCGTTCATGGCGGCGGGAGGACTGCTGCTCGGCAGTATGCTGCTTGTGATGGACGTCAATCTCGTTACCGTGCTAATATTTCTTGTATTAAACAGCTTTGTGGCGCCGTGGCAGTCGAACAGCTTGTCCACGTATCACTACAAGACGATCGCGCAGCTGCCGCTGCGCGGACAGCTTCGCGTCGAATCGATGGTTGTGCGCGAGCTGTTCTTATCGATCGGCCGGGCAGTGTCGATTCTGCTGCTGATCGGATCGGCGGACAATTTGAGCGGCTACGTGCTGGGTGTTGTCATGATCGGGCTTGCGCTGACGCAGTTTGTGCTGCCGTATTGCTTCGGCCGCGAGTGATATTGACGGCCGCGGAAGCCGGCACCAAGCGTGCGGGGCGGGAAGAGCGCCGGCCGTTCGCAGCGATCTAAACCTATGAATCGAGGAGGGATGGGCTATGACCAGTCAACCCATCGTCCGCAGGGACGGACATACGCATACCCACTTTTGTTATCACGGGTCGGGCGACCATGCGGAGCTTTATGTCAACAGAGCCGCCGAGCTCGGCTTCGGGACGTACAGCTTGACGGAGCATCCGCCGCTTCCGGAGGAGCTGACTTCCCGCATTCCGAACGGACAGGCTTTGATTGACGAGCTGGCCATGCCGATGGAGCGGCTTGACGATTACCTTCGCATGGCGGAAGAGCTGAAAACGAAATACAGCGATCGGATCAAGCTGCTTGTCGGTCTGGAGGTCGATTATATTCCCGGTATGGAGGCATGGACGAAGGAGCTGCTGGACCGCTGCGGTTCGCGGCTGGAGGACGGCGTGCTGTCGGTCCATTTCTTGCCGGGCCGCGGCGGCTGGCGCTGCGTCGATTATACCGCGGACGATTTCAAGGAAGGATTAGTCGATTATTACGGCAGCGTCGAGCGGGTCTACCAAGCGTATTACGAAGCGGTGGAGCAAAGCATCGAGGCCGACCTCGGCCCGTACAAGCCGAAGCGGCTCGGCCATCTGACGCTTATCCACAAGTATAAAGACGCCGTGACGCCGGCCGATCCCGATTGCTGCAACGACGCCATCCTCCGTATTTTGGACAAGGCGCAGGCCAAAGGGATGGAGCTCGACGTCAATCTGGCCGGTTTGTTCCAGCCGTTATGCAAAGAGGTGTATCCGCCGGAATGGATATTGCGGGAGGCGGTCAAACGCGGCATTCCGCTTGTGTACGGCTCCGACTCCCACAGTCCGGCGCATGTCGGCCGCGGATACGACGTTTTCGAGCGGCTAATGGCCAAAGTTCAGGCGGATTAACTTCGCAGCCCGATCCGGTTTCCGGACGTGTACCGGCGCAAGCCTAGATGGAAGACGGATATGCCGGCGATGCAGAGCAAGGCGGCCATACCCGCCGCGCCGGCCAAAAAAGTCCAATCGGTCTCCTTCAGCAGGCCGATCGGCATAAAGCTGATGAACCCCGCGGGGATGACGGTGAACAGGACGATTTTGCCAAAGCCGCGGAAGATGCCTGTCGGATAAGTGGCGAACGTCAGCAGGGCGTTGATCAGCTGGATGTTCAGACCTTCCGAATTGCCGATCCAGAAGGCGAGACTTCCGCTTATAACCGAAAAGAAAATAAAAATAAGCGTGGACAGCACAAGCGAAAGCGCGAACTTGACGATGCCGAGAATCGATAAATCGCCAAAAGCGGCAAAAACAAGCAAAGCGAACAAAAAGTCGCCGATCGCGCTGACGGACATGCGGCTGATCAGCACGTGGAGCAGCACCGGCTTCGGTTGAGCCAGATAGACGTCCAGCTGCCCTGTCGCAATCAGGTTGGCGAGGCGGGTCGCATTGCCGAACAAGGACAACATCAGTCCGAAGCCGCCGGCGGCGACCGCCCACAGCATCGCCACGTCCCTCAGCTCCCAGCCGTTCAGAACGGGAAATCGCTGAAAATACATGCCCCAAAAAACAATCCAAACGATGTTGTTGATCATCATGGTGCCGACCGACAGCGAGAAGCTGAGCCGAAATTCCATGGCGCCCGCCAGATTCAGCTTCCAGCTTTGCCAGACGAACCGGACCAGCCTGCGTGCCCGGCCCGGCTCGCCTTGCTCGCTGATCGGCAGGCGTTCGATTTTATCCGCCGTTTGCATTGAGCTTTGCCACCCCTCTCCTGTACATGGCCCATACGGCCAGCCCGATTACGAACACCCATGCCCATTGCGTCGCCAGCATGCGGGCCAGATCGCCGGGATCGAAGGCGACGGCCGTTTTGGCCGGAAAGTAGACGATCGTCTGGAACGGCAGCCACCGGCTTGCCTGCTGCAGAGCCTCCGGGAACAGCTCCAGCGGCATCAGCATGGCGCCGACGGTGAACAGGATTTTGTTGTACACGAATTCCAGACCGCGCGTCTCTTCCACCCAGAAGGCGGTTAAAGCGACCAGCATGCTCAGCATAAAATGAACCGTAAAGCCGCCGACGGCCATCAGCGGAAGCCAGGCGAGCCCGGGCCCGATGTCCGGAGGGCCGACCAGGAGCAGCCCGATTGCCGTCCCGAGCAGCAGATTAACGACAAAGCGGACGGCCGCTTCGCTTATATATTCCGTGTAATGGAATCCGATAAAGCTTACCGGACGGATCAGCTTAAAAGCGACGTCGCCGCTTTTGACCTCTTCTTCGATTTTGACGCACAGGCTTGGGGAGGCGAGCACGATCGATTCCGTCACGATGAGATACCACAACATTTGGCGAAAGGTGTAGCCGGCTATGGAAGCCGTTCCTTCGCCGCGGTACGTCGTTTGCCACAGCTGCATGAAGATGTAGAGGATCAGGAGCAAAAAAAGCGAGCGGGTCAAAAAATCGGCCATATAAGCGAGCTGGTTGCGGATGGAGATTTTGCCGATAAATACGTACTTGGACGGCTTCGTCAGAACGTTCATCCGGCGGCCTCCTTCCGGCATTGCCCGTAAATGCGGGTGATGACATCCTCCATCGGCGGATCCTGCGCGGTCATGTCGACGATGCGGTGGCGGGTCATAACGGCGGCCAGAACCGTCTCGATCGCGGTCGTTTCGGTGTCGACGCTAAGCGTCAGCCGTGCGCCTTCCTTCGCCGTCACTTCGACGCCTTCCAGCTCCAGCGTGCCCGGATCTTCTTCGAGCGCAAGCTGTACCGTTTTATGGGTCAAAAACTGCCGTTTCATCTCCTCCACGCGCCCGTCGAACGCAAGGCTTCCGTTGTTAATGACGATTGCCCGGTCGCATAGCTTCTCCACGTCTCCGGGGTCGTGCGACGTCAGGAAGACGGTCGTGCCCTCCTCCTTGTTCAGCTCGACGATCAGCTCGCGGATGCGCTGCTTGACGACGACATCGAGGCCGATCGTCGGCTCGTCGAGAAACAGCGCCTGCGGCCGGTGAAGCAGCGAAGCGGCGATCTCGCAGCGCATTCTTTCGCCGAGCGACAGCTTGCGCACCGGCGTATGCAAATACGGGCCAAGCTCGAACCGGTCGATCAGATCGTCCCGCCTTCGCTTGTACGCGTCGCGCCTCAGCTCGTAAATGCGGCTCATCAGCTCGAACGTATCGGCCGGAGGCAGATGGTACCACAGCTGCGATTTTTGTCCGAACACCGATCCGATGCGGTAAGCGAGCTTCGTCCGTTCGGCCCACGGACAACAGCCGAGCACCTCGGCGCGGCCGGAGGTCGGATGGAGGATGCCGGTCAGCATTTTGATCGTCGTCGATTTGCCGGCGCCGTTAGGGCCGAGGAAGGCGACGGTTTCGCCTTGGCGGACGGAGAACGTAATGCCTTCGACCGCCTTTTTGTCCGTCCATTGCGGCTTGACGAGCGCCTTCAGGCTGCCGCGAAAGCCTTCCTGCTTCGTTTTGACGCGAAACGATTTTTCCAGCCGTTCCACTCGTATGGATTCCATTCCTAGACCTCCTTCGATCTTTTCCGCCGGAAGCCAAAAAAGACCTTCGGTCAAGCTGCGCCCGATTGCAGGCGGAACTTTCCGAAGGTCTTTTATCCCTCACGGTGTTGCGCGGACTTGACTTAAGCCCGAGCCGGCTTCGCTTGGTTCGCCACATCCTCGTTGGAGTCGGATCCCTAGAAGCCCTTCCGGTTTTTATTTCCACATATTAACACGGTGTGTCAGGTGTGGCAATCCCTTTTTCAATAAATATTTACCTGATTTTGTATTGCAAACCGGCGGAGCTGCTGACTATGATTGAAAAGACGGTCCTTAACAGCGGCTTCATACGTCATCGAGTTTAGCATGAAAAACGAAAGTGGGGTCAGGCACCTTTGATGTGGATAGGGTTCGCCGTGTTGGCGGCGGTTTGTTTCGGGTTGAGAGGGATTCTTTATCACGCGGCTAGCAAGCTTCCGCTCAGCCGCACCGTGCTGCTGTGCGGCACGTTTACGATGGGGGCGATTGTCAGCCTGGCGGCTGCAGTCCTATCGGGCCAGACATGGACGTTGTCCGCGCTGGTCGGCATTCAGATGGGGTTGTTCTCGTTTATTGCGAACGCCAGCATGTTCAAGGGCTTTGAAGTAGGCAAAGCGTCGCTGGTGGCGATTATTACCGCGCTTCCGCCGGTTTTGGTCGTCGTGCTGGCTTATTTGTTTTGGAATGAATCTTTGAACGGCTACCAGCTTGCGGCGTTTGTCGTTATTGTGGCCGGCATTCTGCTGATCCGGTACTCGAACGACTTGGCGGCAGGCAACTGGCAGGGCGCGCAGTGGGCGCTGCTTGCGCTGCTTATGTTTGCCGGCAACGACTTGTCCGGTTCCTGGTCGACGAAGCTGGGCGCTCCGCTTTTTCCGACATTATTTTATATGTTTGCGGCAGGGGCCGTTTGTTTTGCGCTCTGGTGGGCAAAGGATATAAGGAATGAGGCGGCGTCGGCGTCCCAAGCCCAAGCCCGGATCGCGGCACGCGAGACGGATGGGTCGGGCGCAGAGAGCTTCGACGCGAGGGGGGAAGCCGGGGAGGCATCCGGACTGCGAAGCGGGGAGCAAGCCGGTGCGGCAAGCCGCGAGTACGACGCGTGTGCGGTGCCGCTTGCCGCGGCTTCGGATGCCGTGCGCGAAGCGGAGTCGAACACCGATGCACCGGGTAAGGCACGCGAGACGGATGCGTCGGTCGAGGTTCGCGAGAGCCTCGGCGGGAGGCCGTGGACCGCAAGGCGCACGTTTGGAGCGGGCATGCTGGTCGGCCTGACGAATGCAGCCGGCATGATGCTGATCGTTACCGCGTTCGGCTACGGCAAGGCCGGGCTGGTGTCGGCGGTCACGGCGCTTAATGTGCTCATTGTGCTGCTATATACGCGTTTCGTGGTGAAGGAGAGGTTCACAAGGCTGGAGATCGCCGGAATGGCGGGCGCTTTTTGCGGTATTGTTCTGCTGCGTTTATTAGGAGGTTAGAACGGAATGAGCAGGATGAAAAATACGAACAATCGGCGAATAACGAATAAGCTTCGTAAGCCGACTCGAATGGAATGGTTATTCGTTGCGGCGGCCTTTGTCGTGCTGTTCGTTACGCTTATGCTGCCGCCCGTTATCGGCGTGGCGGACAACGGGGATTTCGTGCGCCTGATGTCCGGCGCCGGCATCGGTTATTTGGACCCGAAGGAAAGCTACCGGGACCGTTATTTCGGCTATGCGCATACGGAGTATGGCTACGGGCCCTTTCAGCTTGGCCGATACGTTTCCCTTCAGGTTCTTCTCGTGCTGCTTGCGGGCGGCATCGGAAGGCTGATCGACAGCAGCGTATTCGATATTCGCGTATTGTCCGCGATTTATTCGCTTCTTTTTTTGGCGGCGCTGTATTTGATCGTCAAGCATTACAAGCAGCAGTCGGCTTTCGTGAATGCCGTACTGTTCGCGGTGCTGGCCTTCATATTCTTGGACGTCGGTTACATCGCTTATTTCAACTCCTTTTTCGGGGAGCCTGTCACGCTTATTTTCATGCTGATGACGTTTGGCGCGGCTGCGGCTATTGTCCGTTCGGACAAGCCGTCCGGTTGGCTTCTTGTTCTTTTCTTCGCGGCGGGGGCGTTCGTGGCTTGCACGAAGCTGCAAAATGCGCCGATCGGGCTGCTCATCATGCTGCTCGGTTTGCGGTTAGGTCTTGTCCGCAGCGACCGGAAATGGCGAAGGGGCGCGTGGTGCGGCGTGGCGGCGCTGCTGCTGGCGTCGGTCGTAATGTACGCGGCTGCCCCGCAAGGGTTTAAGCATATTAATCTGTATCAGTCGATCTTTTTCGGCATCTTGAAGGATTCGCCGCATCCGGAGCGGGATTTGGAGGAGCTTGGCTTACCGGCCAAATTTATCGTCAATGCGGGCACGAACTATTTTCAGAAGGACGCGCCGATCAAGCAGAACGATCCGGAGATTGCGGCGTATCTCGACCGAATGAGCCATAAGGACGTCGTGCTCTATTACTTGAAGCATCCCGGCAGGTTCGTTCAGAAAATGGAGCAGGGCGCCAAAAACGGCATGATGATCCGGCCCTATTATCTGGGCAATTTCGACAAAACCGAGGGCAAGCCGTACGGCGCGTTGTCCATGAAATATAGCGGCTGGAGCGAGTTCAAGCGGACGGTGCTGCCGAGCAATCTCCTGTTTTTGTCGCTCTTTTATTTGGCGTATTTCGCGGTGCTGGCGGCAGAGTATGTCCGGAGCCGGGAGCGGCGGGGAAGGCTGTTTATCGAGCTTTTTGCGGCGATCGGGCTGATCGGGCTCTGTGCGTTTGCCGTTCCGCTTGTCGGAGACGGGGAAGCCGACCTCGGCAAGCATTTGTTTCTGTTTAACGTTTGCTTCGACATGATGGCGGCGGCAACGGTCGTGTATATCGCGGCCAAAGCGGTGAAGGTTGTGCGGCGATAGGGAACGGGCGTAAGCCGTGGCTGAGTTAAGCTATTTTCAAGCATCGAGGCGAAAACTCGTTAATCAGCTGCGGCTTCCGTTGCCGCGAGCTTTTTGTCGGCATATGTTCTCTAGTTCCTATTTCCTGCCCGACAACGATATTTTGGAAAATTAGAGGTCTGGCAGACTATGAATCTGTCGAAATTTGGTTGACAGATTTTCATTTTGTAGATTAATATGGTAATAATTATGTGGCGAAGCGAAGCACGCTGAAATCCTTAAGGGTTTTTTGCGTGCTTTTTTACTTTAACGATAGACAAAGGGGTTGGCTGATATGAAAAAAGGATTGCGGTTGCGGAACTTGGTTGCGGGGGCATTGACGGTAAGTTTCCTGTTGGCGGCGGGCGGAGGGATACCGTCGAGTCCTGTGCAAGCCGCATCGGAGAAAGCAACGTTCAAAGATACGATTCCGGCATGGGCGAAAAGCTCGGTTGAAACAGCCGTTCAAGCGGGCATCCTTAGCGGTTATCCGGACGGAACGTTTAAACCGAACAATCCGATTACGCGGGCGGAGCTGCTGAAGGTGATGGCTCTTACGTTTGATTTGAAAGTGAATACGGCGACAAGCGGCGCATGGTATTTGCCATATAAACAAGCGCTTATGGATGCGAAAATCTATATGGCGAACGATTACACGGGCGACATCAATAAGTCAGTTACACGTAATGAAATGGCGAAGCTTGCGATCCGCGGGGCAAAAGCGGAGTACAGAGGGAAATTCATGACAGCCGCGGAGCTCATGTTTAGAGCTGTGAATGCAGGATTGCTGGGGCGCACCGGTACCAACGCGGACACGATCGACACCGCCGGCACAACGACACGCGCCCAAGCGGCGGTGCTTATCACTCGTCTGCTTCAACTGCAAAACGGCGGGACGCTGCCGGTTGACAAAGGCGCTTCCTCGGCGGCCGAGATCGCTTGGCATCGCCATAACATGATTACGATGTTCAATCAGAATGACTTGGTTCCGCTGCCTTATACAAAGAATATCGACTCTACCTATGATGTGGTTATCGAGCAGCTGATTATACTTGATCCCGGCGATTCAACTGGTTACTACAGCGAATATACAAATCAAGTAAATAATTGGGAGCTTTCGGGTAAAAAAGTTTCTGCAAATGATGGCTATCTCTTCGCTTATAAATTAAAAGGAGTAAGTAAGGTCGCTGATAGCACAAAGGCAAAATATATTAGAAGCTCTTTTTATATGTTAAATGAAGGCCCTTCTGCTGGTTTTTATATCCCAAGAAAGTACGTATATGATAACTCACTAACTGATAAAAAAGGTCTATATCAAAACAATGCTACTTTCCGATTAAACAAAGTCGGTGCATCAGGATACGATTTTTATTATTCTTTCGTAGATAAAGACTTTATCCAATCCCAAATTCAAACTTATGGAGCATTGCCTATTCATCTCGAAAAGTACGCCAAACAAATGGATAAAACGACTCAATTCTACTTAACTGAGGTGAAAGATCGACAATGGATAAAATAAATAAATATAAGCACTTTATTGCAAGTTTGCTCATTATGATGATAGGCGTAAGCATATTTCCGCTTACGCCTTTCTCATATGCTGCTGAGAGTACCACAAGAACAGTAACAATAGATAATGCCTTATCTGAGCGATTTAGTTCATCCTCAACTAAATCGGTCGTTAAGAATGTCAGCTCATATATACCGGACGGCTACCAAGTAAAAACTTATGAAATCATAAAAAAGGCTTCTGATGGGAACGGCGGACTAAAAGACGTCAACCAGGGACAGTATGGAGGAAGCATTTACAATAATGTCATTTCTATTCCATCATTTAACGGAGTTGAAGTCGAAGTAAAAAATATCGGGTATACATCTGAAATGTACTTTGGTGTCGTTAGAACGCACAACGGTAAACAATGGCAGATCACATCAGGCAAAACCGGAATCGTTTATACGATCTCCCCCCCGATAGGTGATGAATGTTGGTCTGGAGGCATTGCTGTATGTCCAGGAAAGTTGACAACAGATATTAACGGAAGAACCTTGCCAAGTGACATTAAAGATTCTAACGGCTGGGGAGTTATGATAAGTGATGGATTTAGTGGGCCGACGAAATACTATTACAAAAATGAAACCAACGCCATTACACTTTCACAATTAAAATCTAATTCAGTAAAAATTGATGAAGCAACACCGAGTAATTCCGATTACGTAAAAGTCGATTTTAGTGTACAAAATAATGAAGCCGATCTTACAGCTTATGTAAATATGAGCTATGAAAATACTGGTTACCAACCTGAATCATACGGTTCAAATTACGGGACTGTGTTCAAATATAATGTATCGACAAGAACAAACTGGTCAGCAAAAACCTACTTATATGAAGCCAAAATCGTCCTTACCCTTGAACTAATTCCTCCAACGGACGAACCTTATGTGACTTGCGATTGCCAAGCTAATCCTTCTACGGCAGAGTTTAATGGGACAGATATTCAAGTAACAAGCACTTTGTCCGCGACAGTAAGAGGCAATCTATCCCGTACCGTCAAGAATTGGACCATCTACGGCCGTGCCGGCGACGGCAGCCAGCTTACGACGAAAACAAGCTATGGTACAGGCCAAAGTAGTATCAGTACGACCTTCAATTTTAAGATCAGCAAAGACAAAATGGCTACAGCGGATACATACACGGAAACGTGGGTCATGCGGGCAAGGGTCTACTTTACAGACGGCACGACAGCCGAACAAGCGATAGAGTGTACAACCACGGTCGTGCGACCGGGAGTTGCAACGCCTACCCCTACCCCAGATCCGGGAGCCACGCCGGAGCCGAAGCCGGAACCAACGCCTGAACCGATCCCGCCGGTTATTGCGGATATCGCCTTTGTGCCGGATTGGATTGTCGCCGGTTATACGTCTTCACTAGAAAACTATTCAGAAAATTATGATAATTATGAATGGACCTTCTCCGAAAACTTGTCCGAAGTCATACCCGATGACGACAAAAGGCAGTTTAAAAATGTACAGTTTGACGAACCAGGAGTCTATCGGGCGACTTTGCGCGTATGGAATGACGAAGGCGACGAAGATACGGCCTCGGCTGTCCTAGAGGTTGTTGATCCGAAACCTGTAGCAGTCGTAACAGGGCCAACCCGAGTAGTTCAAGGCCGGGAATTTTCGTCTCCTCACCATCTGAACAACTCGTATACGCCGCTTGAATCATACGGCGAGTCGATTGACTTCTCGAGATCGGAATACCGATACAAAAAAGCCGATGACACCGATTATACGACAGGCTGGCCGAGCAAAGCGCCGGAAGAGCTGGGATGGTACAGCATTGAGGGCAAAGTTTACGACACAACCGGCCGCGTCAGCGATTGGGGAACGCTGCAGATGGAGGTTGTTCCCGATCAGGCGCCGACCGTACAGTTGGCTGCTCCGGAGTTTGCATACCGGAACAGCGAACAGACCGTTTTCGTAACCGGAGCCAGTCCGGACGGCGACCAGCTTGTGCAGCTTATCGTTCAAGAGCGTTACGATGATGATGACGACGGCAATTTTGAGGAGGAAGAATGGGTTAATATTTACACCGGCGAATATAAATCGACGCTTTCCGTTACCTATACCACGGTCGGCAGCCGGGAGTACCGTGCTCAGGTGAAAGAAGATTACGGCCTAGTATCCGAGTGGTCCGATTCCGTTGGAATAGAGATTCTAAACTATGCGCCGGAAGTCGACTTCGATGCTTACGGTTTAACGACACAGCCGGGCGAAAACAGCTTGCCGCCAACAGTCGCGTTGTCGCCAGCCTCGATCTTCCGCTCTTGGCAGCTCAAAACGCCGTATACGGGCGGTGACGCAAAGAAAATCGCATGGAAAACGGACGATACGTATTTAAGCACCAAGAACGCGCAATATCCGGATTTTAATGTCGACTATCCGAATACCGGATTGGGACCGAACTCGCGTTCGGCGTTCGACTTGGCCGATGATCTTTATGCGGCGCAGCCGTGGAAAGCAGATGCTTCCGAAACGATCCATCAGCAAATTTTTGGCGTTAATCGCATATACACCTATGCTCGATCGGATTCAAGCACAACGGTAAACGAACGGAATTCGATAACCGGTAATATTTTGCGGACCTTTATGATTCCGGGTAGCGTTCGAATGATTGATGCAAAGGAACAATTTTATGTACCCGTTGAAGATAAGGCAGCACGTAAGCTCACCTATTCCGTTTATAACAATACTGGGCAGCTTATCGATACGTTCGTGATCCCCTATGGATCAGCGATTGCCTCAAACGTTACGTCTATAGAAACACTTATGCGAGGCTATAAGTTTACAAACGATAATACGATTCTTAATCTAACCCTACAGTATGAATATAAGGGGGATTATGCACTATACCAAATACGATATAATTTAGCAACCAAGTCTGTTTTATGGGAAGTTCCACTTTCTAATAGTCCGGTTGATACAAGCGACTTCTCATTCCAAAATGTGAAGATCACCGAGGGTACAGACGGAACTCTATACATCTCATACAGACGCGAAGACCAGGACAATATTTATAACAGTTCAAGCTCAGTCGTCTGGATAACACCGAACGGACTAAAACAGGATGTATCGTTAAGTAACGCTGATGGTGCGTCCTATCCGGTTGTTTCTGATGATGGCCAGTTGCTCTATGTCAGCACCATGGGTCTGACCCGAAATGGACGATATCATTATCTATATGTCATTCGTATGTCGGATGGTATGACCGTTAAAACCCAAACTCTAGGGGAAACTGAAGGCTCTGATCCTTGGGATGATTATATGGTGGATCAAGTCATTAACCCTATCGTTCTACCGAATGGAAACGTTCGTTCTGTAAATCTATTCGACCGGAACGGTAACTTGATTACGGACTATAATGATTCTAGCTACCATGTGCCAAATTTTCAGGATTTGCTTGGCAAAGTGTTTGCTGATAGCAGCGGACGGCAAGTTACACCGCGATCTGCTTATGACTCAACTTCCGGTGAATTAAGGACTTTCGTGCAAATTTTTGATGGCAGCTCGCTCGTCAAAAGCTACACCAATCCATATGCCAATGTAAGAGGATATACGCAGGAAACTGCACCGCCGGTTTGGGGGTTTGACTATTATCAAGGAGACGCGTCCAGCATTCTGCCGGACGGATCGATTTATATTTTTGCATGGAACATGGTGGTGCCTTATGTGCCAGCAGGCCAGCGAGGGGATTATCCGAAACCCGTTGACGATGATACGGTGGAAATCATTAACGACAATTGGGGCGGCTTGTGGTTCGATCCGAACACGGTCATGACCAATGGTGCTATTTCGTTCAACGTGCGGATCGATGACAGCACAATGAATAAGCAGCCAATCGGCGCGGCTGTTCAAATCCGCGACGAGAAAAACATGTACACCGTCGAATGGACCGACACGACGTTAACGCTGTATAAGGTCTCCGGAGGCGCGAAGACGGCGCTGCGCTCCACACCGCTAGATCGGCTTGCAGGCACGACGTACGCCTTTAAGCTGGAAGCCATCAATGGAACAATTCGCGTATATGTAAACAATCTAAAAAAGCTGGAAGCCTACGACAGCACCTTTACGAAAGGCTCCCTTGGCTTAATGGCAATCGGGCAAACGAAAGCCCGATTCTCTAATGTCGTGCTGACGAATTACGGCGATACCTACATCGAAGAAACGGCGCAAACGGTACTCGTCAATGAACAAATAAAGTATGACGCTATTTTCTCGGATATCGAATCCGATCCAAAATACGCGGAGAAATGGACATACAATCACGATCCGAATTACTTTGCGAATCCAGAAGGCACTAGCCAATATGATGACCAAACGTATAGCGATCCGCTATCCCGCTTAGAAAAACCGGGATTATACAACATTACGTATCAAGCGCAAGATAATCCTGGCATGGAAGCTTATCGCATGTGGTCCGAACCGGTGACGAAGGAGCTGTACGTCCACCGCCGTCCAATCGCAAAGCCGGATGTGCAATTTACTGGAATTGTTTATGCGGAAGGCGAAGCACTTGATTATGATACTTACGATGCTTCGTACGATCCGGACGTACCGGATTATCTGGCCAAACGGAAATTCCGTTACCGCTGGGCAGATCAATCGGATTGGACAAACGGAAAACGGCTGCTCTACAATCGGCCGGGCGTGGAGCTGATCATTCAGGAACAAGTCCGGGACTTACATGGCGCTTGGTCGTATTGGGCCGAGACGCGCGTGTACAAGAATGCGCTGCCGCCAGTGAACCAAACGAAACCGGTTATGACCATTACCGTTCCAAACGGTTCGCAGTCAGCTCCTTCGGTTTATATCGCCGATCCGACGATTAAATGGACGTATTACGATGCGGAGAATGACCCGCAAGAGCAATTTTATCTAAAGTTTACTTACGTCGATACAGGCGAGAGGATTATGGAAGTGACTTATCCGGGGAATGACACTTCATTCATTCTGGAGGAAGGGACGGTCGAGCTTGGCCGCAAGGTTCGCGTACAGGGCCGCGTCTTCTCGAAGGGCGTTTGGTCGGATGATAGCAATATTACCTATTTTGTACTCAATACGCCTCCGGCTACGAAGCTGCTTACGATGAATGGCCCGGATTGGGATCATCCGATCTACACGAACAGCAAGACGCCAATCTTAAAGGTTCAAGTAACGGATGGAGAAAACCAAACGCCAAAGTATATCGATTATGAAGTGTTCTACTCAACAGGCGAGCAAGACATCGATACGAATACTGCGACCGGATCGACGGCGTACACGCCGGCGCCGCTGCGGGAAGGGCTGCATATTTGGCGCGCGAGAGCAAATGACGGCATGATATGGGGCGGCTATTCGGAGAACGGTTACTTCTTTGTCGACAGCGTGAAGCCGCGGGATACGGAGGAAAAGCTCGATATCAAGCCGACTTCGGTGACCGTTACGTTCAATCCGTTTACAGACCCGGCGCCGTCTTCCGGCCATGCTTCGAGGGGCCTTTATATGCAAAAGGTGAATGCGGACGGGTCGATAACGAATATCGATCTGAACGGCAACGGCACCGCGGAATACAGCGTTGAGCTTCCGAAGGGTGCGACTTCGTACACCGTCAACGGTCTTGAAAGCGGCGGCCGATACCGCTTGATGGTGACGGACTACGACGTGGCCGGCAACGAAGGACTTTACGAATATATTTATTTCACTACGAACCGTCCGCCGACAGCGGATTTCGATTGGACTCCGAAGCCGGTTTACGAAGGCGATACGGTTCAATTCGTCACCAAAGCCGGCGATCCGGACGGCGACTTGCTCACCGCTATATACAAGCTGACGAGTCCGAGCGGAGCGGTCCAAACATTTTCTTATTCGCTTGCCTCCCCATATCTGTCAGACGGACCGTCGGTCAGGATGGAGGAAGCGGGGGCCTGGAAAATGAAGCTTTCCGTCTCCGACAGGCTTGCGACGGACGAGATCGAAAAAACGATTACCGTCCTCCCGCTTGCGGTAGCCGGAGTTGTCAAACATACGGAGCTGTGGGAGCGGCATCGGAAAGATTACAACGTAAAGGAAAGCGGCGATGAATCGTCGCCGCGGTCCGCGTCCACGTTCTGGGCGGGCGAGAAGTTTGTATTGGAAGCGGACACGACGCTCACCGGAACGGATACAGCCGCCGAACGGGTGGAGGTCCGGATGAGCGAGTACGAAACGGAGCTGGAGCCGTCGGCGCCGGGATCGACGACATGGGAAGGCGAATTGTGGGACGAATCCTTCAGCGAATTGAAAGAAGGGCCGTACGACTTTATTTTTACGGCTTATTACAACAACGGGGTACGCAAGGAAACGGTCGTGACGATTAACATCTCCGGCACGACGGATGAGCTCCTCGGCGTGCATCGCTTGCATTAAACGAACAAAACCCGGGACCGCTCTTTCATGAAAGAGCGGTCCCGGGTTTTCTCGCGTGTCTACTACAAATCGTAAAGGGAGCGAAGCTGCCGGCAATGGCTTTGAAGCTGCGGAACCTGCTCCAAATATAATAGATAAGCCTTCAGCAAGCCGGAACCGGCTCGCGTGCCGGGTACTTCCTTTTTAAACTGGAGCAAAATCTGATAATAATCGTGTTTCTCCTCTTCCGGCAATTCGGATTCGCCGATCATTTGGTCCATGTCCTGTATCACTTTGTTGATTTTGGTCAGCTTCATGACCGGGCTGATGTCGCCGCCGTGGACGATGAAATCCGATAGCTTCCAGAGCGGCACGTATTCGTCCCGCCGTTCCGTAATGCCGCAAACGCAAATATCGATAATCGATTCGATAAACGCGATAAACAGATTGGAATCGACGGCGCTTAATGCCGACATTCGCGGGCCGATCATCCGCACATATTGCGACACGACGCTGCGGACGATAAACGTTACATCGAGCGCAAACGGTTCGATTTGTTCTCCGTAAACGTAGATGAGGCATTCGGTAAGCCAGATGTTGAAGTTGTTTTCGATCATGAATCTGACTTCCTTGATTTTGCTGTCCCCGAAAGAAACGGCATCCGAGTAGGAGAGCATCAAGAGATGAACGTTGTTATCGCATATCGTTTCGAGATAAATCTGGGCGCACCGGTGCAGCCTCTCTTTCGGCGGGAGCGAAGGCTGCTCGGCCAGCATAATCAGCCCTTGTTCGATCCGCTGCGAAAATTGCAGCATCGATTCAAGGAGCAGTTCCTCCTTGCTGCCGAAAATTTTGTATAGCGAAACTTTGGACATGCCGCATTCCTTCGCGATTTCCTCGACCGAGGTATTGGCATAGCCCTTCGCCGAGAACAGGCGGTTGGCGTTTCGAATGATTTCTTGTTTCTTATGGTCCATCGGGCAAAGCTCCTTAATCCGAAGTAGCCGTCAGACGGCTTGCAAGGAAGAACGGATGGCCGGGGCCATCCGATCCGTTGTTCCCATAGATAGTTTGCGCCGTAAACGGAGGGGGATTACATCGATACCGGACGATTGGGATTCGCCGGCACGTTCGAATGCCCCGCTTTCCGTTTCAGCTTATAGTTCGCGACCGCCATGTACAGCGAAGGGACGACGAACAAGGTCAAGACGGTGGAGAACAGCAATCCGAATATGATGGTCATCGCCATCGGCCGGAACAAAATATCTCCAATCGTCGCAATCGGAATCATGCCGACAAGCGCGGTGAGCGACGTCAGCACGATCGGCCGGAACCTTGCCGCCGTGGCGTGAATGACCGCTTCCTTCAGCTCCACGCCTTCCCGGCGGGCGTCCTCGATAAATTCGATCAAGACGATGCCGTTCCGGACGACGATTCCGGCCAGCGAGATAATGCCCATAATGCTCATGAAGCCGATCGGCATGCCGGTCAGGAAGATGCCGATTATGCCGCCCGCCGCGGCCAGATAGATCGTCGTCATAATGATGAACGGCGTCGAGAACGAATAGAATTGCATCGAGATCAGCAGGAAAATAAGGCAGATGACGATGGCGTACAACTTGCCCAAGCTTGCGAAAATATCGGCTTGCTCCGACGTTTCTCCCCCGGATTCTACCGAGTAGCCTTCCGGCACATCAAGCTGCGCCAGCTTCGCGTTAATGTCCTGCATCGCTTCCGTGGCGGTTCGCCCTTCCACGTCGGCTTCCACCGTAATCGTCCGTTCCAGATTGTAATGTTTGATTTTTTGAATCCCGAAGCCGGGTTTCATCTCCGCCAGCTGGGACAGCGGAATTTGCTGTCCGGCTGCGTTCGTCACCGTCAACTGCTGGAACAGCAGCTCGGGGTCGGAATTTTTGCCGTTCATGTACACGTTCACGTCGATCAGCTCTTTGCCGGTATCGAAATCGCCGACCGTAACGCCTTCTCCCATCAACAGCAGCGACTGGGTAAGCGCATTGGAGGTAACCGAATACTGATCCATCGCCTGCTTGTTGATTTCAAAGCTTAACGTATATTGTTCGATGCCTACGTCGTCCTGAATGTCCAGCGTGCCTTCCGTTTCGGCGACCGCTTGCTTCACTTGCCCGGCCAATTGCTGCAGCTGATCGATATCCTCGCCCGCAAGCCGGATCGATATCGGCTTCCCGACCGGAATGCCAAGCCGCGGCACGCTGATTTGAATCGAAGCCTCCGGGTGGGCCTTTTGAAGCGCTTCGCGCCATTCGGCTACCGTTCGTTCGCGGTCGAATTTACCTTTGACCCCGAGAACGGTCAGCTGCCCGAAAGTGATATCCTCGGGGGCGGGGCCGGACGTAATGTCGCTGAACAGCTTGGGCGCGCCGCCGCCGGCCGCATATGCGACCTGCTTCGTCTCCGGTTGGGCTTCGACCCACGCCGCCATATCCAAAATGACTTTGTGCGTCTCGTCGAATGAGGTGCCGACCGGCATCGTGACGTTAATGGTCGCTTCCGGCCGCTCCGAGTCGGGAAACAACTCGATGTCGGTAAAGAAAACGAGTACGTATGCCGCCGTGCTTAGCATCAGGCCGGCCATGGCGGTCAGCAGCGGCTTCTTCAGCACCTTCGGAATCCATTTGCCCGAATAGACGTCGGTTAAAGCCTGGATTTGCTTGCCCAGCAGGCCGGAAGGCTTAGGCGGCCCGCCGCGCCGCGCGCCGCGGCGCTTCTCGTACCATTCCCGGAAAATCGGGATAATCGTCAGCGACATGACCATGGAGGCCAGCATCGTGACGGTAATGATGCTAGGCACCGGCTTGATGAAGGCGCCGACGTCGCCTTGAAGGAACAGAAGCGGCACGAAGGCGATGACGGTGGCCATCGTCGCGGTCAGGATCGACAGGGCGACTTCCTTGGTCCCTCTGAGCGAGGCGTCCGCCGGGCTTTCGCCAAGCGACGTCAGCCTGCGCTCGATGTTGTCGTTGACGACGACGGCGTCGTCAACGAGAATGCCAAGCACGATGATCAGGCCGACAATCGAAATCTGGTTGAGCGAAATGCCGAACAGCGGCATAAAGATCAGGCCAAGCGCGATGGAGATCGGAATGGCCAGCGCCACGAAGCTGGACGTGATCAAGTTCAAGCCTAACGTACAAATGAGGATAACGGCAAGTATCGCGATCAGCATTTCGTGCAGCAGGTCGGTGAAGTGCTCGTCGACCAGATCTTTTTGCGCGAAAGAGGTGTCCATATGCGCGTACTCCGGCAAATCCTTCGCCAGCTGCTCCAGCTTGGCGTTTACGTTCCGGTCCATCGTCGACGCGTCGCTGCCGGCTTCGGCGTTCAGCGTCACGGTAAGAGCCGGCTTGCCGTTGTAATAGATCCGGTAATCGGCTTTCTCGAATACGAGCTGCGCTTTGCCGACATCGCTCAAGTAGACGGGAACCCCTTCTTGCGTTCGCGTTATAAGGACGCGGTTTAACGCTTCGGCGTCTTGCGCCTCCGGGACCGTCAATTGGTATGTTCGCTCGTTATATTCGACGCTGCCGGTCGGAACCCGTTCGTTCTCTCCTTGCACGGCCTGTACGACCAGCCCCCAAGGGATGCCGTATTGGTTGAGCTTCTGCATGTCGAGATCGATGCGGACCTCTTGCTCCGGTATGCCTTGAATCGTGACGTCGGACACGCCGTCGACGGTCCGCAGCTGATCTTTCCAGTCGAGCATTTGCCCGTGCAGGGAGTTGATTTCGTCCTGCGTCTCCGCATAGATCGCAACGGTCTTGATGAACGCCTTGGTCAAGTTGTCGTTAATCTCGGGCTGATTGGCCCCGGACGGCAGGTCTGCCTGCGCGTCCTGCACCTTCTTGCGGAGCTCATCCCACTTCTCTTTGGCGTCGGCGTCGTCTTCGGTCTGGATCAAGATGGAAGAGACGTTGTTCATCGAGGTCGAAGTGATCGTTTTAATATCCTGAATCTCTTTAATCCGCTGCTCCAGCACCTTCGTGACGGTTTGCTCGACCTTCTCGGGCGATGCTCCCGGGTATACCGTCGTGACAATCGCTTGCTTGACGATAATATCGGGCATTTCCTGGCGCGGAAGCTGCAGGAAGCTGAATATGCCGGCCGCTATGGCGATGGCGAAGCATAATAGCGTGATTTTGCGTTTTTTAATAATATATTCAATCATTGCCCGCTTCCTCCGCCGTATCGATCGGATCTCCGTCCAGCAGCAGGCTGGCGCCGCTCGTCACGATGACGTCGCCTTCGTTCAGCCCGCTCGCGATCAACAGGCGGTTGCCGTACAGCTCGCCGATTTCGACGTCCGTTTTGACCGCTTTGCCGTCCACCGCTTTGAAGACGTACGGCTTGTCGCCGTTGCTGATGACCGCTCCGGCGGGGACGGTGATGCCTTTTTTGGCTTCGCCGCTGCGCGACGCTTTAACGACTTGGCCGGGCGCCCAGTCGAGCTTCTTGTTCTCGATCGCGACCTCGACGCGGACGGAGCCGGTGCCTGCGCTAGCCGTCGGGTAAATATTGGCGACGGTGCCGGTTCTCGTTTCGCCGTACAGCTCGACCGTAACGTTTTGCCCGACCTTCCAATCGGCAATTTCGCTGTCGGGCACCGACAGCAGCGTCTTCAGCCGGTCGATTCGGCCAAGCCGGATCGCGGGCTGGCCGCCGCCGGTCAGCTCGCCTTCGTCAACCATCCGCTCCAGCACGACGCCCGCCTTCGGCGCGGTAAGCTTCGTTCGCGAGAGCATCAGCTGCGCTTGCTCGCGCGCAGCCAGCGCTTCCTGCTGCGCCGCCTTCGCTTGCGCCTGGGAGGCGAGCGCCGTCGCCACGCCGGCTTTCGCTTGCTCGACGCCGGCTTCGGCTGCGGCCTTCTGCGCATCGGTCGCGCCCTCCTGCACGAGCGAGAGCTGCGCTTCCGCGTTGGCAAGCTGCTTCTCCGCATTGGTGAGCGACAGCTCCGCGTTTTCTTTGTCGCTTAGCGTGACGAGCCCCTCTTCATACAACGCAGCCGTCCGCTCGGCGTCGGTTTTTGCTTTCGTATAGGCGCTTCTGGCCACCTCGACGGCATTCTCCGCCTGTTCAAGCTCTTGCTTTCTTGCGCCGTCGTTCACCTGCCGCAAGTTCGCTTCGGCGCTCGCCACTTGCGCCTCGGCCGTATTGAGGCCGGCGTTCGCCGACTGCAGGGCGGCTTCGGCTTGCTGCACGGCCGCTTCGGCGCGGCTAAGCTGCAATTCGTAATCGGCCGCGTTCAGCTGAGCCAGCACGTCGCCGGCTTTGACGGAGTCGCCTTCTTTGACCGCGACGGACAAGACGCGCCCGTCCGCTTCGAACGACACGACCGTTTCTTCATAGGCTTCCAGCGTGCCCGCCAAAGAGGAGGAGGAGACGAGCTGCTCCGCCTTCACTTGTTCGGTATGTACGGTGCGGCCCGCAGCGGCTTCGCTTGCCGCTTCCTTGCCGCTCCCCGACGAGCAGGCCGAAGCGATTAGAGCAAGCGCAACGGCACAAGCCGCGATCGCGGTCGTTTTGGAACGGTGCGTTGTTCCCGGATTCCCGCTACAGTTTTCGTTCAACGCGATACCGTCCGTCCTTGGACAAGAACTAGAAGATCGTTTCTGCTTGGTACGGTGAATCATTCTCTCTGCTCCTTTCTGTATACGGAAAACCAAATCGTTCAAAAAATGAACCAATCAGTACTTTTACAGTATAAAAAAGCGGTAAATCGGTTGTCAACGGGTTTGGGAGCACTTGCGGCGGCCGGACGTTCCTGTTAAATTTCAAGATGAAAAGAACTTCGATTCGACAGGTTGAGAGTTTCGCAAGCATGAGCCTGCGAATCTTCGAGCCTATGAACCGACCCGTCTGCAAGATTGCGAACGATAGGCGGGATTGCCGGAAGAGGAGGATAAGAGAGCAACATGAATACATACAAACGAAAGCAAAAACGAAACCGGGCGGCGCTACTCGCTGGCTCAATGTCGGTTGCCGCGATGTTGTTTGCGGCAGCGGTACCGGCGGCACCGGCGTCTGCGGCGGCCATGAGCGAGTCTTTTGCAGCCTTAGACGGATTGAAGCGGGTGGAGCAGCTGGATTTGGAGACCGCTCTTCAGCTTGTGCTGGAGGATTCCGGCAACATTATGCTGCTGGAGCTGCAAGCGGAGGCGCTCGAAAGCAAGCGCCAGCAGTTAAACGATCAGGCGAACAGTCTGGAGCAAATGCCGGTTCAACTGCCGGATACGCAGGAGGAGCTGATCGGCGATGCCGATCCGACGCCGGATCAAGCGCTGTGGCTGGGTTCAATGATCGCGACCAATACCGTCCTTAACCAATCCATCATCGCGACCAATATGACGATTGAAGCGCAGCGGAAGGAGCTGGATCAGACCGTCCGCCAGCTCTATACGGACAGGCAGAACACGCTGCTCGGCATCGAAGAAGCGAAAGAGGGAGCGAAGCTGCAGGTGACGTCGCAATACGTCCAGCTTCTTGCTCTCGACAAGCAGATCGAGCTTGCGGAAAGCTATTTGGCCGTGCTGGAAAGCGACTTGAGCCGCGCGAAAACGCTGCAAAAGCTGGGCAAAGCCTCGGCGAAGCAAGTTTCCGACGCCGAAAGACCGATCCGCGAACAGAAGGAGCAGCTGGAAGCGTTGAACGACGGTTATCGGGCGGCGCTGATTCAGTTCAGCTTCGATCTTGGCATCGAATATAACCCCGAGCTGAAGCTGGCCGAGCCCGACGTCGAACCGGAGCCGGTCGTGCGCGCGGATACCGAGACGCTGCTCGCCGAATCGTTCGAGCTGAAGCGGCAATGGAACGATGTGGAGCTGGCGGTATGGCAGAAGAACCGTACCGGCGATTCGTCGGAGGACGGCGAACGTTATTTGGACGCGACTGTCGATATCGCGCAGGAGCAAGCGGAGCTAGCCAAGCTGGAGCTGGCGAAATCCATCGACCGGACTTATACCGATGCGGAGCAGGCGTACCGCGATTACGAGGCGGCCTTGCAGGACAAAGCCGATGCGGAAGCCGACGTTCGCGCGGCAACGGTTCAATACGAGAACGGCCTCCTGACGGCGTTCGACTTAAGCAAGCTGAAGTTTGCGCTGCAGCAGGCCGAAACGGCAGTGGCCACGGCCAAGCTGCAGTACGCCGCGCAAATGAGCCGCGTGGAAGCGATGAACGCCGGTCTTATCGTGGCGTAATAATACCCGAACTTGCAAAACGACTGCCTATTATTTTCAATCGTGCAGTCGTTTTTGTATAACCGGCTTGCCGAGAGGAGAGAAGTTCTGTGCTGGCAAAAGACAAAAACCGCGTCGTCATCGGGATAGACGGCGGCGGCACCCATACCCGGGTCATGGCGGCGGATTTTGAGGGTAAGATCCTCGCTTATGTTGAGAAAGGCGCATCCTCCATCTATAAGGGCCTGCATGCAAGAGAGAACGTAATCCAAGCGCTTGAGCAGGCGCTGGAAGAAGCGGAAATAGATAGGAGCGACATCGCCGCTCTTACAGCCGGAATTGCGGGTCTCGATTCCGAAGCGGATTTGGAATGGGTAGAACCTCTGACCGATCTTCCGGGGCTTCACGGCGTAAAACAGCATGTGAACGACGCAGTGATTGCGCATAGCGGGGCTCTTCTTTCGGAGCCGGGGATCATTGTCGTCTCGGGTACGGGCTCTATTATTTTTGCGGTTACGGAAGACGGGAAGCGGATCAGAAATTATGACCTGCATCATTATGCAGCCAGCGCAGCCCGATTTTTGGCTTATGATGCGACTTATGAGCTGCTGGCCGGAAACGTGCACGATAACGACCTGGAATTGGAAAAGTCCATATTGCAATTCTGGGGCGTTCCTTCCGTAGAGGAACTGTCGCTGCTTGCAATGAAAGGCTTCATCTCCGATCAAAGGGAGCGAAATCGTAGGTTTGCCGAGTTGGCCCCAATCGTTACGCAATACGCCCTCCGGGGCAGCCCATTGGCGCAAACCGTCTGTAACCGCGCTGTCCATCAGATTATGGTGGGCGTGGAGATTCTCGCTTCTTATTTCGCACAATCGGAAGTTCAAGTTGCGCTCATAGGCAGCGTGGCTAACAGCGAATATTTTCAACGGCAGCTGGCTTCCCGAATGAGGGAAGGCCATAAAAAAAGATACCGCATTGTTTCTCCCGCCTTCTCGCCGGCAGCCGGCGCGGTCTTAATGGCGTTAAAGCAGCTCGGCATCGTGATTACCCCTCAAGTGCTTGAAAACATTGCCTCGCATCCCAGGTCTCGTCCGAAGCCCGAAATATGAGGAATGAATTAGATCGGAGGTACATATGAAACCGTTAAGGAATTCCGCAAAGGCGATCATCATTCAAGACGGCAAAGTGTTATTGACGCAAAACAAAGACGACTTTGGGCTGTTTTACTTATTTCCGGGCGGCGGGCAGGATCACGGCGAGGAATTAAAGGATACGGTCAGAAGGGAATGCCTGGAGGAAATCGGACAAGACGTGACGGTCCACGATCTTGTTTACGTACGCGAGTACATTGGGAAAAATCATGAGTTTTCCGTCTGGGACTCCGATGTCCATCAGGTTGAGTTTTATTTCCAATGCGATTTACTTTCGAGCGAGCCTTCTTTCGAAGGGGCGACCAATCCGGATAAGGGCCAAATAGGCGTTGAATGGGTCGAGCTTAACCATTTAGATGTTATTAGACTATACCCGAAAGTTTTGGCCGAAAGATTAAAGGAGGCCGGGGAGCGAGGAAGTTGTTATTTGGGCGATGCGAATTAATGGGCCATTGCGCTAACAAGGAATCGAAATTGGCGGATTTGTTCGGTTCAGTCGATATGAGCGATAATGGAAGAGGCGCAATGAAAGTTTATGCAATTTTAACATTTTTAGGTGCTTTGAGACTATACAAAGGGCTATCCTGATATTGGATAATCGAATGGAAGTGGATAACCGGCGGCATGATCCCGATTTCGAGGGCAGTCCGCTCATATCGTTCCAATGGTATTATCCTTTTAAGGGAGGCATCAGAATGTACCGGTTTCCAGCATTAAGCTTTATTCAACGGCGATTAAAATTGCTCGCATCCGCTGCTCTCGCGTGTCTTGTTTTTGGAATGTCCGTTATGCCCGTATTTGCGGCTGCACCGGAGAAAACGGTAAACGCTTCGGCAACGCTGGCTTACAATCTCAAAGGCCTTAATCACAATCTGGCCGTTCAGAAAGCTTACATCGCTTCCAAGTATATTTACGTTACCCAACGTTCCGGGGGGACCGTGTATCTTTCAAGATTGCTTATCGACGGGAACGACGCGACATACGTCGACGAAATGACCGTCACCAATTCCGGCCACGGCCAGACGCTGGATATGTACACTTACAACGGCATTAACTATTTTTATTTCAGTTCCAAAGCGGATCCTTCCACATCGTATTACTGGTCGCTTCAGGTCGCAAGACTTCAATATTCGCCGGGCGCGACCTGCGATTATACGGAGCTTCCCCGGTTCACCTATATGAATTACGCCAACGAGACCGGTGCAAGATTAGGCGAGACATACCGGGTGGACGGCGGCGGCAACAGTACGTATACGATTTTCCGCGTACAGACCGCGGAAGGTACGGTAACGTGGTCCATTTATGACACCGCGGCATTGAATCGGCTTCTGGACAGCAGCGGGCAGGTACGAATGGACAGCGCGGCGGCTATAAGCGCGTGCGTCGCCAGCTTTACGCAGTCGGGCAGCGCGATCGTCAGGCCGAATGGGTCATTCCAGGGCGTCGATATGCTCGGCAATACGGAGATTTATACGTCGGGCGGAGCGGAAGGAGAAACTCCGCAGATTGCGATGATGTCGAATACGGGAGCGTTTAAGACTCTTGTGAAGATTACAAATGTGGGAACCCGCGAAATCGAAGGCGTACAGACAAAAAACGGCAACGTTTATTTTACGATCGTGACGGACCCGGTCAATAAAAAAGATACGCAAAAAATTTATTACGTTCCCGACAGCATCTTTTAAGCCAGAATCGAAATTCAATTCGGAAATAACGAAGTAGAGGGGCATGCGCATGCAGCCCCTCTTTGCTGTTTTCGAAACGTTCTTAAGCCTATATAATCCCCAAATCTTTACACCACATACACAATCGACGATTTTCATGCTAAACTAACGGTCGTGAATATAAACTTGCCTCGTGACCGCTTTGTAGCCGGGCTTATTTACCTTTCCATATTGAAACGGAGGAACATACATGAGAACATTACTGCTCAAATGGAACCAAACAAGCCTGGTTAAACGAATACTTGCAGGCATTATGGCCGGTATTCTATTGGCTTTAACGATTCCCGGCGCCACGGGGATTAGCATTTTCGGTTCCTTATTTGTATCCGCGTTAAAGGCGGTCGCTCCCGTATTGGTGCTGCTCCTCGTCATGTCTGCCATTTCGAACCATAAAAAGGGCAGCAAAACGAATATGAAAGCGATTCTCGTCCTCTATGGCGTAAGTACATTTCTGGCGGGACTGATTGCCGTTATTGCAGGGTTTATATTTCCGGTTACCCTGTCGCTTGTCAAGGGGAACGAGGACTTGACTCCGCCCGACGGGATTGTCGAGGTTCTTAAGTCACTGCTGTTTCAGGTTGTCGACAACCCGGTAAGTGCACTAATGAACGCCAATTATATCGGGATTCTGGCATGGGCGATCATTCTGGGCGTCGCTTTAAAAAATGCCGGCGAGCCTACCAAAAACATGATCTCCAATTTCTCGGATGCGGTATCGCAAGTGGTCAAATGGGTTATTCAATTGGCGCCGCTCGGAATTATGGGGCTTGTTTTCGATTCCATTACGGCGAACGGGCTTTCTTCCTTGCTCGATTACGGAAAACTGCTTCTCGTGCTGATTGGATGCATGCTTTTTATAGCGCTTGTAGTCAATCCGTTGATCGTCTATGCGAATATCCGAAAGAATCCGTATCCGCTTGTTTTCAGTTGTTTGAGGGAAAGCGGGATTACCGCATTTTTTACGCGCAGCTCGGCTGCAAACATTCCGATTAACATGAGATTATGCGAAAAGTTGAATTTGGACAAGGATACGTATTCGGTATCCATTCCGTTAGGCGCTACGATTAATATGGCGGGCGCAGCGGTTACCATTTCGGTCCTCGCTCTCGCAACCGTTCATACCCTTGGCATTGAAGTCGATTTTGGCACGGCGCTTATGCTTAGCGTTCTATCCGCCATATCGGCAGCAGGCGCTTCGGGTGTTGCGGGCGGGTCGCTGCTGCTGATCCCGCTGGCGTGCAGCTTGTTCGGCATTCCGAACGATATTGCGATACAAGTCGTCGGCGTCGGTTTCATCATCGGCGTTTTGCAGGACTCTTTTGAAACGGCGCTTAATTCTTCCTCCGACGTGCTTTTTACGGCAACCGCCGAATATGCCAGAAGACGCAAAGAAGGCAGCGGGGATTTGATTAGCGGCTAAGCGGCCGGAATAAATAGCCTTCTGCATGATCCCCTTACGTGACAGTAAGGGGATTTTTTGGCGCCGTTACATGAAATCAAAGAAATACCGGATCGCGTGAAAAAATACCGGCGAGGTATAGGTCAAGCTGTCGATTTGGCTCAGGTAGCTTTTGCGCGAGGTTTCGAATTTGCCGTCGTCTCCGATGAGCAAATCCCTCTTCAGCACGGAAACGGTCAAGCTGCCGAAAAATCCGCTCAGGCTGATGAGCATGCCGGCAAGCAGCCCGAATACAGGATCAAACGGCGTCAGGTAAGGATAGATGAGATAAGAGACGCCCGACGTGACGAGAAACGAACAGACGAAGCCTTCCCAAGTGGAATGCGGATTGGCGGTCGGGACGACCTTGCGTTTGCCGAAATAGATGGACGCCACATGATGGACGACATCGTTCAGCTGCGTCAGTACCACAAGAAAGAGTACAAGTCCCGCCCCGTACTCCGGCGTCGCGAATTGATAGTAAGCCAGGTGGCTCAGACCGAACACCATCAGCATCAAGCCCCACTGGGTGGAGCTGACGCTGCGCACGAAGCCGACCGTTCCTTTATTGATCAAACGAGGAAGCGGCAGAAACAGGAATACGTAAATCGGAATAAAGACGATGAACATCCCGTACCAGCCGATATAAATCCAGTAAAACTGGACCGGAATCGACAAGTACGCCCATAAAAACAGCCTGCGGTCGGCTTTTCTCGTTTTGATCATGGAGAAGTATTCCTTCAGCGCGAAAAAGCACAGCACCATTAACGAAAGCAAGGAAACGACAGGATTGGTGAGGGTGGCCAGGCAAAAAATGAAAAACATGCCCCACCAGTTTTTAATTCGCTGTCCAACGGCCGTATAATCTTTGTCCGGTTGTTTTTTGCTGACGATGTAATAGATGAAATGGATAACGGTTAAGCCAGCAAAAATAAAAATGAGCGTATACAGCGAGCTGCTTATTGTCAGTCACCAACTTATCGAAAGATAGATTCCAATAAAGGGATCATATGCTATTATGAAGGAATAATTCAAGCTTGATAAGGGGAATTTTCATATATGTCCGCAACTCATTCGGTTTATATACTGCTTACGAATACCGGCACGTTTTTTACGCAGCTGATTCAGACCTATACGAAAGCGCCGTATAACCATGCTTCGATCTCCTTCAACCGCGAGCTTTCCGAGATGTACAGCTTCGGCCGGAAAAACCCGAATAATCCGCTGAACGGAGGCTTCGTGAAAGAGGATATCAAGACGGGGACGTTCAGCAAATATCCCGAAACGACATGCGTTATTTATGAGCTGAAGGTTACCGAACGCGAAGTGGAAAAAATGAAGCGGGTGCTTCGGGTTTTTATCCGGCGGCAAAATAAATATATGTACAACCTGCTGGGGGTTATCGGCGTAGCGCTTCAGGAGCCGGTCGAATTCAGCAACTCGTATTTTTGCTCGCAGTTTGTCGCGGAAATTTTGCAGCGTTCCGGCATCAAAATATGGGACAAGCTGCCTGCGCTCGTCACGCCGGACGATTTCCGGCAGAGCGGCCGCTTCCGTTTGATCTACGAGGGGAAGCTGAGCGAATACGTGCCTGCGCCTGAAGCCTCAAACCAATAACATTGGGAACAAATCAAAAGCAAACCAGCTGTTAACCGATAGCCCGTAAAGAAAGCTGCCCGGAATCCCGCGGCAGCTTTTGTTGTGAGCTGATGAAAAGCGGGCGTACCAGGCGCGGGCTCGGTGTTAATCTTCGATGGCCTGATAGACCATGGTCCAGAAGTCGTGGATAAGATGCGCCGAATCCGGGGTGGACATCCCGACCTGCGTGAGCAGGATTCCGGTGAGCTGTTTGTCCGGGTCGGCGTATGCCGAGGTGCCGCTTCCGCCGTCCCAGCCGAACTGACCGATGGAAGCATAGTCGCCGCGGTAGGTGCGTACCGCCATCCCGAAGCCCCAGCCGCCGTGCTGCCCTTGGCCGTGCGACAAGTGGACGTTGTTTTTGGCCAAGTCTTCCCGGAATGCTTGTTGCTCGGGCGTGAGGCGGTTGGTGGTCATCAGCTGGACGGCGGGCCGGGACAGGATCCGTTCGGTCCCATGCATCCCTAGGTTGAGCAGCATCCGTAAAAACGCGTCATAGTCGTCGACGGTTGAGAGCAGCCCGCCGCCGCCTGCTTGGAACGCCGGAGGCTGAATATACCGTCCGCCTGCGGCTTCGTCCCACACGTTGAACTCTCCGGTCTGCGGATCGGGGACGTAGGCGGGGGGCAGCCGGTCAATCTTGCCCGCAGGCACGTAGAAGCCGGTATCCTTCATCCCCAGCGGATCAAGGATGCGTTCGCGCAGGAACGCCTCGAATGTCTGACCCGTGACCCTGGCAACGAGCACGCCGAGCACTTCGTTGCTGAGGTGGTACTGCCACCGCTCTCCGGGCTGGTAGCTCAGCGGGAGTGTACCCAGGCGGCGCATCCACTCATCCGGCTCGGGCAGCTTCACTTGCGGCGTGTCGTATATCCCCGCTTCGAAGATCGCGTTCTGGATCGGGGAGCCCATCAACGTCATATCCATGCCGAGCCCGAACGTAGAGGTCAACAGGTCCCGCACGGTAATCGGCCGCCGCGCCGGCACGGTTTCGTCCAGCGGGCCGCCGGGTCGTTTCAGCACCTGCCGGTTGGCGAGTTCGGGCAGCCATTTGTCTACCGGGTCGTCCAGATGCAGCTTGCATTCGTCGAGCAGGATCATCACCGCCGCAGCCCCAACCATCTTGGAGGTGGACGCCATCCGGAAGATCGTGTCCCGGCGCATCGGCGCGCCACCGTCGTGGCGCATCGTGCCTATCGCTTCAACGTGCGTCTCGCCGTTCCGGCTGACCAGGGCGACAAGCCCTGGAATTTTCCCGGAATCGACATGCCTTGCCAGGACGTCGCGCATTTTGCGCAGCCCTTTTTCGGAGAAGCCTCCGTTGTTTTGTCCCGTCATCTTTTGCATTTGTTTTTCCCTCTCTTTACTATTGTATTAGGGTAATAGCCCCATTGCTTTAATCGATATCCGTTCTATCCTTGCAGAAGGACCCGAAACGGTCCACCCGTTCTTCTGTTCCGCAAGCTCTATTTCGCAGCCGGCGCCGGCCGGTCCCTTCCTTAAATGACTGTAACTTTTGACACATCGGCGCCTATGCCTTTGAGCAGAGCAAAGGTCAGTTTATCCATCGTTGCTCCGTCAAAGCAGACGGTTTTGATGGCGCGGTAGTACTTCTTGGACAACAAGGACCCTTGGAAGGACGTATTCTTGAATGTCGCGCCCTTGAACGAAACCTCGTTGAGCGCCGCTTTGTCGAACTTGACGCCGATGAAGGTGTGGCCGTCAAGACGCAGCCCTGTCAGATCGGCGGATGTGAAGTCCACTCCGTCGAAAATACAGTTTTGAAAGACGGTTTTTCTGAGATCGGTCATCGTCAGGTTGACGTCGGTCAGTTTGGCGTCTATGAATTTTGCTCCGGCGAGCTCCGACTTGCTGAAGTTGGTGCGCATAAGGATCGTCTTCTTAAAGCTTGCATTTGCCAGATCAAGGGTGGACAGGTTGCAGTCCGTCAGATTCGCGCCGTCAAAATCGGCTTCGCGTACGTCGCTGTTCTTAAACGAACTGCCGGTCAAATCCGCGCCCGAAAAGTCGGAACCGGCGAGCGCGCTGCCTTTAAACTGTCCTTTATGGGCCGTAACGCCCGCAAAGTCGCTTTTTGCCAGGTTGCTTGCGTTAAAGTTGGTTACAACTTGCTTCTCCAGCGAGCGGGAGGTCATTGTCAATTTCTGATTCATGCCATTCACATCTCCTTATAATAAGTTTTCTAACACGCGATTTAGACCCGGATCACTTATTCATACCAACCGATGGTATGAATAAGTTTAAAAATAAGCTGCCTTTCGGCAGTTTAAGTTTCTATGCTGATTTCTCTAGCTGACACACGAAACATTTCCTCATATCGTTGAAACATTTGCTCATCGAACAGATCGAGCCCGAGGCCTTTCAATATTTCATCGAAAAACCTTACCTTGCGCAACATGATCTCGGGCGTAGCTTCGATGACCGCCGGGTTCAGCCACAGATTGGTGAGAATCACCAACACTTCGCTAAGCTCCCTTGGATAGTCGGTTCGGATCGAGCCGTCACGCATGCCCTGTTCGATGATGGGCTGAATATAGACGGGCACGGCTGTTTCGATGATGTTCTCGATCTGCGCCGCCAGCAGCTTCGGGTTGCGCAACAGGTTCGGCGCCACCGATGCCAATTCGTTGCGAGCGGCATTGTCGAGAGAGACTTGGGAAATCTTGCGCAGCTTCTCCAGGCCGTTCAGCCCTTTGTCGTCCCGGATGCCGGACAGCATCTCGTCAACGCCTTTGAACACATGATCGATGACGGCCTGCCAGATCTCTTCCTTCGACTTGAAGTGATGGTAAATAGCCCCTTTTGTCAGCCCGCCCAGCTCGTTAATGATATCCTGGATGGAGGTCTGCTCGTATCCTTTTTGGATGAACAGGTTAAGCGCCACGGTGAGGATATGGTTGATGGTTTCTTCCGGATATTTATTTCTTGCCATTCGTCCTCTCCTTTCATACATTCGGTTGGTATGTAACAAATATATCCGATCGACTTTTTGATGTCAACCCCTTCCAAAAAAATAAAATCATTTGGTTTGCGGGAGGCTTTGTATCGCAAAGATTCTTTAACGTTAAACAATCGGTATCGAATAACGAATGAAAAAAAAGCGGCAGCTTCGGACTTCTTATCGCCCTGGGCTGCCGCTCCTCATTTTGTCGCTAAAAATCCTATGTATAACCCGCTTGCCTTAAGCCGCCGTCGTCACTTCCGGCTTCTTGCCGCGCGGTGCGGTGAACTTGTCCGGCACTTTGCCGAATAGGATCCAGGCATGCTTCGTTAAACGGTAAGCGGCCAGCAGAATGATCAGCGAGCCGCCGAGCGCTAACGCGTAACCGCCCGCCATCCAGAGATGGTGGAGCCATGACGTTCCCGTTTGCGGCGGAAATTCGCGGTAGAACAGCAGAAGCGCGGGATGGACCAGATAAATGCCGAACGACAGCGAGCTTAAGTCGGTCAGCGCGTTTTTGACGGCGGAAGCGCCTTTGGCCCAAATCCAGTAAGACAGCTTCAGCAGCATGATCGACGTCAGCACCGTAAAGGCGTTATACCCGATCTCGTACCAATAGGATTCGAACTTCCCTTGTCCCGTTCTCGTAACGACCCACATCGTTACGAAACAGGAGGCGCAAACGAGCCATACGAGAACGAAAGCTCCCGTCGCGGCCGCTTTGCCGCGGAACCGGAACTCGGGGCCCGTCGCCAGCCACCGCTTCAAACGCGGATAATACATGCCGAAGAAGGCGCCGATCAAGAAAGGCGAGAAGTAGGTCAGCGAGACGCTCCCTTTGGACGGCACGGTCAGCACCCCTTGCTTCAGCAAATAATAGAAGCTCCACTGAACGGCGAAGCCGATCGGAATCGCAAGGCGGGCCAGCCATACGGCGCGCTGAAACAGAAACAGCAGCAGAGGAAACAAGATGTAAAACTGAATGATGATAAATACATAATAAAGATGCGTATACGCTTTGCCGTAAAGCAAATAGCCGCCTAGCATATCCAGCAGCTCCGGAGCGCTAAGACTGCGGTAATACAGGAAGTATTTCAGCACAAAATACGCAATCGAGATGAACAAATACGGAATGACGATGGACATGAGCCTTTTGCCGAAAAACTGCTTGACGGTGCTTATCGTCAACGGTTTGTCGTAGTAATTGTAGAACAATACGAACCCCGTTAGAAAAATAAAGGCCGGAACGCAAAACAACGAAAACGTGTTTAAAAAAACGTACGCTCCGTACAGCGAGGATTCCTTCATGGAAGCCATCGACGCGGATGTGGCATGAACCATTAATACCGCCAGAATGCTAATGCCGCGAACCAGGTTTAACTCGGGTATGGTTTCTTTGCGTGCCACAATAATTCTCCTCTACAGCTATCTTTTTCCTATGAATCTACTAGAGGATATTAGCATAATTCCTTCGAGTTGCCTATATCGCAAATAGGGTTATCGGCCCGGTCCGTTTCAATCGGGCTCCCGGCCTGGCTTCGCTGTCGCTTCCTTCTTCTTGTAGGCCGCAGGCGTCATGCCGGCAAGCTTCTTGAACATGCGGTGAAAATGCGGCAAGCTTTCGAACCCGCACTGCTCGGCAATCTGTTGAACGGTGGGGGGAGCGGCAGGGCTAGCCGACAGGTCCGGTTGCCCCTCCTCCGCCGCCGGTGCGCCGCGGAGCAGCTCCTTGGCGCGGATAATCCGCTTGGTCGTGACGTAATCGGTCACGTTCATGCCGGTTAGCCGCTTAAAAACGCGCGAGAAATGCGCCGGCGTGACGGCCGCCCGCTCGGCAAGCGCGGACAGCGAAAGAGGCAGCTCGGGGTGCCTGTCGATATGGCGCAATATGTCCTGCATCCACGGCGGGCCGATGACGGCCGCCGTAGCGAGCTGCTGCTCCGAGGGCGGCACGATGCTTCTCCCGAGCAGAAGCAGCAGCCGCTGAAGCAGGAGCAGCACCGCCTGCCGGTAGCCCGGCTGCCGCTCCTCGCGTTCGCGGGCGATTTCGTCCAGCAGCAGCTCGACTTGCCGCCGGTTCTCGCCGGCCGGCTCGTATTTGAAGCTTTTATATTTTTTGGCGTGCTCCAGGCAGCGCAGGAAGGAGAAGGACTCGCCGAAGCTTGGCGCCTGAACGAGGGCGCTGCTGAAGAAGACGGCGGTCGTCGTCACGGGATCCGCCCGGTCCGGGAAGGACTGGTGAATCGTGCTGCCCGGAATGAGGAACAGGTCGCCCCGTTTCATCTCGTACAACGTCTGGTCGACGAAGAAGGTGCCTTTTCCTTCATGGATATAAACGAGCTCATGCCACTCGTGCAGATGGTCGGGCAGCTCGGTTTTATAGTTTTTGCGGTCGCGGTACACGCAGTCGAACGGAAAGGCGGAACCGACGTCGAACGGCTTCCGGTACGGTCTCATGCAAGCGCTTACCCCTTTCGGCAAACATATCAAAATAGAGTATAAATATATCGGATTACGACATTTTTTCAACCGATTTTGGTTTCTATAATGTGAGTATAGCATATGGGAAGAAGTGAACAAGGGGAGAAAAAACGATGCTTAAAGGGGTACCGAGGATTCTATCGCCGGAGCTGCTGAAAATATTGATGGAGATGGGCCACGGCGACGAAATCGTCCTTGCCGACGCGAACTTTCCGGCGGCCCGCGTGGCGCAGCGGCTTGTCCGCGCCGACGGCCATCCTGTCCCGGAGCTGCTGGACGCGGTTCTGAAGCTTTTCCCGCTTGATACCTACATCGAGAAGCCGGCCGCTCTGATGGAACGCGTCCCGGGGGATACGGTCGAGACGCCGGTCTGGGACCGCTACCGGGAAATCGTGGAGCGCCATACGGGCCTATCGGACGCTTTCGAGTACGTGGAGCGGTTCGACTTTTACGAGCGCGCCTCCAGAGCGTACGCCGTCGTAGCGACGGGGGAAGCGGCGCAATACGCCAATTTGATTTTGACCAAGGGCGTCATCAAGGAGGAGCAATAAAGCAAGGCCGTTGACGAATCGTTTAGATCAACCGCAAAGGAGTTGTGCCCATTATGGCGATTTTACAATCGGGTTTGTTGTCGGATGAGGATTTGGCGAGATTTAAGGAGACCCAATCAAGTCCCGTTACGGTGCTGCAGGTCGGGGAAGGCAACTTCCTCCGCGGCTTTGCGGATTGGATGCTGCAGGAGAGCCGGAAGCAAGGGCTGTTTCGGGGAAGCGTGGCGGTCACGCAGCCGCGGCCGTCGGGAAGACCTAAGATCGAGAAGCTGGCGGAGCAGGAAGGCTTGTATACGCTGGTCATCCGCGGGCTTGAGAACGGGCAGCCGGTCGAGCGGAAGGAAGTCGTTTCCGTCATTGGCGACGCCTTTGATCCCTACAGCGATTGGGCAAGGTGGGAGCGTTACGCGGTGAGCCCCGACTTGAAATTCGTCGTGTCGAACACGACCGAAGCGGGACTCGCCTACAAGCCGGAGCCGCTTGCCGAAGGCCGGCCGATCCAATCGTTTCCGGGCAAAATCGCCTACCTGCTCCATAAACGCTACGAAGCGTTCGGCGGCGATCCGGAGAAAGGGCTGCTGTTTCTCCCTTGCGAGCTGCTCGAGCGGAACGGCGACGAGCTGAAGGCTTGCGTCCTCCGCTACAGCGAGGATTGGGGATATTCGGCCGCTTTCCGGGAATGGGTGGAGAACGGCAACCGGTTTCTCAACTCGCTGGTCGACCGGATTGTCACCGGCTACCCGAGCGAACAGGCGGAAGGCTGGTTCGAGGACTGGGGATACGAAGACCGCCTGCTCAATTCGGCGGAGCCGTACCATTTCTGGGCGATCGAAGGGGAGCCGGAGCTCGACGAGCTGCTGCCGCTTCGTAAAGCGGGGCTGAACGTGCACTGGGTCCGGGACTTAAAGCCGTTCCAGCTGCGCAAGGTGCGCATCCTGAACGGGGCGCATACGCTGATGACGCCGCTGTCGATTTTGCAAGGGCTCGATCAGGTGCGGGAAGTTATGGAGCATCCCGAGCTGGGGCCGTTTATCCGGCTTGCGGTGGAGGAGGAGATTATCCCGTCGCTGCCGCTTGACCGGGAGGAGCTGAACCGTTACGCAAGCGAAGTGTACGACCGCTTCCTCAATCCGTTTATCCGGCACCGGCTGCAAGATATCGCGATGAACAGCGTCAGCAAATTCAAGGTAAGGCTGCTGCCTTCGATCCTGCATTACGTCGAGCGCGGCGAGCGGCCGCCGGTCCGGCTGGTGAGCGGCTTCGCGGCGCTGCTCCGGTATTACAAGGTGCGTCAGACGGAGAACGGCTATGAAGGCACGGATTTGCGCGGCCAAGTGTACGCCGTGAGAGACGACGCAGCCGCGCTTGCCGCGCTGGCGGAGGAGTGGGCGGCGGCATCGGACGGCCGCAAGACAAGCGCGGAAACGGCGGCAAGCCTGCTGGCCCGCGCCGACGTGTGGGGGCAGGACTTGTCCGTGCACGCAACGTTGACGGAGGCCGTCGCCGCGGAGCTTGAAGTTTTGGAAGGAGAGGCTGTGCGTGGGCAATAACTGGATTAAGCTGAATGAGCGGGATCATGTCGTTATCGCGCTGCAGCCTTTTGCCGCGGGAGAGAGGTTGGAGCTAGAGAACGGAACGAGCCTGACGGTGCGGGACGACGTGCCGAAAGGGCATAAAATCGCGGCATGCGGCATTAAGGCCGGCGACCATGTCCTGAAGTTCGGCTACTCGATCGGCGTGGCCAAGGAAGATATTCCGGCCGGAAGCTGGATTCATACCCATAATTTAAAAACGGGACTTTCCGGCATATTGGATTATACGTACGAGCCTGTCCGGGAGCAGCCGGCGGCGGAGCTGCCGCCGCAAGCAAGACGTACGTTTAACGGTTACGTCCGTCCCGGCGGCGAGGTCGGCATCCGCAACGAAATATGGGTTATCAACACGGTCGGCTGCATCAACAAAACATGCGAAATCGTCGCCCGCCGGGCGGACGCGATGTACCGCGGCCAAGTCGACGGCGTGTATCATTTCGCCCATCCGTTCGGCTGCTCGCAGCTGGGCGACGACTTGAAATATACGCAGAAGCTGCTCGCTTCGCTCGTCAACCATCCGAACGCCGGAGGCGTTCTGGTGATCGGACTCGGCTGCGAGAACAACCAGATCGACTCCTTCAAGGAAGCGATCGGCGCGTACGACCCGAACCGGGTCAAGTTTATGCGCTCGCAGGAAGAGGAAGACGAGATCGAGAAGGCGCTGGAGCTGATCGACGAGCTGGTCGAATACGCTTCGTCGTTCAAGCGCGAGTCCGTCCCGGCGTCGAAGCTGAAGCTGGGGCTCAAATGCGGCGGATCGGACGGCCTGTCCGGCATTACGGCCAACCCGCTTGTCGGCTCGGTCGCCGACCGGCTTGTGCAGGCGGGAGGCACGGCCATTCTGACGGAGGTGCCGGAAATGTTCGGCGCCGAGAAAATATTGATGAACCGCGCGGCGGATGAGCGGGTATTCGAGGATATCGTTCATCTGATCAACGATTTTAAGCAATATTTCATTCGCCACGATCAGGAAATTTACGAGAACCCGTCGCCGGGCAACAAGGCGGGCGGCATTACGACGCTGGAGGAGAAATCGCTGGGCTGCACGCAGAAGGGCGGCCATGCTATCGTAACCGACGTTCTGCCGTACGGAGAGCGGGTCACGAAGCCGGGGCTTAACCTGCTGGAGGCGCCGGGCAACGATCTCGTATCCGTCACGGCGCTGTCGGCGGGGGGCGCGCATATCGTCCTGTTTACGACGGGGCGGGGCACGCCGTTCGGCGGACCGGTTCCGACCGTGAAAATTTCGACGAACAGCGAGCTGGCCGCCCGCAAAAAGAACTGGATCGATTTCGACGCCGGGCAGCTGCTGGAAAGCAAAAGCATGGCGGAGCTGACCGACGAGCTGTGGGAGACCATTCTCTCCATCGCTTCCGGCGAGACGGAAACGAACAACGAGCGCAACGGCTTCAAGGAGATCGCGATTTTCAAGGACGGCGTAATTCTATAAAAGCTGCGCCTTAAGGCGCAAAGATTTAAGCGAAACCCACCGTTACGTCAGGGAGCCGACCCTGCGCGGTGGGTTTTCGTTTGTTTATTCGTGACTACGGCCATCGTTGCTGGTTCTTACAGGACAGGGGGAGGCTCTTTTGATGGCCGCCCTTAGTACTAGGCTTTTTCCATTCTTATCGGCAGTATCCCCAAGACTCAGGAGAACGGGCGGCAGGATGGACGATAGATTGGACAGTTTCTGAGCAAAGGATATTGCAAAGAAGGAGGTCTTTCGTGCTAAGAATGAAGTCTTGTTACAGATTTTGGCACCAAAATTCCAGCGTTGTCCCGCAGGGGCAAAAGCGCTCCCAGCTCGGAACAACGGGTTAACGTCTGTGGCAGGGATCGTTATTCTTTTGGGGTGGCCTTCAGGGGCGAAGCCCCTTGGGGTCCCCCTTACGACAAGGGGGATTTAGGGGGTTGGGATCTTTTGATTTAGGGGGTTGGGAGCCCTTGGGTTGGGATCCCTTGGGTTCAATAAAAGGACTTCCGCTCGCGGATTTTGTCGGACATTTGAAGCAAAACGCCGCGAAGCGTCGGCCAGTCGCTTTCTTCCACCGCCCGAAGAATGCTGCCGTTAAACGGCGTCGCGCTGAAATGCGGGGCGTTGGGCGTCAGCCGGTAATTCATTACCGCAAACAGCATCGATTTGCTTTGCAGCGCGCGCAGCGAGTTCATCATGCTTTCGTTCCGGGCGGCCGACAAGTAGCAATAGGTGAAGTCGCTGCTCGCCTGGATATACCCCATATAATCGGTGCGTTCCGTGGCTTCCTTCTGCCTTGCATAATGTCCCCTTAGCTCCTCCAGCCTATGAAACCCTTCCTGCTCGATATATGCGGCCGCGTACAGCTGCATGGCGAGCGTAATTTCGACAATCTCGTACGATTCCCGGTACGAAACCTCCTTGACGAACACGCCGCGTTTGCGCAAAGACTGAACAATGCCGTCCGATTCCAGGCGGGAGATCGCGATGCGGACCGGCGTCCGGCTCATGCCGAGCTCGGCTGCGATATCGTTTTCCGACAGCATCGTGCCGGGCTTTATGTCCCCGTTCATCAATTTATTCCATAAGTGCTCGTAAGCCGCATCGATCAATGTTCCCGATGTTTTCGTCTCCAATGGTTTCGTTTCCATAGCCAGTGCGATCCTTTCCGTGCTTTAAAATATATAAATTTATAAGCTTCACCCTTATAACGGGCATCTATTTCATCCGCGAAACGGATTTCGCCTGTCCAAGACGGCGAAGCCGTTTACGCTTGTGTCGCTAGTATAGAACGTACGGGAGCGGGAACAAAGTGAAGATCGTGTAAACAAATTTGAAAAGCGGTGAAAATGCAGGTTTACAAAAGCTACATAGCGGGATGATACGGCGTTAACAAAAACCTTCTAGTATTCAAGTTGTATTCAAACGAATAACTGGAGGAAAAAAACGAAATGAAAAAAATGATTAGCTTGCTTTTGCTCGTAATCGCGACGGTTACCATATTGTCCGCCTGCGGATCCGCCGAAGCGGGCTCGATGAAAAAATTCGTCATCGCTTATTTGCCGCAGGAAAGCAGCGACGAAGCGGCCAAGCTGAACAAGGATTTCGAAGACGCGCTTTCCGAGACGCTTGGCGTGCCGGTCGAATCGTATAAAGCAACCAGCTATAACGCGGCCATCGAAGCGATGAAGAACGGCAAGGCCGATATGGCGACGTTTGGTCCTTTCTCTTATATCGTTGCGGTCGACCGCGCAAAGGTAGAGCCGGTTGCGGGCATCAGTCTCCCGTCCATGGCGGATTCTCCGGCTTCGGTCATCATCGTTCCGAAAGATTCCGACATCCAGACGATTGCGGATCTGAAGGGCAAAACAATCGGCTTCGTCGACCCGGTTTCCACGACCGGCCACCTGTTCCCGAAAGCGATGATCGTGGATGAGCTTGGCCTCGACCCGGAGGAGCTGGAGACGAACTTCTTCAGCAGCATCCAGTTCGCGGGCAAGCACGATACGGCTGCGATCGGCGTTGTGAAAGGCCAATACGACGCGGCGGGCGTCTCGGGCATGTATCCGGCCATGCTGGCCGAAAAAGGCTTGATCGACAAAGATTCATACCGCGTAATCGCCGAGTCCGGTCCGCTGAACGCGACGCCGGTGGGCATTCGCCCGGACATTGCCGCCGACGTGAAAGAAAAAGTGAAATCGTTCCTGCTCTCCTATAATAATCCGGAATATTTCGAGAATATGTTCGGCATGGCCGACGCAAAGTTCATTGAAGTGAAGGACAGCGATTTCGACAACATCCGCGATGTTGCCGAGAAGCTGAACCTGAGCACGGAAGAACTGCTTCAATAGATTCTCGCAGAAAGGAAGACCAGACGGTATGTACAATGACACGGCGGCGCTCTCGCTCCGGAAGCAAAAAAAAGCCAAACGGCTGACGAACCTGGCGCTGCTCGCAGCAGCGCTGGTCTTCTCCATTTGGTATATCGATTTCAATCTGATCGAGTTTTTGACCGGCATTCCGATCTTTCTGACGTTCCTGTTTACCGACTTTCTGCCTCCCAATCTGGATAATATGGACAGCTATATTCGGCCGGTTCTCGATACGCTTATTTTTTCGGTCGTGGCCAGCTGCATTTCCTCGGTGCTGGGACTGATTATCGCATTTTTGAGCGCGCGCAACACCGCTCCGCATCCGGCTATTCGGATTGTGCTCCGAGGCATTGTATCTTTTGTCCGCAACGTGCCGTTTCTGGTATGGGCTTCGCTTCTTGTCGTCATTTTCGGCGTAGGGGCGATGCCGGGCTTGTTCGCCCTCGTCCTGTTCGGCACCTGCTTCCTTGGCCGGGTCTATGCCGAATCGATCGAGGAGCTGGACAAGGAGGCGGCCGAAGCGCTGCAAGCAGCAGGGGCCACGTACGGGCAGCTGATCAAGCATGCCGTTATTCCCCAGTTTTTGCCGAGCTATTATTCATGGACGCTGTTTATGTTCGAAATTAATATACGCGCATCCGCGATTCTCGGCCTTGTCGGGGCGGGCGGCATCGGCAGCAACCTGAAGCAGGCGATGGATCTGTTCCAGTACAGCCGGGCGTCGATGATTATCGTTATTTTGATTGTGCTCATTCTGGCCGTCGAATTTATTACGCAGAAGGTGAGGGAACGTATATTATGATCCAGCAGGAAATGGAGAGCTGCCTCCCTCCGCATCAAGCGATGTTCGATTCCGGCAAAAAAATTCCGATTGCCCACCGCAAAACGAAACGGCAAACGAGGCTGTTTTTTGGCGTGGCGGCCCTTTTGTTTATCGTTTGCTTCAGCTTTCTCGACTTGAGCTGGGAGCAGTTCGCGAACGGACTTGACAGCATTCCCGCCGTTGCGCAGGCCGTGCTTCAAATCAAGTTCGGCTCCGTGCCCGAGCTTATCGGCGGCATGATCACTTCGTTGATTATCGCTTTTCTGGCCGTCGTATTGAGCGTCGTGCTGGCCGTGCTGCTCGCCTTTCTGATCGCGGAGAACATTACGCCGGTCAAATGGGCGGGCCGTATTCTTCGTTACGTGCTGCTTATTATCCGGACCGTCCCGACGACGATCTGGGTGCTGCTTGCGGTGGCCAGCATGGGCTTCGGCAACATGGCCGGCGTGCTTGGTCTGCTGTTTCCGACCACCTCCTATTTGATCAAGGCGTTCGCCGCGCAAATCGAGGAGACGGGCGACGATACGATCGAAGCGATGCGAGCCGTCGGCGCATCGTGGCTGCAAATCGTCTTCAAAGGGCTGCTGCCCGGACTTGCGCTGCCGTTCCTGGCCACGATATCGTTCCGCTTCGAGATGGAGGTCGCGGAGACCGTTATGCTCGGCATGGTCGGCGCGGGCGGCATCGGCGTGCTGCTTCAGGATTACATCTCTTATTACGAATTCGCCGACCTGGCGATGGGCGTCATTATTGTATTCATCACGATATTTTCCGTCGAACTTATATCTAGCCGCGTCCGCAACCGTCTGGCGAGACGTTAACAGGAGGCATGACAATGACAGCGATATTGAAGGTAGAGGGTCTCGTCAAAGCTTACGGCGCGGGTACGCTGGCGCTGAAAGGAATCGATTTGACGGTGGAGGAAGGCGAGTTCATCGCGGTTATCGGACCGAGCGGCGCCGGCAAATCGACGCTGCTGCGCTGCATGAACCGGCTGATCGAGCCGACCGAAGGAACCGTGTCGTTTCTCGGCGAGCCAATGAACGGCAGCAAAAGCCATCTGCGCCGCTGGCGCTCGCAGATCGGCATGATTTTCCAGCATTACAACCTCGTGAACCGGTCCAGCGTGCTGGAGAACGCGCTGCATGGACGCCTTGGCTATATGAGCTCGCTTGCCGGCGTATTCAGCCGCTACAGCGAGGAGGATAAGCGGGCCGCAATCGAGCTGCTCGTCAGGGTTGGACTTCAGAACGAAATTTACAAGCGCGCCGACGAGCTTTCCGGCGGTCAGAAGCAGCGGGTCGGCATTGCCCGCGCCCTGATGCAGAAGCCGAAGCTGATCCTGGCGGACGAGCCGATCGCATCGCTTGACCCGAAATCGTCGGCCGTCGTCATGGATACCATCTACGACAATTGCACCTCCCGCGGCATCGCCTGCCTGGTCAACCTGCACCAGGTGGAAGCGGCGAAGAAATACGCAACCCGAATCGTAGGGATCAAAGGCGGCGAGAAAGTATTCGACGGCAAGCCGGAAGAGCTGACGGACGAGATGATCCGCCGCATTTACGAAGGCAAAGAGCACGAGATGCGCGCGAAGGCTGCGGCCGGCGCTTAAAGAGGATAGGAAATATCCCGGCCTAAGAAGCCGGCACCCCATTCGCATACTTTTGAAGGAGATGAAGAATATCGATGACTGAACAAATCGTAAACCGTTACGCCGCTTATCCCACCGAACGAGTGCTTCCGTTTTCCGGCGTGCAAAATTTCCGGGATATGGGAGGCTATGAGACGGCGGACGGCCGCAAAGTGAAATACGGCATTTTGTTCCGGGCGGCCGAACTGACCGGTCTGACCGAGGAGGATGCCGCGTTCTTGGAATCGCTTGGCATCAGAACGATATTCGATTACCGCGGCGACGATGAAGCGGAGCTGAAGCCGGATCCGGCAATTAAAGGCGCCGTGTATGAACGCATACCGGCCATTCCGGAGCTGCAGTATCGGTCGCATCGCGATATGGAATCGATGCTGGAGCAGTTTGACGCCGGCGCGCTGGACCATATGTACGGCGCGCTGCCGATCAATAATCCGTCCTACAAAAGGTTGATGCAGCTGCTGGCCGATCCGGAGCGTCTCGGTCTTGTTCATCACTGCGCAGCAGGCAAGGACCGGACGGGTGTCGGCGCGGCGCTCATCCTTTCGGTGCTGGGCGTTCCCCGGGAAACGATCATGGAGGATTACCTGATGACCAATGAAACGCTGAAGGGTCTGCATGAGACCGTGATGTCCGAGCTGGCTCCCAAGCTGACGCCCGAGAAGCTTGAGCTTGTCATGCGCATGATGGATGCGCGCGAAGAGTTCCTGGAGTCGGCGTTCCGCGCCATCGATGAAAAGTACGGCAGCATGGAAGCTTACTTCGAGCAGGAGTTCGGATTGACGCAGCAGAAAATCGCTGCGATACGGGACTATTGCCTGGAATAGCGATCCCGACGATATAACGATCCAGCACCGCCGGTTAACGAGGTCCGCCTCCGCTAACCCGGCGGTTTGTTTTGTTGCCGGTTACGGCAGGGGCCGTCGCGATAGCGGAATGCCGCCGGTGAAAAAAAGATTTACAAATTTAATAAGTATACATATAATAACTATACTTATTATCTAGGAAAGGAATGAGCGGTGTTGGCACAACGCGATCATAAGGATACGCTCGGTTATTGGCTGCACCATATGTCAGCGCTTCATCGCCGGGTCTTTACCGCGGATACGAAGAAGTTCGGTCTGACCGCGGAGCAATACGGACTTCTCTTCCAGCTGCGCGACCGCGGAGGCATCAGTCAAAAACAGCTGGCCGAACTTATGCACAAGGACCAGGCGACTACCGGCAAAATCGTCGAAAAGCTGGAAGCCAAACGACTGATTCATCGTTTGCCCGACCCGTCCGACCGGCGTGCGTTTCTGCTTTATATTACAGAGGAAGGGAAGGAGGTACTCCGTCAGCTTATCCCGTTGGCTGAAACGGTTGAGGCGCAGGCGTGGGAAGGCGTTTCAACCGGGGAAGTAGAGCTGTTTAAACAAATCATGCGCAAGATTCACGATAATTTGTACCGCAAATAAAGGAAGAGGACGGATAAAATTGAAATCGGCTTTAGCTTTATTCAAAACGTTGCAGGTTCGAATCGGACTTGTATTTGCCATTTTTGTACCTTTTGTGTTTCTCATGATATGGATGACGGGCTATGACGATGCGACCGAACGGATCGATCGGCTTCATGTCGGGATTGTCAGCGAAAATCCGGACGAGAACGGAGCGGCTGTCCAATTCCTTACGACGCATGCGCCGTTTCAAACCGAGCTTGTTTCCTCGAAGGAAGAAGCGCTTGCGGACATGGACAACGGGGACACCGATATGGTCGTCGTCGTACCGGCCGGTCTGCAAACCGCCGGGGCGAACGGCGGCGCAACGCTGACTTACTACGTAAACGACCGCAGTTCGGATCTCACCTGGCTATGATCGCGATTGTCGCATGGGGGCTGACCGTGTTGCGGCTCGCCTTATCCAGACAACAAGCAGCCCCGGTTCCGCAAACGCAAGGATAAACGGTTTCCTGACCAGTAAGAGGGGACGCGCCGCGTCCTGCTTTGTCTAATTCCCCTCCCGGCAGACACCCAAGCGTTCAAAGCCATGAAGATAATGGACCGGGCGGTGCCGGATGAAGGGGATTTTCTTTATTCGGCAGCTATAAGACCGCTTGGCGATTGAAGTCCAAACCAAAAGAACGGCTGCCAAGCAGCCGTCCTCAAAAGGAACAATTTCGTTTGCATTATTTTGCCCGGGTTAAACCGAAACCGCCCCGTCCTGTTGCGCGGAGGCCGCGTCCTGTCCTTCCCGGACGAGCTTCAGAAACTCGCGCATAAAGCCGGGAAGATCCGGCCAGGCATGGCCGGTCACGAGCTTGCCGTCGACATGCAGCGTATGTTCGGCGTAGGTTGCGCCAAGCGCCTCCACATCCAGGCGGCATGCGTTATAGGCGGTCATCGTCCGGCCTTCGAAGTAGCGGTTGTCCTTGAGCGAAGCGAATACTTGCGCGCCGTGGCAGATGGCGCCCACCGGTTTGCCGGCTTCGAAGAAATGCTTCAGAATGCGGGGCAGCTCCGCGTCCGTGCGAATGTATTCCGGCGCGCGGCCGCCCGGTATGATGACCGCGTCATAGTCCTCGGGATCGACGTCGACGAAAGCGATATGCGATTGCAGCTGGTGCGCGGGTTTTTCCGTGTACGTATCCCACCCGTCGACAAAATCATGCACGACGGTTTGCAGCGTTTTTTGCTTAGGAGATGCGATGACAGCCTCGTACCCTTCCTCCAGCACGCGGTAGTACGGATAATAAACCTCCAGCACCTCGACCGCGTCTCCGGTCAGAAACAAAATCGATTTGGACATGGGCTCACTCCTTTTTTTGTAGGGGATCGGAATAAACAAACATACCTATGCAACTTCATTATCCAATTCCTTACATATTATGTCAACGGACTGAATTTGCGGAATAAACGCCGAGTTTGTCGAAAATATTGAAGGGGACGTTAAAGTTAAAGCGAGCTAAAGCCTCTTGTCCGACCGCAGCTCTTCGGCGATCGCAGGCTTCGCCGCAAGGAAAGGGCGTTTGAATCCTTTGGACCGCCATATTTTGTATGCGGCGCCAGCGATAATCCAGGCGAGTCCGGTCATAAGCGCATGCCCGTCCAGCAGGCTGAGCAGCCAGCCGACAATAAACGCGCCGACGAGCGGAAACAACAGGTAGCGGATCGTATCGGCCGCCGAACGTTTGCGGTCCCGAATATACAATTGGGCGATGACCGACAGATTGACGAAGAAGAACGCGGTAAGCGCGCCGAAATTGATGAACGTCAAAGCCATATCGAGCGGGATCACGAGAGCAAGCAACGCAAATCCGTTGACTACGGCGATATTGAACAGCGGCGTCTTGAATTTCGGATGAAGATAGCCGAACGTTCTTTTCGGAAGCTCGGAATCGCGTCCCATCACGTACAGCAGCCGGGTAACGGTCGTAAGGGAGGCGAGGCCTTGCGTAAAGATCGCAAAGACGAGCACCGTAATGAACAACGCCGAAAGCCCCGCGCCTCCGACCAGCTTCATCAGCTCGAAGGCGGCATCGTCCGTAGCCGGCAGCTGCAGGCCCGGGAACGCCAGCTGGGTTATATACGAAGTAGTCAAATAGATGACGCTTGCGATCAGAATGATGAGAAGGATCGCTTTCGGCACCGTTTTGCCCGCGTTGACGGTTTCCTCCGACATCGTCGTGACCGAATCGAAACCAAGGAAGGAGAAACAAATGATCGAAGCGCCGGCGAGCAGGACGGAAAGAGGCACTTCCGTTTGCAGGAACGGCTCCAGCGGATTGCCGGGGATGCCGCCGTCTATCAGCCGCTTGGCCAATATAGCGCAGAAGAAGCCGATAAATACGATTTGCAGCAGAACGAAGGTTTTGCTAAGGGCGGCGGAAAATTTGATGCCAAGCGCGCTGACCGCTGTAAGAACCAGGTTGATCAGCACGATCCAGACGGCGGCGGGGACGGAAGGGAACTGGGCATGCATAAAAATCCCGAACATCAGATAAGCGATAAGCGGCGAGAACAAGTAGTCCATCAGGACGGACCAGCCGACCAGAAAGCCGGCCTTCGGGTGAATCGCTTTCCCCGCATACGTATAAGAGGAACCGGACGTCGGAAACCTTCGCGCCATGGCTCCGTAGCTCAATGCGGTAAAAAAGATCGCGCAAAAGGCGAGGGCGTAAGCCTGCGTGAGCATCCCCCGCGAAGTTTCAAACGCGACGCCGTAGGTCGTAAAGTAAATCATCGGCGTCATCCAGGCAAGCCCGAGAAAGACGACCTGTGCCAAAGACAATGTGCGGTTCAGTTGGATTTCCGGTTTCATTCATGCCACTCCCCTGTAACATTCGTTTTTTGAATAGCGAAAAAACAAAGCCCGGAGAGCGCTATCTTTGCAGATAACCTCCCGGGCTTTTCTCCCTCCGTGGACACGGCCGGCAGCCGTGCGTTTTCTCTCGGACCAGGCCGGGCGGGAAGCGCCCGCGGAACCCTAGAAAACAATTTTTCGTATTCGCTTTTGTTTGTGTTAGAAAATATAACATGTGATTTCCGGTTTGAAAAGACCTTTTTACAAAAAAAATGAAATGAAAAATTATATGACATGAATATTGACATATGCAGGAGGTTGATGGTAATTTTATTGACAACAAATTTCATGCGAAAGGCTAGCTAGGGTTCCGCCGAAGAGATTCGGGACTGGTCCGAGAGCAGCCGGCTCCGCGAGGAGACACACGGAAGGACAAAAGCCTGGGAGATGTCATCAAGATGCAAATCTTGTGATGTCTCCCTTTTTGTTTTCTTGCGGAGAGCGATAAGACGTAAAGGAGAGAACAGCGATGACGAACGTTTGGAGCAAGACGCTAAAGCCGGGGGATAAATGGTCCGGCTTTGTCGGAAAAGGAAAGCTGCTGCGGTTTACAGCGCTTGAGGAAGGGGCCAATGTGTCCATGCTTCTTTACAATGCCCGGGATTTGACGGAGCGCTACAATATGCCGGATACGCTGAAAGCGCAGCATACGTCGCATCTGACGAAAGGGCACGCGCTCATGAGCGACAACGGACGCGTGCTGGCCGGCATCGTGGAGGACAGCTTGGGCTGGCACGACCCTCTGTCCGGCTTTACGACAAGGGAAGGGACCGACGCGAAATACGGGGCGACCCGTTATCAGGAGCTGCGCAATGAATGGCTGCGGTGCGGATACGACAATTTCGCGGTGGAGCTTGCGCGAAACGGGCTTGCGCTTCGCGATTTGGCGCCGCCGGTCAATTTGTTTTCCAAAGTGTATTGCGACGAAGACGGGCGTATGATTTACGCGGAAGGGCATTGTCCTGAAGGGGCTAGTGTGGTGCTTCGAACGGAGATGGACGTGCTGCTGCTGCTGTCGAACACGCCCAATCCGCTTGATCCTCGGACGCCCTATCCGTCGGTTCCGGTGCTTGTCGAGGCTGCCGAAGCCGACCCGATCGGGCCTGCCGATTGCTGCGTCAACCGTTGTCCTGAAAACCTGCGGGCTTACGAAAACACGTGGGCGTACGACGCTTTGATCTCTTAGCTCATGCTTCCGAAGCGGGAAGTAATACTCAAACAAATGGTCAGGAGGAATGACGATGATGACGACTGCTTTCAACCGCGTCGAAAGCGTGCTGCCGGAAAAGGATGCGATTTACGATTTGACTTTGCCTGCCGGAGAAGGGTGGATGTATGATCTGGAGCCCGGCCAAACGTTCCGCATCGTGGATTTGGAAGGAAACCAGGCTGCGGATACGCTCTTTTTCGATGCCGACAATCCGCAGGACCATTACAGCGCTGTGCGGACGATAGCGGCGCAAGGCAATATTTATTTGACGGCCGGTTCGGCGCTGCTTGCCGAAAGCGGAAACGAGCTGGTTCGTATCGTGGCCGACACCTGCGGCAGGCACGATACGCTGGGCGGCGCGTGCTCGGCGCAAAGCAATACGGTCCGCTACGCGCACGACAAGCTGCATATGCACAATTGCCGCGATACGTTTTTGCTCCAGCTGGCCAAACGCGGCGGTTCCTATACGAAGAGGGATCTGGCCCCCAACGTGAACTTTTTCATGAACGTGCCCGTAACTCCGGAAGGAGGGCTGGAGTTTGCCGACGGCGTATCGGCTCCCGGCCGTTATGTGGAAATGCGGGCGACGCGCCGCACAACGGTGCTGATCAGCAACTGCCCGCAGCTTAACAATCCGTGCAACGCGTATAATCCGACGCCGGTTAGGCTGCTCGTCTGGAATCCGTAACCGTCTTGTTAATCGCTGATATTGAACCTGTAAAGGAGTGGAGCTTATGTTCACCAAAATATTGATCGCCAACCGGGGCGCTATAGCCGTACGGATTGAGCGGACGCTGCGCCGGATGGGAATCGCGTCGGTGGCCGTTTATACGGAGGCGGACCAGGACAGCCTGCACGTCGAGCTCGCCGACGAGGCGGTGCTGATCGGGGAAGGTCCGGCGAAGGAAAGCTACTTGAACGGGGAGCTTATATTGCGGATCGCCGAGGAGACGGGGGCGGAAGCGATTCATCCGGGCTACGGCTTCCTGAGCGAAAATGCCGATTTCGCGCGTGCCTGCAGGCAAAAGGGGATCGTCTTTATCGGCCCGGAGCCGGAACAGATGGAACAGTTCGGACTGAAGCATTCGGCCCGCGCGCTGGCGGAGCGCTCCGGGGTGCCGATGCTGCCGGGAACGGGCCTGATCGCCGATAAGGAAGGCGCGCTTGCGGAGGCCGCCCGCATCGGCTATCCGGTCATCCTGAAGAGCACCGCCGGAGGCGGCGGCATCGGCATGCGCGTGTGCGAGGACGAAGCGGCGCTGTCCGCGGCGTTTGAGTCGGTGCGCCATTTGGCCGAATCGAACTTCAATAACGGCGGCGTCTTTCTCGAGAAATACGTCGCGAGGGCCCGCCACGTCGAAGTGCAAATATTCGGCAACCGTTTCGGCGAAGTGGCGGCCCTTGGCGAACGGGATTGCTCGATTCAGCGCCGCAACCAGAAGGTGATCGAAGAGAGCCCGGCGCCGCTCTTTCCCGAAGAGGTCCGGACGGAAATGCTGTCGGCGGCTAAAAGGCTGGCGCAGCAGGCCGGTTACCGGAGCGCGGGAACGGTCGAGTTTCTGTACGACCCGGAAACGGCTCGTTTTTATTTTCTCGAGGTGAACACAAGGCTTCAGGTCGAGCACGGCGTAACGGAAGAGGTGCTTGGCATCGACCTCGTGGAATGGATGGTTCGGGAGGCGGCCGGCGAGCTGACCGGTCTTGATTCGCTCTACGGAAGCCCGCGCGGCCACAGCGTGCAAGCCCGCTTGTACGCGGAAGATTGCCTGCAGGGCTTCCGCCCGAGCGCCGGCCAGATCGACCGTGCGGTTTTTCCGGAGGATGTGCGGGTAGAGACGTGGATTCGAGACGGCATCCAAGTGGCGACGATGTACGATCCGATGCTTGCCAAAATTATCGTGCACGGCTCCGACCGCCGGGACGCGCTGCGCAAGCTGGCCGAGGCTTTGAAGGAAACGCGGATTTATGGCGTGACGACGAATTTGCAATACTTGGAGGCGCTGCTCGCGGAACCGGGTTGTCTTGAAGGTCATGTGCATACTCGCATGCTGAACGGCTTTGAGCCGGAAGAGCGCGCGATCGAAGTGCTGGACGGCGGCGTGCAGACGACCGTGCAGGATTGGCCGGGAAGAACGGGGCATTGGGACGTCGGCGTGCCGCCGTGCGGGCCGATGGACGCGTATTCGATGCGGATCGGGAACAAGCTGCTCGGCAATCCGGACGATGCGCCGGGACTGGAGCTGACGCTCAGAGGCGGCTCGTATCGGTTCCGTTCGGGCATGCGATTCTGCTTGACGGGCGCGCCGATGGAGGCGACGCTTGACGGCGTGCCGGTTCCGTATTACAAGCCGATGTCGGCGAATCGCGGTCAGGTTCTCGAGTTCGGCGAGGCGCGGCAGGGGATGCGGGCATACCTGCTCGTCGAAGGCGGCTTCGACATGCCGCATATTCTTGGCAGCTCGGCCACCTTTACGCTGGGCGGCTTCGGCGGCCATGGAGGGCGGGCGCTGCGCGTCGGGGACGTGCTGCGCGTGCGCGTCAAGGAAGCCGCTGCGGCGGCCGGCGCGGCGACGGACGAGGCGCTGGCGCCGGAGTACCGGCCGTCCTTGGCCGGCCGTTGGACGATCGGCGTTATTCCGGGGCCGCATTGCACCGTCGAGTATTTGCAGCCCGGTTATTTGGAGCAGTTGACCTCTACGGAATGGGAGGTTCATTTCAACAGCTCGCGGACGGGAGTCCGCCTGATCGGTCCGGCGCCGCTGTGGACCCGGGAGGACGGCGGCGAAGCGGGGCTTCACCCATCCAACATCCACGACAACGCTTATGCGATCGGGGCGCTTGATTTGACCGGCGACATGCCGATTTTGCTTGGCCCGGACGGCCCGAGCCTCGGCGGGTTCGTCTGCCCGGTCACGACCGCCTCGGCCGAGCTGTGGAAGCTGGGCCAGCTTCATCCCGGAGACCGCGTGTCGTTCCGGCTTCTAACGCTGGAAGAGGCGGAACGGCTGCGGGACGAACAGGAGCGCCAGCTCGCGGAAATCGGCTCCGGCAAGCGGGCGGTGCTGACCGCGGTCCGGCTGCCGGAAGCGGGCGCGGCGTTTACCCCCGAATACCCTCTGCTTGTTCAAGAAGCGGAAGGAAGGCAGTTCCCGATCACCGTCCGCTGCAGCGGGGATGAGAACTTGCTTGTCGAATACGGGCCGATGGAGCTGGATTTGAAGCTGCGGTTCCAGGTTCATGCTCTAATGTCGGCGATCGCCGAGAGCGGCCGGATACCGGCGCTGGATTTGACGCCGGGCATCCGTTCCCTGCAGATCCATATCGACCGCTCGGCGATAACCGTGCGGCAAGCGGCCCGGCTCGTGCTCGAGCTCGACAGGAGCCTGCCGCCGCTCGAGTCGATGCGTGTTCCTTCGCGAATCGTTCGTTTGCCGTTATCTTGGGACGATCCGGCAACGCAGCTGGCGATCGACCGTTACCAGCAGAACGTGCGGCCGGATGCGCCGTGGTGTCCGAGCAATCTGGAGTTCATCCGCCGGGTGAACGGACTCGGCAGCATCGAGGACGTGAAGCGGATTGTTTTCGAGGCGAATTATTTGGTCATGGGGCTTGGCGACGTCTATTTGGGAGCGCCGGTCGCGACGCCGACCGATCCTCGCCACCGGCTGGTGACGACCAAATACAACCCGGCGCGGACATGGACGCCGGAGAACGCCGTAGGCATCGGCGGCGCCTACATGTGCGTGTACGGCATGGAAGGCCCCGGCGGGTACCAGTTTGTAGGCCGTACCGTGCAAATGTGGAATAAGCTGCGTTCGACGCAAAGCTTTAAGCCGGGGAAACCGTGGCTGCTCCGGTTTTTCGACCAGATCCGCTTCTACCCGGTAACGGCCGATGAGCTGCTTAAGCTGCGGGAAGATTTTCCGAGAGGAAGATTTGAAGCGGATATTACGGAAACGACCTTTGATCTCGGGGAGTACTTGCGGTTTCTCGAATCGATTGAAGAAGATGCGCAAGGCTTCCGCGATACGCAGCGGCGCGCGTTCCGCGAGGAGCGCGAGCGGTGGCGGGAGCTCGGCCTCGCGGAATACGTCTCCGAGCATGAGACCGGCGCGGAGAAGGAAGAGGAAGAGCTGGAGGAAGGCGCGGTAGCGGTGCGCTGCAACATGCCGGGAAGCGTCTGGAAGGTGCTGGTCGAGCCCGGTCAGCGGGTGAAAAAAGGCGATACGCTGATTATCGAGGAAAGCATGAAGATGGAATTCAACCAGGCGGCGACCTGCGACGGGCGGGTGTCGGCCGTATACGTCCGGGTTGGGGATGCGGTACAGGCGGGGCAGCTGCTGGTCGGCCTTGTTCCGGAGCCGGCGAAGGAGGAGGTGCTGCAAGGATGAACGCGCCTATCCGATCGATCGCTTTGTTAAGGCAGGCTTATACCGACGGTACAATTACGCCGGAGCGGGTCATGTCGGACATCGTCCGGCTGGCGGAAGAAGAAGCGGACATGAACATATGGATTACGCCTCCTTCGATGGAGAGAATCGGCCCTTATTTGGAGGCGCTGCGCCGTATCGATCCGGCCGGCGCGCCTTTATGGGGCATCCCGTTTGCGGTTAAGGACAACATCGATGTAGCCGGCATGCCTACGACGGCGGGATGTCCGGATTATGCGTACACGCCCGCGGAGCATGCCGAAGCGGTACGCCGCCTTGTCGAGGCGGGCGCCGTTCCGGTCGGCAAGACGAATCTCGACCAGTTCGCGACCGGCCTTGTCGGAACGAGAAGCCCTTACGGCGAGACGCATAACGCACTCCGGCCGGAGCTGATCAGCGGCGGCTCCAGCTCCGGCTCTGCCGTCGCCGTGGCCCGGGGCCAGGCCGCGTTTGCGCTCGGCACCGATACGGCCGGCTCGGGCCGGGTGCCGGCCGCCTTGAACGGCCTTGTCGGCTATAAGCCGAGCTTGGGCGCTTGGCCGGTAAGAGGGGTCGTTCCCGCGTGCGAGAGCCTCGATTGCGTTACCGTATTTGCGAATGCTGCGGGCGACGCTTTGCTGATCGACCGTATCGTTCGCGGCGTCGATAGGCGGGACCTTTGGTCCCGCGCGCTCCCCGAACCGACTTCGTCCAGGCCGTCCGGCATTTGCCTGCCGCGCGGGGAGCTTGCGTTTTACGGTCCGCTGGCGGAGCGGTATGCCGCAGCGTGGAAGGCCGCGGTCTGCAGGCTCGAGGCATGCGGGCTGCCGGTGGAATACGTAGACATCGAGCCGTTCGAGGAAGCGGCGGCTATCTTGTATGAAGGGCCGTGGATAGCGGAGCGGTGGGCCGGATTGGGCGCGTTTATCGAAGCGAATCCGGGCGCTGCATTGCCGGTTACGGAAAGTATTTTGCGGAGTGGGGCGGCTCCGGAGCTTGGGGCAGCTTCCGTATTTAAGGCGATGCACCGTCTTCGGGCGCTGAAGCTGAAGGCGCACGCGCTGCTGCGGGACGCGGTGCTCGTCCTTCCGACCTGCGGCGGAACTTGGACCCGCGTACAGGTGGCAGCCGATCCGCTCGGCACGAACCGCGACATGGGCCGCTATACGAACCATTGCAACCTGCTGGATCTGTGCGCGGTCGCCCTTCCGGCCGGAGAAGCGGAAGCGGGCGCTCCGTTTGGCATTACGGCCTTTGCCGCCGGCGACCGCGAGGACTTGATCCGCGGCTTTGCGCTCGATTGGACGGGCGAAGCGGCGACGGGCGGGCCTGCCGGAGCCGAAGCGGCACCGGAAGCATTGGAGGCGCCCGGGAACGGCGCAAGTCCGTCGGCAGTGCCGGCCGCGGCTGCTTCGGCTCCGGCAGGGGAGGAAGCGACTCCCGGCATCGCTGCGGAGACGGATACCCGCAGCGCAACGAGAGTCGTCAATGGAGCGGATACGGTGCTTGTTGCCGTATGCGGCCTACATATGCGCGGCTTTCCGCTTGAACGCCAAATGAAGGCGTGCGGGGCCGAGTTTGTCCGCGAGTCGAATACGGCAGCAGCTTATAAGCTGGTCAAACTGCCGACATCGCCGCCCAAGCCGGGTCTGATCCGGCAAGCGGACGGAGGTTCGTCCGTCGCGCTGGAAGTGTGGGAAATGCCGGCAGCGTCGTTCGGCGCTTTCGTCGCTTCGATCCCAGCTCCGCTCGGCATCGGAAAGGTCGAGCTTGCCGACGGGTCGGAGGTTCCCGGCTTCGTCTGCGAAGGCTACGCGGAAGCGGGGGCCGAAGACATCACCGTTTACGGCGGCTGGCGCAATGCAGCAGCCGCTGGCGTATAACTCGAACAATCCATTGCTTTTTCAGGTTGATATCAGATTCAATCGATTTTGTGAGCCGCATAATTGCGGCTTTTTGTTTACGATCGTTGCCGCTGTCTCCTAAACGGATGTTGATACTTCCTTGCAAAGCTTCCGTATTTATTTGCAGGGAGTTGAACTTTAGATGAACCTGTTCATAGGCATTGTGCTGTTTACGGTTGGAATCATTGCGATTTTTCCGTATCGTTAGTGATGGGGGTTATATTCATCGTTGCAGGCATACTGAATCTGATTTATCATTAACCTTTTTTACCCGGACTTTACCTTGAGGGCACGGATTCCTTTACCATGGGCGGATACAATGGACGAAGGAGACGTGGAGGTGAAGCGATGAAACGGATGAAATGGGCGCTGCTTGCCGGACTGATGCTCGCCGGCTTCGCGATGACCTTTATGCTGGAGGGGGCGGGGAAATCCGACGCCTCCGGCTCCGGCGATATGGCGGATCCTTACCTGGACCCGTTTGCGATGACGCTGGCGCATCGCCATGCCGCCGTGGAGACGGCAAGCGAGAAGGCGGTCCGGATGCGGTTTGAATGGCCGGAAGGCGCTCCCGCCGCGGGCGAGGCTGGCCTGCTCAGGCTGACGGTTACGGGGAAGGGAGGAACGCCGATCGAAAGCTTTGACGTCGTTAACGAAAAGCTGATTCATTTGGTCGTCGTAAGCCGGGATTTGGCGGAATTTCAGCATGTTCATCCCGAGTATAAAGGCAAAGGCATTTATGAACTGGACGTCGCTTTCCCTGCCGGCGGAAGTTATAAGCTGTACGCCGACTTTCAGCCGACGGGGATGAATGAGCTGACGCGCACGGCTGAAGTTGCCGTGGCGGGAACGCCGGGAGCCGCTTACGATCTGACGCCAAGCGAATCGTTCGTCGCGACGGTCGACGGCATGCAAGTCGAGCTTACCTTCGATCAAGCGCCGGCGAAGCTGCAGGCGTTGACGATGACGTATACGTTCACGGACGCGAAGACGGGGGAGCCGATTCGCGACCTGGAGCTTTATCTCGGCGCGGTCGGGCATGCCGTGGCGATTGACGAAGGGCTAAATGATTATTTGCATCTTCATCCGCTGAACTGGGCTTCCTCGGGGCCGCAGGCGGTGTTTGGCGTCAGCTTTCCGCGCAGCGGGCTATATAAGCTGTGGGGACAGTTTCAACGGAACGGGGAAGTATTTCTTGTTCCGTTTACGGCGGAGGTCCGATAAGCACCGAATGTTCCAATCCCCATTCCAATAAAACTGCCGGAACGGCGGTTTATCTGTTAAGGGAGCGTCCCCTTGAGGCGCTCCTCTATTTTTTTTGCCGCCGTTGTGATTTCGCTTCGACCTTCGTCGGCGGGATATGCTGCGAAAGAACGCATGGCGAACAAGAAAGTGCAAGGGAGACAATATAATGCAAGAACGGCCTGCAAGAAGGTCTTATTGATGGAAAATAAATCCTTTCCTATACTTAATTTCAAATAAAAGGAGAGGTGGGGTGTTTCCTATCGTTTTTAAATATTGCCGATAAGGGAGGAATTATGGAAATGAAAAGCAAATGGTTGAAAACGCTATCAACAATTCTGATGACGGCTGTTTTTCTCGGGGGGATGCCGGCTATGCGCGCGGAGGCGGCGATAGACGAAATCAAGTTTGATTTCGGGGGCGGAGACGTGGAACCCGGCTATATCGGCGTCAGCGCTTCCGATGGTTATGCGCCGGAGAAAGGCTACGGCTTTAACACGCCGGACAACATGCAGAATGTGACGGCCTCCGGCACGGGCGCCGCAAGCGACGCCGTTCAGTTTTTAACTTACGGCACCAAAAGCGAAAACACGTTTAACGTCGATCTTTCGAACGGACTTTATGAGATTAAAGTGACGTTAGGAAACACGGCCAGAGCAAGCGTGGCGGCGGAGGGCGTTTATCAAGTCATCAATATGACCGGAAACAACGCAACGGATAAATTCCAAATTCCGATTGCCGACGGACAACTGAATATCCTTGTTACGGCCGGCAAGGAGGGGACGGCTTTTACTTTAAGCGCCCTGAAAATCAGAAAGCTGTCGGATAACCCGGTCACGAATAGAACGATCTATATCGGCGGAGATTCGACCGTGTGCAACTACTATCCGCTGGATTCAAGCGCGCAGGCCGGATGGGGACAACTGTTTAAGGAGTTTGTCAGCGCGCAGACGTTTCAAGTGAGAAATATGGCTTCGGGCGGCCAGATTGCCAGAGGCTTCCGGGACGGAGGACAACTGGAAGCGATCTTGAAGTACATTAAGCCGGGCGATTATTTTATATTGCAATTGGGAATTAACGATACGAATCCGAAAAATAGCACGACCGAAGCGGAATTTAAAGAGATCATGCGCGATATGGTCAGGCAAGTAAAGGCCAAAGGGGCGACCGTGATCTTATCGACTCCGCAAGGAAGGGCAACGGATTTTAATGCGGAAGGCGTTCACTCCTCCGTAAACAGATGGTATCGGCATTCGACCGTGGCTTTGGCGCAGGAAGAGAATGTTCCATTGGTCGACCTTAACGTGCTTAGCTCGGCATACTTTACCTCGATCGGTCCGGAAGCTACGCTCGAGCTTTACATGCCGGGGGATACCTTGCACCCTAATCGCGCCGGGGCAACGGAATTGGCCCGCCTTGTGGCCGAGGAATTGCAAAGGCAAGGGCTGGACGGTTTTTCAGCGGATCGTTAATGGCGCGCAACCAGTCATAGATCGAAATAAAAGAAACGGCGACTACGGAACTTACCGTTGCATCGCCGTTTCTTTTTTAGATTTTAATTCTCGTAAGACTCTTCCCTCCCGCAGCCCATATTTTACGCAGGCGCAGCCTAAACGTTAACCGGATTTTACCTCTATGCGGCCGTCCCTTTAGGTAGCGCTGTTAAGATGGGATGGGAACGCGGATAAACCGCGGGCAAGCGAAAGGGATGCCGGGCGCGGTTTGCCCATCCGGAAGTCCCGGCGGGCATGAATTTTAATATGCGGAGGGAGAGCGGTAGTATGGGGAGAAAGAAGTGGTTCGTCTCAACGGTTGCGGCAGCGGTAGTAGTTGGAACGATCGCGATGAGCAGCGGGGGATTCGCCTTCAACCGCCTAAGCGCGGCGGAAATCGAGGCAATGGTCTATCATCCTCTTAATGCATTGACTCCGGAGGAAATAGAAGAGGCCGCTTCGATTATTAGAAAATCCCGGTACGGCGACGCCAGCATGTATTTCCCCGAAATTAAGCTGGAAGAGCCGGATAAGGCGGCGGTATGGGAGTGGGAATATTCCGGCCGCGCGGGCAAGCTGCCGCGTCAGGCGACGTTCACCGCGATTAAAGGGGATACCCCGTACGAAGGAACGGTCGACCTCGATGAAGGAACGGTCATCTATTGGAAGGAAGTGACGCAAGGCTGGCCGTTGTTCAACGAAGGCGCAGGCGCTCAAGATTTTATTAAGCGGGACCCTCAAGTGAAAGCGGCGCTGGCGAAACGCGATCTTACGGTGGACGCCATTCGGTTTGCGGTAGGTCCGCTGGGCGATTACGGCCCCGAGCTTACGCCTCCGGGTTCCAGACTGGCGATTGCCGTCCCGCGACCGACTATCGAGGGGAAGGTGAACAACTATGCTCATCCCATTGACGGTTTGGCGCTGCTGATTGATCTGGACGCGAAAAAAGTGGTCGACATTTACGATTACGCGACTCCGCCGATTCCGATGGAGGATAACGATTATTCGAAGGTGATCAAGAGCGACCGCACGGACGAGTTGAAGCCGCTTATTATTACGCAGCCGGAAGGGGCCAGCTTCTCGGTGAAAGGAAATATGGTCGACTGGCAGAACTGGAACTTCCATTTCCGCATGGACCCGCGCGTCGGTCCGATCGTATCGACCGTAACGTATGCGGACGGCGGCGAAAAACGGAAAATTATGTACGAAGGCGGCATGGGCGGCATGATGGTGCCTTACGGCGATCCGGAGCCGGCCTGGTTTTATAAAATCTTTATGGATGCCGGCGAATACGGCGTGGGACTGTCCACCCGGACGCTGAAGGTAGGCGCCGACGCGCCGAACAACGCCGTATTGTTCGACGTTGCGCTGAACACGACCGAAGGCAAAGCGGAAATTTTCAAAGACGCATTCGCGTTGTTCGAGCGTTACGCCGATCCGGAATGGTCGCATAACACGCCGAACGGTCCGGAAGCGCGCGAACGCCGCGAGCTGGTGCTTCGTTCGATCGCGACGATCGGCAACTACGACTACGTGCTCGACTGGGTATTCGAGCAGAACGGCACGATCAAAATTATGACCGGCGCTACCGGCCTCGCCCAAGTGAAGGCGGTCGCCAGCGAAACGATTCAAGACCCGACGGCTGTCGACGACACGCGCAACGGCGTTCTGGTCGATCAGAACATCGTGGCGCCGACGCACCAGCATATTTTCAACTTCCGCCTCGATATGGACGTGGACGGGGAAATCAACTCGGTCGGCGAAATATTGCCGAAGACGGTAGCCGTAGATCAAGACCCCGGCTTCGCGCGCAGCGAAATGATTATGGAGGAGAAGACGTATAAGACCGAGCAAGAAGCCATCCAGAAGTTCGATCCGGACAAAATCGTGCTGGTGACGAGCGAAGCGAAGCAGAACAAGCAAGGTTACACGACCGGCTATCAAATGATCGCGTTTGCCGGCGGTACGCATCCGTTCATGGAAGAGCCGTTGTTCACGGAAACGGACTACGTGCTGAAGCGGGCGGAATTCATTAACAATCACGTATGGGTGACGCCGTATAGGAAAGACGAGCTTTACTCCGAAGGCAAATATACGACCCATAACACCGACACCGGCCTGGGCGCATGGACGAAGCAGGACCGCGGCATCGAGCGAACCGACAGCGTCGTCTGGCTGACGACGGGAACGACGCACGTGATGCGGGCGGAAGAGTTCCCGATCATGCCGACGGAATGGGTCACGACGATGATCAAGCCGTGGAACTTCTTCGGCGAGACGCCGACGCTCGATTTGCCGAAGGTGGAGTAAAAGCCGGAATGGCCGGAATCGTTCATCCGCTATTCGCGTATTCCTAAAGCTTTGCGCCGCCCCCAAACGGGGCGGCGCAAAGCCTTTTTTATGGCGGTTGCCCCGGTCGCTTCCTTGGGCTGCGGCATCGCCGGACTTTACCGAAAATCCGCCGAAATGTTAGCTGAACTTTACCTTATCCGACTCCGCCTTTTACTTGCAATCGCTACACTGGTTACAAGCTTGGCATTCGATTAAGCAATGGAGGGGTTCGATAATGAGGAGAAAATGGCTTATTCCGCTGATTGCCGCTTCAATCGCCGTCAGCTCGACGGGCATCGGGTACGGCGCGTTCGGGATCGGCAGGCTGAGCGCGGCCGAAGTGGAGGCGATCGTGTATCATCCGCTTAACGCCTTGACGCCGGAGGAGATCGAGAAAGCGGCCCGAATCGTGAAAGAGTCGGCATACGGGGACGCAAGCTTGTATTTTGCCGAAATCAAGCTGGAGGAGCCGGACAAAGCAAAGGTGTGGGAATGGGAATATTCCGACGGCAGCGCGCGGCTGCCCCGTCAGGCTACGTTTACGGCCGTCAAGCAGGAGAAGCCTTACGAAGGCGTCGTCGACCTCGACAACGGGACGGTGGTGCAGTGGAAGGCGGTACCGGAAGGCTGGCCGCTGTATACCGAGTACGGGCAGACCGGCGACATCGTCAAGAAGGATCCGGCTGCCGTCGCCGCTCTTGAAAAACGCGGCATAACCGATCTGAGCAAGGTGCGGTTCAGCGACGGCCCGCTTGGCGATTACGGCCCCGAGCTGACTCCCAAGGGCTCTCGCCTTGCGATGTCCGTCCCGCGTCCGATTATCGAGGGAGCGGTCAACAGCTTTGCTCATCCGATGGACGGTCTCGCTTTTCTCGTCGACCTGAACGCCAAAAAAGTCGTCAAAATTTACGATTACGCGACGCCGCCGGTGCCGACCGATCCGAACGACTATTCGAAAGTGATCAAGAGCGCCCGTACGGAGCAGATCAAGCCGCTTATCATTACGCAGCCGGAGGGGGCCAGCTTTTCCGTTAAGGGCAACAAAATCGACTGGCAAAACTGGAACTTTCATTTCCGTTTGGACCCCCGCGTCGGTCCGATTGTGTCCACCGTTACCTATTCGGAAAGCGGAGAGAAACGGAAAATTATGTACGAAGGATATTTGGGCGGCATGATGGTTCCTTACGGCGACCCGGACCCGGCCTGGCTGTACAAAATATTTATGGACGCGGGCGAATACGGCGTCGGCATGTCGACCCGGCCGTTAAATATGGGCTCGGACGTTCCTCAAAACGCGACGTTGTTTGACGCGGCCATTAACGATACGGCCGGCAAGGCGACCGTCATCAAGGACGCGTTCGCCGTGTTCGAGCGGTACGCCGATCCGGAATGGTCCCATAACGGCGATGCGCGCGAACGCCGCGAGCTGGTGCTGCGCTCGATCGCAACGATCGGCAACTACGATTACGTGCTCGATTGGGTGTTCATGCAGAACGGCTCCATCAAGCTGATGGTTGGCGCGACAGGGCTGGCCCAGATCAAGGCGGTGGACACGGAGACGATGCACGATGCGACGGCCGCGGAAGATACGCGCAACGGCACGCTGGTGGATACGAATATCGTGGCGCCGACGCACCAGCATATTTTCAACTTCCGGCTCGATCTCGACATCGACGGCGAAACGAACACGGTCGGCGAAATATTGCCGAGGGCCGAAACGGTCCCGAATCCGGAGTTTGCCCGCAGCGAAATGGTGACGATCGAAAAAACGTACGAAAAAGAGCAGGACGCGATCCAAAAATTCGACCCGGACAAAATCGTTCTTGTCACCAGCGACAGCGAAGAAAACAAGCTTGGTTACCCGACCGGGTACCAGATCATCCCTTATGCCGGCGGCACGCATCCGTTCATGGAGGAGCCGTTGTTCACAAAGACGGATTACGTGTTGAAGCGCGCGGAATTCATCAATCATCATATTTGGGTCACGCCGTACAAAAAAGACGAGCAGTATTCGGAGGGCAAATATACGACGCATAACACCGACACGGGTCTCGGATTATGGACGCGGCAAAACCGCCCGATCGCGGACACCGACACGGTCGTCTGGATGACGACGGGCACGACGCACGTGATGCGGGCGGAGGAATTCCCGATCATGCCGACGGAATGGGTAACGGCGATGATCAAGCCGTGGAATTTCTTTAACGAGACGCCGACGCTGGATCTGCTTGAGCCGGCCGCCGAACCGGCGGCATCATCGGATGGGGCGGCGGCGGATGCGGCTGATGGGGAGTGACGGCGGAAGAATAACCCGTTGCCGGCAGGCATTTATGGCATGATCCATCGGCGCAGTCGGTTTACGGCCGCTTAAAAGTCGCCATCAAGCAAGGAGCCTTCTCAACAAGAGGCTCCTTGCGGTTTACCGCCGATATCGCCGGGTTCTGCAGCACGGCTCCGCTTCCGGCCCGATCCCGCCGGCGAACCCGGTGGCCCATACGCCACGGTTCGCGCGGGCGCCGCGCCGCGCCGTAAAGCCGCCGCTTTCGCGCCGGACTCGGGTCCGGCCGCATGCCGTGCGCTTATCCCGCCGAGGCGCCCCGGTACTCGTCCGCAGGCGGGGCTTCCGTGCGCCGTTCCGAGGCTGCGCCGGCCTCCTGCCGCAGCGGCAGCGACAGCGCGAACGTGCAGCCGCTGCCGCCTTCGCCGCGGCGCACGTCGACGCTTAGCTCCCCGCCGTGCATCGCGGCGATTTCTTTCGCGATCGACAGCCCCAGGCCGCTGCCGGGAATGCCGCTGTTGCGCGACTTGTCTACCCGGTAAAACGAGTTGAACACGTACGGGATGGCATCTTCGGGAATGCCGGGTCCGGCGTCGATGACGCTGAACTTGGCTGCGCCTTCCGCCAGCTCGTAGCGAAAGGCGACCGGCAGCCGTTCTTCGGTATATTTGAGCGCGTTTTCGATCAAATTGTCCAGCACCCGCCCGAGCAGATGGGCGTCGCCAAGCAACGGGGCGCCGCCCGACAGCCGTTCGATGCGGAAGGGCCGCCCGGCAAGCTCCATATAAGGCGCCCATTTGGACGCGATCGCCCGGAACAGCTCCGTCGCATCGAGCGGCTCCATCCGGGCCGCGAGCTGCCTCGTTTCGAGTAAGCTCAGCTCGTTCAAGCTGCGGACAAAATGGGTGATCGCCGCGATGCCGTCGCGGATGCGCCGCAAATAAAAGCCGGTCTGCTCCTCCGGAATAACGCCCTCATGAATCGCTTCGATATACCCTTGGATTAGAGTAATCGGCGTCTTCAGATCGTGCGAGATGTTCATGAACAGCTCTTTGCGCCATTGCTCGAGACGGGTCAGCTCCCGGACGCGCATCTCGAGCTCGTCGTTCATTTCCTTAAGCTCCGCCGTCCGGAGCCGGACTTTGTGTTCCAGATCGGCGTTTAACGCCGCTTGCGCTTCCATCAGCTCGCTTACTTTGCCCGACATCCGGTTGAAATCGTGCAGCAGCCGGTTGAACTCGAGCACCCGCGTATCGTGGTGCGTTACGGCGACCTTGCCTTCGCCCATTTTGGCGAACGCTTCCGCAAGCCGATCGACCGGCCGCGCGATGCGCGCGCGCAGAAAAAACGCAAGCGCTATGCTCAACATAACCGCCAGGCCGCACAACAAGGCGAGCTGGAGCGTCAGCGCCCGCTCCGTCCGCTGATTCAGCTCCTTCGTGGCCGAATAAACGGGCTCGAGCAGCGTCCTCTCGGCGATGATATAACCAAGCGTCCAATGCGTCGAAGGAATGGAGCGGCTAAATACCGCCTTGTTTTCACCGCTCAGCTCCATGATGCGGTATTGGCGGCCGTCCTGCGGCCTGGAAGAGCGGAATGCCGAGATCAGGTTCATCCGGTTGATCTCGTATAAGCCGTGCTGCTGCGCGGCGATCAAGGTGTAGTGCGAATCGAGCAGCAAAGCGTAACCGTCCCGGGTGTCAAAATTCGTGTCCACGACGTTGCCGATAAAGCTGTCGACGGTCACGTCCGCGGCGACGATTCCTCTCAGCCTTCTTTTGTCGTCGTAGACGGGGGTTGTCGCCGTAAACATCCAGCCTCTCGGCGTGATGTCGTAATACGGCTTGGTCCAGACGACTTCGTCTACGCCGGGAGGCACGATCAGGGCGTCGGTATAAAACGGGTAAGTCGTCAGCTTGCGGATTGGCCGGGAGTCCGGGGCGGGCGGGCCGTCATAGAACGGGTACACGTACGAGCCCGACTGCGGATGAATGTAGTACATCGTGACGATGTTCGGGTTGTTGGCCGTTTGGGCGCGGAAAACCGGGTGCAGGTTTTTGCCGATCGCAAAATCCCGGGTCTGTTCGGCCGTCGGCTTCTCTTCGCGGCTTTCCACGCGGATGCTGACCATTCCTTTGCCGTCTTCGTCGAGGTCGACGTAACGGTTCTCCGCCTCGTCGTATTCGTACTCCACGAACGTTTCGGGCCAGGCGGACGGTTTGGAGAAAAGGGCTTCCGCCATCGCCTTCGCCACAAGCACCGCGCTTTCCACTTTTCGGAGCTCCGAATCGATGCTTTGCGCCTGCTCTTCGATATGATTTTCGTACATGCGGATATAGTTCATTTCGGTCCGTTCCGCGCTTAATTGGCTAGAGCGCTGCAGCTGGCTCCGCACCGTTTGGCCGGCGATGGCGGACAGCAGCAGCAAAGGGACGAGCGATCCGGCGAGCATCGACAGCAGGAGCTGGATCGCAAACGCCTTGGGCTTCCGGCGCGCAAGGTTAAACCGGCTTGACAGCTTCATCGAATTTATAGCCGAAGCCGCGGATCGTGACGATCCGTTTCGGATTCGCCGGGTCCGGTTCGATTTTTTTGCGCAGATGGCCGATATGCACTTGAAGGGTTTTCGTATCGAGCGTGCTATCGTACCCCCATACGGCGGTGAGCAGCCTTTCGGCGGTCAATACTTGCTTGGGGTGTCGCATCAAATAGGACAAAAGCTGAAATTCCTTGGCGGATAAGTCGATGGGCTTGCCGTCCACGAACGCTTCGTGCGTTCTTGCGGATAGGCGGACGTGCTCGGAGGCGATGGCGGCGGGGGAGGCGTCTTCCCCGCGGCTTCGGACGATGCGGTTGCGGCGCAGCTGCGCCTTGATGCGGGCGATGAGCTCGACGGGGCTGAATGGCTTGCTGACGTAATCGTCCGCGCCGACGCTCAAGCCGACGACTTTGTCGATCTCCGTGTCTTTGCAGCTCAGGAATAGGATAGGGACATCGGTCGTTTGGCGAAGGCGGGAGCATAGCTCGTAACCTTCCATGTCGGGAAGCAGCACGTCAAGCACGATCAGCGAAGGCCGGTCGGTTGCGGCGATTTCGAGCGCTTGCTTGCCGCTTGTCGCCATGCGGTGGCGGAAGCCGTCCTTCTGCAGGAACAGGCCTACAAGCTCGCTAATTTTCGTTTCATCGTCAACCGTCAAAATCAATTCACCTGGCATGTTTGCTCACCTCTTGTAATACGGAATGGTGTAATTGCAACGCCGTGTGTATTTGGTGTTAGGTTATCGTTATTAATATTCTAATTTTATGGCGAAAATGAAAGAAAGGCAATCGTATATGTAATATTATTTTACACAATCCTTTCGTACAAAAAAGCAACCGGAGGACTATTTTGCCGCCGATACGGCGGGCAAACCGGTCCTCCGGAAGATTAAGAGCCCCTTATCGGGGCTTGATCCGATTCATTGGCTATGCTCTATGCCCGCACGGCAGGCTCCGGCGGCGCGATCCGCGCCATGCCGCCCATATAGGGCCGGAGCGCCTCGGGAATATGAATCGAGCCGTCCTCGAGCTGATGGTTTTCCAGCAGCGGAATCAGGATGCGGGGCGAGGCGACGGCCGTATTGTTGAGCGTATGGCAATAACGGAGCCTGCCTTCCGCGCCGCGGTAACGGATGTTCGAACGGCGCGCCTGGAAGTCGCCGAGGTTCGACGACGAATGCGTTTCGCCGTAGCTGCCGCGGCTTGGCATCCACGTCTCGATGTCGTATTGCTTGTACGTTTTTTGCGACATGTCGCCGGTGCATACCGCCATCACCCTGTAGGGCAGCTCCAGCAATTGAAGCAGCTCTTCGGCGTTTGCCGTAATGTCCTGCAGCAGCGCTTCCGATACTTCGTAATCCGCCTCGCAGATGACCACCTGCTCCACTTTCGCGAATTGATGGACCCGGTACAGCCCGTGCACGTCCCTGCCCGCCGAGCCGACCTCGCTGCGGAAGCACGACGAAGCAGCCGCCAGCTTGATCGGCTCCGCCGCGTCGACGATTTCATCGGCATAGTAGTTGACGAGCGGCACCTCCGACGTGCCGACGAGCCACCTTCCCTCCTCGTCGATGCGGTACACCTGATCGCGTCCAAGCGGGAAAAATCCTGCGTGAGCGAGCGCTTCCTCCCGCACCATTAACGGCACCTCGACCGGCGTGAAGCCTTTGTGCACCAGCCTATCGAAGGCCAGCTGCTGGACCGCCCGGTGAAGCAGCACGCCCGCGCCTTTCAAATAATAGCTGCGCGAGCCTGCCGTCTTGACGCCGCGCCGCACGTCGATCATATCGTGCAGCTCGCCGAGCTCGATATGGCTCCGCTGCGGGAAGCCCGTCTCCTTCGGCATACCGACCCGCCGAATTTCCACATTGTCCGCGTCCGACTTGCCGACCGGCGTATCGGGCGATACGACGTTCGGGACGAGCTCCATGAGCGAGCGGAAACGCCGTTCGGCGGCGTCGAGTTCGGCTTCCAGGCCGGCCAGCTGTCCGTTCACGGCGGCCACCTGCGTCTTCGCTTGCTCCGCGTACGCTTCGTTGCCGTCCCGAAGCGCCATGCCGATGCCCGTCGACAGCGTATTGCGGGCTTGTCTCAGCGCGTCGGCCTCCTGACGCAAGCTGCGTAAAGCGACATCGGCCTCCAGCAGCTCCCTGACCGACAAGGCGATTCCTTTCCGTTCAGCCGCAAGCTGCACCGTATCTCCGTTTTCCCTAATCCATTTGATATCCAACATAACCGCCACTCTCCTTGTTTTGGGGATGAAAAAAACAAAAAAACGCTCCGTCGCTTGGGACGAGGAGCGTTTAGAGACTCGCGGTGCCACCCAAATTGGCTTGCCGGCATAATGCCGGGCAGCCCTCCTTGGTTCCGCGGTAACGGGCGGGTCCGGTTAACTTAGGGAACGCAGCGCTTTGCAGGTCCTCCTGCTTGGCGGAGGGAGATGCGGGCTGCTCCTTGACGAGAACGCCTCCGAGTTGGATGCTCTTCATCGGCATATGGTCGATCATGCAATTTGTAAGCCAGTATAACCTATTCCGGCGTGACTGCGCAAGAGGCGGGCGGCAATGAAGGCGGGGTTCCCGCTAGCGCAGCGGGGCCGTCGATCTGCGCTTCATCAGCGCGGAAGAGAGCGTAACGGTACGAGGCTGCCTGCTTCTGTCCTTGATGCGCTCGACGAGCAGGCCGACGCCGACGGCGCCGAACTCGTAAGCGGGCTGCGCCGCCACGGTCAGGAACGGATCGACGACATAATCGGCTTCCAGATCGTCGAAGCAGACGACCGACATGTCGCGGGGAATCGACAATCCCGCCGCATGAAGCGAACGAATGGCCGCCAGGGCGATTTTGTTGTTGGCGGCAAAGACGGCCGTCGGGCGTTGTTCCAGATCCATCAGCTTGCCGATGATTTCGGCTAAGCCCGTATCCGCAAATCCGGCCTCGAAGACGATTGCGTCGTCGCAGGCAATGCCGGCCGAAGACAAGCCTTCCCGATAGCCGAGCAGCCGCTGCCTTGCGGTCGATGTGCTCAGAGAGCCGTTAATAAAGGCGATTCTGCGGTGCCCTTGCGCAAGAAGCATCGCCGTTAACGCTTTGGCGCCTTCCTTGCTGTCGCCGAGCACCGTATCCGCTTCGAAGCCCGGCACTTCGCGGTCCAGCAGCACGACGGGAATATTGTGCTGCTTCAGCTGCTCCAGGCAGGGAGCCGAGCCGTCGCCGACCGGAGCGATCAGCACGCCGTCGGCCCGCGCGGATATGACCGCGTCAAGCGTCGCGTTTTCTTTCTCGAGGTTTTCGTCGCTGTTCGAGAACAACAGCTGGTAGCCGAATTTGCGGGCCGCGTCCTCGGCGCCGCGGGCCAGCGTCGTATAAAAAGGATTCGTAATGTCCGGTATGACGAGGGAAAGCAGCTTCGTCTCCTGAAGCACGAGACTGCGGGCGGCGATATTCGGGACGTAATTCATTTCGGCCATAATGGCTTTGACCCGCTGCCGGGTCTTCTCGCTGATGCGCCCGGTATTGTTGATGACGCGGGATACCGTCATGGCCGAGCAGCCGGCGCGTTCGGCGATATCGTAAATCGTGACCATTGCGTACGCTCCTCCTTGGCGTTGGCTTCATCATTAAACCGTTCGGCTGAAGTGAATCCCATTTTATCCAAAACGGCGCCAAACGGCAACCGTGGCGTGAACGCGGGAGGGCCAAGCCACGAAATAGGAAAAGGCACCGTCCCCGACGGCGGAAGGGACGATGCCTTGCGAGAAACGCGTACGTTACCGGCAAAATGCGCTTGCGATCAACCAGGAAGGGAACGTTTGGAACGTGAAGGTCGGCCATACCCAGCCCGACGTAAAGCCAAACGGTTGGGAGCGTACGATAAACATCCAGAACGACTGGCCGAATCTCGTTCTAATGAATGTCCATCTGCCTACGCAGCCGGGGGCAAATGCGACGGACGGGCCGCCGGGACCTCCGGGACCTCCGGGTCCGCCCGGCCCAAACGGTCCCCCGGGCCCAAACGGACCTCCTGGCCCGCCGGGTCCCCCTGGGCCGCCCGGTCCGAACGGTCCTCCCGGCCCAAACGGTCCTCCCGGTCCGCCGGGTCCGCCCGGACCGCCGGGCAAGCCCGGTCCCGGCCCAATAGCCCGGCTGTTTACCGACGTTTGCAGCTTCAGACCATGTTTTTTCGCAGGATACGGTTTCTTTTTCTTCTTTATTGTTTCCAGAACAGCTCAACTCCTTTGCGAATAATTGGAAAGCTGAATGGGTGTTTATCCTACCTTATGCCGGGCGGGGATGTCCCGGTTTGGACCCTTGCCCACTTTGCATAAATAATCGGGTTATTCGTCCTTTGCGTCTGAATTTGAGCCGCCTTCCGGACCTTGTTCGCAAATCGCCAATCAACAAGAGGTTTGGAATGATCCTTTTCGTATGTTAAGATTTATAAAGAATACTTATGATAGGAGAATGGGTGGTCTATGGCAAAAGCGCATAAAAAGTTAACGATGCTTGAAATTTTGAAACGCGGAATTTTCATTACGATCGGCGCAATCATGATGGGCGTTGCCCTCGAACTTTTTCTCGTCAATAATGCGGTTATCGACGGCGGGGTAACCGGCATATCGATCATGCTGTCGGAGTTGACCGGCGTATCTTACGCCATATTTCTTGTCGTCCTCAACCTTCCTTTCCTTATTCTCGGTTTTAAGCAAATCGGCAAAACGTTCGTTATTTCCACTTTGTACGGCATCGTAATCATGTCGATTACGACCCAATACCTTCATCATGTCGAACCGTTTACGGAAGAGAAGCTGCTTGCGGTGCTGTTCGGCGGCATTATTCTCGGCGCCGGCGTAGGACTGGTCATGCGGTTCGGCGGCTGCCTGGACGGCACCGAAATCGTTGCGATTCTGCTGTCCAAGAAGCTGAATATGTCGGTCGGCCAGATTGTCATGATCATCAACGTCTTTATTTTTATCGCCGCGGGCTTCGTCTTCCAATGGGATTCGGCAATGTACTCCATGATTACGTATTATATTGCGATCAAGCTGATCGATATTGTGGTGGACGGTTTGGACGAATCGAAGTCGGTGATGATCATCTCGAACGAATACGAGGAAATTTCCGACGCGATCAATGCCCGGCTCGGCCGCAGCACGACGTTCATTATGGCCAAAGGCGGCTATTCGCGCGAAGAAACGCAGGTCATCTATGTCGTCGTCACGCGTCTTGAGGTTGCGAAGCTGAAGTCGCTCGTTCATGAGATCGACCCGCGCGCGTTTCTGTCGTTCCAAAGCGTGTCGGACGTGCACGGCAGCAATTTCGCCAAAAAGAATATTCACTAATCCGGGAACCGCAAGGAAAACGCTCCGGCGTCTATTTCGTTGCGTAACGCAATAGACGGATACGAAATGACATGCAAATTGACGACAATTTCGCATGTCATTTTTTTATTGCAAGGACTGAGGGGAACGCATGCCGAAGTGAGGTGCGGATCACAATGTTATGGTAAAATGAAACAAACTTTGAAACGAAACGTTGGGAGTGAGTGTGATGAAGGGACAAATCTTATTGATTGCCGCACTCGTATTTGCGTTTATCATTGCGTTGTTCGCCGTGATTAACGTCGACTCGGTACAGGTCAATTTTCTTTTTACGAAGACGCAAATTCCGCTTATTCTCGTTATTTTGGCATCGACGCTGCTAGGCGGGGCGACGGTCGGGCTGTTCGGCGGAATTCGCCAGTTCAAGCTGCAGCGTTCGGTCCGCGCGCTGGAGAAGAAATTGGCGGAGACGGCTTCGGGTCCGGACGCAGCGGCGATCCGGCCGGAGGAGGGCGGCGTTCGCGCCGACCGCGCGCATTCGCAGGCGCAGGATTTGCCGCCGCGGGGCGAGCGCGCCGCGGATTAATTCTTTTTTGCCGTCAATAATGGATAAGAAAACCGGCATCCAGCGAGCGCCGCGATCCGGCATTTTTTTTGTTGCAGAGCGAACGGGGGGTAATATAATCTATCTATAAGCCCGACTAGTCGTGTACACAAAGCGAGGTGAACGAATATGTCCGAAATTCCAGCGAACGAATCCGCAGCAGCGGAGGAGCCGAAGAAACTGACGCAGGCTGAACGCGCGAAGCAGCTGCTGGCCCAGAAAAAGCAGAATCAGAACCATAACGCCGTCAAAAACGGCTCGACCCAAACGCAAGTGCTCAAAAGCCAAAATACGAAAAAAGTGAACAACCAACGCAAAAAAATGGGCGTCTAGCTTCCGGACCGTAATGCCCTGCCATACTTATCGCGACAGAAGACGCAAAGCCGCCCGGCTTTGCGTTTTTTGCGTATAGATTGCCATGCTTGCGCCCATGCTGGAAAATACGAGGGTCCACCAGGGAAAGGGGCTAATAGCCGTTGCAATTGCGAAGATGGGTAAGCGGTCAATCTCTGCTTCTGCTCGCAGCCGTTCTGCTGCTGTTCATGCTTCGCGACGGAGCGGAGAAGGATCAAGAAGCATTATCGGCTGCCGTCCGCCAAACGGAATGGACGGTTCATCTGCTCGCCAAGGAGCAAGATTACCGGCTGGCGAAGTGGGAGCCGGAAAGCGGAGCGTATTTGGGCGCATATGTCGTGCAGGACAAATCGATCGGAGGCAGCATGGATGCGTTTAACCGGCTGACCGGGCGCAAGCATGCCAGCTTCTTCAAATATGTCGGCTACGGGCAGCCTTTTCCGAAGGAATGGGTGAAGGAAGTGATCGCGGCCGGCGCTTTTCCGCAAATCGCCTTGGAGCCGAACGGGGGGCTGGAACAGGTGAAGGACGACGCCTATTTGCGCGGTTTTGCCGATGAAGCGAAAAAAGCGGGCGTTCCGGTGTTCATCCGATTTGCATCGGAGATGAACGGCTCCTGGACGGCTTACGGCGGGGATTCCGGCTTGTACATCCGGACTTGGCGGCTTGTGCACGACGTGTTCGAGAAGCGGGCTCCGAACGCTGCAATGGTATGGACGGTGCTGAACGTTCCGGAGAAGCCGATCGAAGAGTATTACCCCGGTGACGAATACGTGGACTGGGTCGGAATCAATATGTACAGCGTCAAATACCATGACGGCGACATCAAGCGCAAAGCCGATATGGAGGATCCGCTTGCGATGCTGAACTATGTGTACAACCGCTACAGCCGGACGAAGCCGATCCAAATATCGGAATTCGGGGCGACCCATTACAATACGACGGACGGCAAGCGGGACAACGAGTTTGCGATCAAAAAAATCGAAAGGCTGTACGGACGGTTGCATACTTATTATCCCCGGGTCAAAGCGATCTATTATTTCGACGTCAACAATTTGACCGAATATAACGAGATGCGTAAAATTAACGATTATTCCATTACGCTGCAGCCGGACATTCTTGCCGCTTACAGACGGAGCGTGGCCGGCGATTATTTTCTGAGCGGCTATTCCGCCACGGACAGCGAGGGGCAGCCTTCCGTCCAGCGTTTTACGTTTAGAGGCAATTTGCATGCGGTAGACGGTACCGTATTTGCGGATTTGAGCTTTTTTACGGAAACGTTACAAACGGAGCTTGTCCGTCTGGGCGGCGGAACCGTCCGGCTAATCAGACCGCCCGAACGGAAGACGGCGGAAGGCCGTCTGTTCGGTTGGCAAAGCGATTCGGGGTACCTCGATTGGATCAATCGTCCGATCATGCGCGAAGGAACGGGCTTGCCGCTGGTACAAACCGTTAGACAGCTAGGTTATAAGGTAAAACTGAACGGAACTGACATCGTCATCGAAGAATGAAACGTCCCTTCCCCCCGCATAATGAGTGTACTTCTATTATAACGGAGGGAATCTGTTATGGCGTTCTGCAACAAAATCCGGATTTATTTGCTGGCGGGCGTGGCGACAAGCCCGACGATTTTTACGGTATGCATAGATAAGCTGGAGAAGCTGTTTAAGGACGACGGCCTCGAGCCGGTGATCGACACGATTTTTCCGTACGGGGATGCATCGCGCAGACTTTACCGGCAAGTGCTGGAAGTGGGCAGCGACATTCCCCGTCGCGTCAAGCTTGCACGGGTAGGGGGACGCGAAGCGTTACGGTCCATCAAGCCGGCGTGCAACGGCGAGCCGCTGCTCCTTATCGGCCACAGCGGCGGAGGAGCTGCGGCTTACCAAGCGGCGCGCATGCTTTACGAGCAAGCCGGAGTGGATAACTTCAGGGTCGTGCAGATCGGTTCGCCTCGCATTCCGATCGATCCCCGCTTGAAAGATAAAGTCAGCTATTTCCATGCGGTCGACGAGAAAGGCAAACCGGTCGATCCGATTACGAGAATCGGCAGCTGGGGCGGTTTTACCGCTTCGAGGAAGCTGGCCGTTCCGATGTGGAACCGGATGAAATACGCGCCGGGCCATATCGAAGGCATCCGGACGATCGGCGGCCATGCGGATTACTTCCGGCACATGGCGCCTTATATCGATCAGCAGTCGATCTGCAATCTGGACAAAACGATCGGCCGCGTACACAATTGGTTCAAACAGGCGGCTTACGCTTAACCGGTTTGAGGACTCTCGTTCGCTTGCTCGGGCAACGGACACCAGCCCGGAGGCTCGGTGCAAACGGCCGCGGCGAATGAAGGGTCCTCTTTTGCCAGGTCCGCAAAATAGCTGCTGATGACGTGGTTGCCGGATACGGAGCCGCCCTTGAACTCGCGGGGCACCTCGCCTTTTACGTGCATGTAATAATAAACGTTGTCCGTATTGGGTTGCTGGTAAATGATCGGCGGCAAATGCGGCACGATGTCGTATTCGTTCTGGAAACGCCAATGCGTCCCGATGCGTCCGTTGTATGAACGGACGAATGCCGGATCTCCTACGCGGGGCGCCCCGAACGTATAAACGATAGGGTTCGTAAAAGGCTTGTTTGAAGCGATATCGAGGGCGGCCAGCGTCGAGAGAGCGCCCCCAAGACTATGGCCGGTTATAAACAAAGGCTTGTCTTGAGGCAGCCGATCCAACAGGACGAACAGCGATTCCCGAGCGGACATATACAGATCGGTGAAGCCTTTATGCGTAGAGCCCGCGTTTTTGACCGGCCGATACGGAATTTGCTGCGCGATAAAATCGGAAACCCAATCGGTGACCGACGACGTCCCGCGAAAGGCGACGATGCCGGCTTGCTCCGATTCGATGACGAAGCCGAACCGTTCGGCATAGGCGCCATATCCTTTGGCCGTTATTTCGCCGACGAGGCTGTACGATTTCGGCATCAGAAACAGTCCGCCCGGGTTCACATATTGCAGGTAGGTCTGGCTGCAAACCGCCGCCAAAAAAATAGCCGTCCGGTAATCCAATGGCTGCGCAATTCGCTTCTCTTTCCCCATTTCGATCAGCCCCTTTCACATCCTTCCGTATTGTATTCTATGAACGAATGGGCGATTAGGAACCCGATATCCGAGATTCGGACGTTTTTTGGGGAAATGCCCATTGACGGGAAGAACGACTCTAGATTATATTAATTATAAATAAATAATGATTTTGAAACGAACTTGTTTCGTTCAAACGGATTGCTGCCACATATGCTGGCAGCTTTCGTGCTATTTAGGGGTTGATTCCGATTCTCATTCACCGTTTACAAGGATGCGCACCCCATTACCTTACGGGAGGATATCGTTATGAGTACAAGAAGCGCAAGAATGTCGAAGCCTTATGATTATCATCACCTGAACCACGTGAAGGAGCAAAGCGCGTCGAAAAAAACGCTCTGGATTACGCTTATATTGACGTTTTTCTTTGCGGTCGTCGAAGTGATCGGCGGTTTGATCTCGCATTCGCTGGCGCTGCTGTCGGACTCCATGCACATGATTTCCGACGTGCTGGCGCTTGGCCTCAGCATGACGGCCATCTATATGGCGTCCCGCTCGCCGAACCGGAAGTATACGTTCGGTTTTCTCCGGTTCGAGGTTATCGCCTCGCTGCTGAACGGCTTGGCGCTTGCCGTTATCGCCGTCGGCATTTTCGTGGAAGGCATCAAGCGGATCGTCGCGCCGCGCGAAGTGGAGCTTGGCTTTATGCTCGTTATTGCCATTATCGGATTTCTGGTCAATCTCACGCTTACGCTTGTGCTTAGCCACGGCATGAAAGAGGAAGACAACTTGAACGTACGGAGCGCGCTGTGGCACTTCTTCGGCGATTTGCTCAGCTCCATCGGGGTTATCGTCTCGGCCGTCGTCATCTATTTTACGGGATGGGTCGTTCTCGATCCGCTGATCAGCATGGTGATCGGAGCCATTATTTTTACCGGCGGGGCCAAAATTATCCGCGAATCGTATCTCATTATTATGGAATCGGTGCCGGAGCAATTCGATCTGGACGAAATTCGGGCCGATATCGCGTCGGTCGAAGGCGTTCAGGACGTTCACGAAATGCACTTGTGGACGATCGCCAGCGGACATTACTCGCTGACGGCGCATGTGTTCGTAAGGGAAGGCATTCAGCCGTATTGCGCGATATTGGCCATTAACGAGCTGCTGAAGGACAAATACGGCATTACGCATTCCACGATCCAGACGGAAAACCTGTTCATCCATCCGCACGGCGAATACGGCCATCAGCTGCGCAGCCGGTTGGACGGCAAAGCTCAGCCGCAAGTATAATGGAGTCGGAGCCGATGCGGCATTGTATCCGGCATCGGATAAGCCCGTTTCATCAAACGGGCTTATCCTCCTGCGCCGGGACAGGGTACGGCTGAAAGATCTTGAAGGGAGCGCGGCAGCCGTTTTCTTATGCGGTTTGTGTAAGCGTTTACCTGCATTTCAAAAACATGATGGAGAGAGGGGCACATCGGATGACGTTACAGATCGGGATTGTCGGCACGGGTTGGTTCGGCCGGATGCATGCGGAGAAATTGGCGGCAACGGAAGGCGTGCGGGTAGCGGCTTTTTGCGGGACCAGCCGGGAGAAAGCGGACGAGGCGGCGATGCCTTACCGCGACGCGAAAGGGTATGCTTCGCTTGCGGATATGCTGGATGACCGCAAGCTGGATGCGGTATACATATGCGTGCCGCCGTTCGCCCACGGGGAGTTGGAGCTTGCGCTGATCGAAAGGGATATTCCGTTTCTGGTGGAGAAGCCGATCGGATTGGATCTGGAGACGACGAAGCGTATCAAGGAAGCGATTGAGCGCAAGGGGCTTATAACCTCGGTAGGCTATCATTTCCGTTATATGGAGAGTACGGATCGGGCAAGAGAGCTGTTGGCTGACCGGACGCCGCTCATGGCGCTTGGCCATTGGATGGGCTCGATGCCGGGCGTCGGCTGGTGGCGCCGTATGGAAGGGTCTGGCGGCCAATTCGTCGAACAAACGACGAATATCGTCGATTTGCTCAGGTTTTTGTTGGGGGAAGCGACCGAAGTGTATGCCGCTTACGGAAACCGCTTCATGGCCGGAGCGGCCGAAGGCGTAACCGTACCGGATATCGGCGCCGTTACGTTGAAGCTTGCCGGCGGGGAGGTGGCGACGATCGCCAATACATGCGCCATTCAAGGCGGACACCGCTCCGGCCTTCATATTTATACGCAGGCCGGCGTTATGGAGCTAAGCCATGGCGGGCTGCTCGACATCGAAGCGAGCCGCAAGACGGAATATGTGAACAAGGACAACCCGTACGACCGGGAAAACGCCGCTTTCCTGCACGCGGTGCGAACGGGAGATCCGTCCGGCATTCGCTCCGATTATGCCGACGCCTGGCAGACGCACCGGATCACGATGGCCGCGAACGAATCGGCCGCGACCGGACTTCCGGTATCGCTCGCTAATTAACGGCGGAGAAGGCGGCAACCGGCAACGGCGGCATGAAGCTCGCGGCAGCGTAAATGCCGCCGACTTCAAACCTCTGCGTTATTTCCGGCGGGAGCGGCTTGGAAGGCCGCTCCCTTCTTCTGCCGCCGCGACTGCCGTCGAGCGGACGGCAAAGGCCTCCTCCGAAGCTCGCGGCATACGATTCTGACTGTTTATTCCCCTTTTGCCGGTTCCGCTTTTTCGAATCGCGCCCTCGCGCCCGTTCCCGGCGGCAAGCCGCTGCTTGCGCGCATGCAGTAAATCGCCGGTCCACCCTTTGCGCCACAGCCAAAAATATATCGCCAGCGTAAAAAAGACGACGATGCCCGTCAACGCCGCAAAGCCCCAAGGCTCCCGCGCCCACGGCAGCAGGCTCATGTTGACTCCCCACAGCGCTCCGGCGACCGTTGCAGGCGTGAACAACGCGGTAAAGATGGTGAGCGTCTTCATGATATCGTTGCCGCGGAAAGTCGAGATCGCGTCGTCCATTGCGATAAGCGTATCCATCTCGTTCGCGTAATGGTCGAGCAGCGTTTCGATCCGGTCCAGCTTCGCCGTTATGCGCTTATACATGTCCGTTTCCGTCAATGCCTCCATGAAGCCTTCCTTGGCCGCGCTATGGATTTCGCGGATCGGAATGAACAGATGGCTCCAATGAAGAAGCTCGTACCTTCGCTCGAAAATAACGTCGATCAGCTTCGTCCGGTTCCGGTAACGCATCGAGTTCTCCAATTCGCCAAGGCGTGTCTCGAAGCCGTCCAGCCCTTCCTGGAACGGCTGAAGAATGACGCCGACGATCGCCAGCAGCGCTTCGGGCGCGGAGCCGCATTCGTTCAGCGGCGTGGCGTTGCCGCCGGCTTGAAGCCGAACGGTTAATCGAAGATCGTGCTGAAGCGTAACCAGCCTGCGCTCCGTCACCCAGAAATGGAACGGCTGCAAATCTTCCTGATCGTCGGATACTTGAAAAATAACCGTTCCGCATAAGCACATGCCGCCGTCGGCCGTACGGGTTACCGTTATTTTGTTAGAAGGATCGCCGTCCGCGGAATCGTCGATCCAATCCGCGAATTCCGGCAGCTTTCGCTTGATTTCGAGCAAGGCAGCCTTCGCCGTTATCTCATCCGAGGCAGGCGGCTCAAGCGGGATTCGCCGTCCGTCTTGCGGGGCGGCGCTTCGCTTTGGCAGCGGGTCTTGTCCGATATATCGGACAGGCTGCAGCAAATGCCACTCCCAGCCTTCCGGAAATTGAAGCATCCGATGAATCATCGTTCTGCCTCCTGTTGATCGTACTTGATTTCTTTTCATCATAACCTGAACGCCAGCGCTTGCACAACCTGCGAGAAGACCCGAAGCCGCCGCTTTTTTCTATGTCCGGGAGCGGAGTTTTTTTGACCCGAAGACGGCTCGAAGGACCCGATGGAAGGAGGCTTGGCATCGCCCGGAGGGCTTCCCCGCCGTTTTCGTTTTTGGTATGGTTAGAGGAAGTGGAAAAGTCCCCCAGATTCGGAATTGGCGAAGACGGTTTCGAGCTGCCGGCGTGCGAAGGATGGTGAAGACCGCCGCTTGCCGATCGAATCCGTATAACGAATCGCATGGGGAAGCCGGGAAACTTTCTCGCGGGGTGGAGGGCGATAATGTGCGGAATGAAGCGATATTAATGGTTGACGATGAAGAAGGCATTCTGATCATGCTTGAGAATCTTCTTCGAAAATCGGGGTACCGCCATATTACAAGGGCTTATTCGGCTGCCGAAGCGCTTATGGCCGTTCGAGCGTCGCGATTCGATATGATCGTGCTGGATGTGATGCTTCCGGATATGGACGGATTCGCCTTGTGCACGGAGCTTCGCAAGACGATTCATACCCCGATCCTGTTTCTTACCGCCCGCTCCAGCGATATGGATAAGCTTCAGGGGTTGATTCTGGGCGGCGACGATTACGTTACCAAACCGTTCAACCCGATGGAAGTCGTCGCACGGATTCAAGCCCATTTGCGACGGAGCGCGCTGTATGCCTCCGGTACATCAAGCGCGGAGGAGAACTATCGGTATTCGGCCTTTACCGTGAACCGGACAACGGGACAGCTCATCGTGGGCGGCGCGGATATTCCATGTCCCGCGAAGGAGCTTGAGCTTCTCCTCTATTTTTGCAAACATCCGAACCGGGTGTTCACCGTCCGGCAATTATACGAGCAAGTATGGGGGACCATGGTGCAAGGGGATGAGAAAACGGTCGTTATCCACATCTCCAGACTTCGAAAAAAACTCGAGGCGGATCCCTCCGATCCCAAACTGATCGTAACGCTGAGAGGAATCGGATACAAATTTGTTCCGCCTGCGGGAGGGTAAGCCATGAAATTGATCCTTCGAATCGCGCTGCAGCTGCTTGCCGCTTTTTTTCTTCTGCTCGTATGCATTCAAGTTATCGTCATCGCGGCAGCCTGGCTGTTTTGGCCGGAATTGCTCATGGCCGGAACGACTACGGGACAATACGAAATTTTCGTAGCGGCCTTGTGCGCCGTGCTTTTTCTTCTGACTTTGCTCTTGATCGGCTGGTATCTGGGCAAGCCGGTTTATTTCATGATGGTATGGATAAGCCGTCTGGCGAACGGGCAATACGATGTTCCCCGGCGTTGGAGCGAGATCCACTCCCGAAGAAGCAAATCGCTAAAATTCCCGTATGCGGTCTACAAGGAATTATTCGAGCATTTACGGACGCTTGCGAGCACGCTTGAAGCGAACGAGAAGGCGCTGCAGCAGGCGGAGCAGACGAAACGGGAATGGATTCGGGGCATCTCCCATGATCTGAAAACGCCCTTAACCTACATATCGGGTTATTCGAACATGCTGATCAGCAAGGAGTATCGGTGGAGCGAAGCCGAACGGGAGGAATTTCTGGCGATCATTCAGCAGAAAGCGGCTCATGTGCAAGAACTGGTCCAGGATCTGAACGAAACGGTTCATGGACAGATCCCTCTGAGAGCCGAGAAGGTCGATATCGTGGAGCTTGTGCGCAGAACGGTGGCGGACGTCGGCAGTGCGCCTTGGGCGAACGGTTATTTGTTCCGGATGGATTCGGAGCTCTCTCAAATACCGGCAGACTGCGATCCGAAGCTTCTGACGCGCGCGATCCGGAACTTGCTCGTTAACGCCGTTGTTCATAATTCGGAAGGCACGACGATTGCGGTTCGCGTATCCCGGCTTCGGGAGGCGGCGGAAATCCGGATCGAAGATAACGGAACGGGATTTAGCGAGACGGCCGAACATTCGGGTCTTGGACTATCCATCGCCAAGCAGCTGATAGAAGCTCACGGAGGGACGTTAACCGTTCACAGCAAGCCGAACGAAGGGACAACGCTGTCGATCGGGCTGCCGGCCCCGCAAAGTTAGGGTGAAGTTTGGCTTCCGTTTACCTCCTGTTTATGTGCGTTTTCTATAATTTCGATAACGACATAACAGGAGGGGATTTTCGATGAGCAAGCAACGCGATTGGTTATTATCGAAAAAATGGGGATATGCGGCGTCGGTCGCGCTCGTCCCTTATGCGATATTGAAGACGCTCTGGGCGAACGGGCTGGCCTTCATGGTATCCGGGAAAGGCATCGAGGAGCTGCATGCTTCGATCCGGGCGAATGCCGATCCGGTCAGCAAATGGCTGTACGCGAACGGAATCGATACGACGGCCGTTCTGGCGCTGATCGCCAGTCTGCTTGCGCTTGCTTTGGTTCGGGAGCGGGGGCGCAAGCTTCCCCGCCGGCTCCTGCTTGCTTCCGCTTTTTTAGGCGGTTCGTTTTTGATCATCATCTGCTTCGCGAACTTCTATAAGCTGTTTGCGGGCGATATTCGTCTGTCCGACGCCGCGGAGTTCGATCCGTTGGTTCTGCCGGTCGTATATGGCGGCTTCTTTGCATGGGGAATTACGATCAGTATGGCTGCTTTGTCTTTCGGAGTCCGAACTAGGGAGCTGCCGGTTCGTTCGTCGCCGGGCCGGTGGAAGCGGTGGCCGGAGTGGGCCCGCCGGGCCGCGCTTGGATGGACGGCGATCTATGGCGCTTTGGGCGTTTATTGGTCGCTTGGGGGCTCGGGATTTCCATTCGGCTTGTCCAACGACCCGCAGGCGCAGTCTTTGCTTTTCAAACATGCGGCCGCCGCGACCGGAGGACCCGTCATCGCCATGCTGTGCATGATTGGCGTGATCGCGCTTTACTTGTTCAAGTTCAGAATGAACGGCGTTGCCCGCACGATTCTGCTCGCGTATGCATGGGCTTTCTCCACAATATTATGCTTTCTGGTGTTGGATGCCCGTCCGCTCATTATTGCGGCATACGCTCCCGTTTCCTTGATCGGCGCGTTATTCGGCCGGCCGGTGCCGTTCTTCGATGCGCTTACTTGGCCCGTAGTCAATCAATTTATTTGCCTTGCGGGCGGACTGCTGTGGGCGGCGGCGGCTTTATCCTTCCAACGCTATACGAGCGGTGCCTGCCTGTATTGCGGCCGCCGAAGCGGCGCGGGCCATTGGATGGCTTCGAGCTCCGGGGTGCGCTGGGGCAGACGGGCGGCCTATTGCGCGATAATCGCCCCCTTATACTACGATATTACCCGCATCGCTTGGCTGCTGGGTTTCCCTCTTGGAATTTCGGACGAAATGCTTCGGGATCTGCAGGAAACGGGGGCGGACGCGATTGGAGCGGGACTCGCGCTGGTATCGATTGGCGGAGCCTTTCTTACGCGCGGTTTGATCAAGCCTTGGGGCGAAACGTTCCCCCGCCGGTTTCCTTTGCTGGCCGGGAAGCGCGTTCCTCCCGCTATGGCTATCGTTCCTGCCGGTCTTGTTTCGATTCTGCTTATCGTTACCGGCATTCAGGTGTTCGCCGGATTTTGGGCGATCGGAGATTTTCGCAATTGGGGAGCAACGACGCCTCTCCTGCTCATGCCGGTTTGGGGCGTCGCACTGGGGATCGCAACGGTATTTTATTACTGCCGAAGGCAAGGGAAATGCGAGCGTTGCGGCTTTCTACCGGCGTCCGGCATAGCCGCGACAAGCGGGGATGCTTCTGCTTTGTAAAAGACATCCCCGCGTTATCTTTTGACCCATGATCCCGACAGCCCAACATTTCCTCGCTCAAACGTCGGCCAATGCGGCCCGTTCGAACCCGACGATCCGGGCAATCGGATTGTCGTAGCCAAGGATCAGGTCGCGCAGCAGATGCGCGCCCAGGATGCTGTAAACCGAACCGTTGCCGCCGTAACCGAGACAGTAATAAATCCGTTTGCGCAGCGGATCTTCGCCGATAAAAGGAAGATTGTCGCGCGATTCGCCGAACGTGCCGCACCACTCGTAAGCTAGCGGCGCGTCCAGCGCCGGAAAAAACGTCCGAATAAGCCCGTGTAGCTTCTCCGTCCGCCGGCGGCGGGCCAAGTTCCCCTGCACGGGTTGCGGCTCCTCTTCGTCCAGCCCGCCGATCAGCACTCTGTCGTCGGGCGTCGTGCGCAAGTACAAGTAGGGACGGGCCGTCTCCCAGAGCAGAAATCGCTCATGCCAGGCAGACAAGTCCTTTTGCGGCTCGGTGACCGCCACGAAAGTCCGGTTCAGGTTGGCCTTCAGCAGTTTGCCCCGCAGCTGCTCCGGCTCATAGCCGACAGCAATCACGATATTGCGGGCTTTGATCTCGAAGCCGTTATCCGTGCGGATCGTATAGCCTCCTCCGGCGTCTATCGTGCAGGAGACCATCTTCGTCTGCTCGTGAATGACAAGGCCCGCCTCCGTGCCGGCTTGCGCAATGCCGTGGATGAACCGGTACGGGTTAATTTCCGCGTCTCCGTGCGTCACGATCGCCTTAGGCTTTACGAACGGAAAACGCTTCGCGATGTCGCCCGCGTCCCATAGCTCCGCATCGAACCCGTATCGCCGAAGCGCGTCCCATTCCCGGGTCAGCTTCGGAACGTCCTGCTCGCTGCTGGCGTAATACAGGCTGCTGCGGCGCTTAAAGCTTGCGTCAACCGGCAAAGCTTGGACCATATGGACGAGCTGTTCGATCGCCTCCTTGCAAGCGCGGTAGAAGGCGACGGCGGCGCTTTCGCCGATTTGGCCGATCAGATCGGACAGCATGATGTCGTTCGAGAATTGAAGCAAGCCCGTATTGGCGGAGGTGCTGCCTCCCGTAATTTTTCCTTGCTCGAGAAGTATGGCGGGCATTCCGCTTTTGGCCAGCACATAACCGCATACGACACCGGACATCCCGCCCCCGATAATGACCGTCTCCGCCTTGCCGTCGGCACGGAGCGGAGGGTAAGAAGGGACGTCCGTAAGCGTCGCCGGCCAGTATAACGATCCGCTGTGCAGTTCCTTTGTCATCCTCTATCACTCCCGCGCGTTAGTATGTCCAATTGCAATCGGACCAACGCTGCTTATTCGCCGCGAAGGCCGCGGATCGTTTTTCGGTAAGCGGTAGGCGACTGATCGTAGAACCGGCGGAATTGCTTGGAGAAATAAAGCGCATCCTGCAGCCCGACCGAAGCCGCGATTTGCTCGATCGTCAGATCGGGCCGCTCGCGAAGCATTTGCCTCCCTTTGTCGATGCGCAGCTTCAGCAGGAACGTAACCGGCGTTTCGCCGGTCTTCTGCTTGAACAGGCGGGACAAGTAAGCCCGGTTATAGCCAAGGGATTCGGCCATCTGCTCGATCGACAGCGGCTGGGCGTATTGGGTGGACATATAATGCACCATTTGCCGGAACAGCTTCTCGCCTTCCCCTTCGGCGGTGCGGAGCATTCCGCCTTGCCGGCGGTCGCGGGCGGAGCCGTATTCGGCGAACAGCAAATACAAGTAGCCGGCCGCCTTCAAGTGCGGCGAGGCTCCGCCTTCGCGGAGCGAGCGGAAGATGCTGCCGTACAGCACTTCCGTCCGTTTGGTCCCGCCCGTGTCGGCCGTAGGACTCCGGTAGGAGAAACCGCCTTCGGCGGCAAGCGCCGCGGCGCCCTTTCCGTCGAAGGCGACCCACCGGTACCGCCACGGCTCGGTTTCGTCCGATTCGTAGCTGACAAGCCTTTCGGGCTCGATCAGGAACGATTCGCCCGAGCCGAGCTCGTACCGGCATCCTTCGCATACAAACACGCCTTTGCCGGACAATACGTAATGCATGAGATAAAAATCGTAAACTTTCGGTCCCCGCCGATGTCCCGGCTTCGTCTGGCTTTCGCCGGCGAACAAGACGTTGACCGGCCCGTTATGCTCGATAACGGGATTGGAGGCGACGGTATACGTTTCTTTTAACGCCATATTTTACACCTGCTTTACAAACGATTGAAAGGATACCGCTTAAACGGGATGGCGGTGGCGGTCAAAGCCGGTTCCATCCTTCCTACAGCTTTCCCGTAATCGCGAATGAAGTCACATTAATCCATATGATGAGCATTTTCGGCCATTTCGTTTTAAAGCCGGTTCGTTTATACTGAAGCTGCAAAAATAAACAGACTTCGATCCTATTCTACGACAAAGGAACGTGATGGCAAATGGCAAATATCCAAGAGCTGACCGGACGATTTATACAGCAATACGGCGGAGACGCGAACGGTATTAAAGTGTTCCACGCTCCGGGCCGCGTCAATCTGATCGGCGAGCATACCGATTATAACGGCGGCTACGTGTTTCCGGCGGCGCTGACGTTCGGAACGACGCTGCTCATCCGCCCGCGCGCGGACAAGAAGCTTGTGCTGGCGACGACGAATTTTCCGGCTACCGGCGAGTTCGATATCCATAATATCGTTTATGACGAAGCCGACGATTGGATGAACTATCCGAAAGGCGTCGCGAAAGAAATCCAGGCAGGCGGCGTAACGTTCGGAAGCGGCTACGAGCTGCTGTTCCACGGCGAAATTCCGAACGGGTCGGGACTTTCGTCCTCCGCTTCGATCGAAGTGGTGACCGCGTTCGCCCTGCTGACGATGGAAGGGCAGAAGACGGACAAGGTCGAGATCGCGCTGCTGTCGCAGCGGGTAGAGAACGGCTTCGTAGGCGTCAACAGCGGCATCATGGACCAATTCGCCGTCGCCAACGGCAAGAAGGACCATGCCATTCTGCTCATGTGCGACACGCTCGAATACGATCTCGTTCCGTTCAAGCCGGGCGATTACAAGCTGGTGATCGGCAATACGAAAAAACGCCGGGGCCTGGTCGATTCCGCGTACAACGAGCGCCGCAGCCAATGCGATCGGGCGGTTGAAGAGCTGAAGGCCGCACTGCCGGACATTACGCTGCTCGGACAGGTTAGCGTGGAGCAATTCAACGCAAACAAGCATCTGATCAAGGACGAAACCGTACGCAATCGCGCACAGCATGTCATTGAAGAGATCGATCGAGTGCTGCAGTCGATGGACGCTCTGAAACAAAACGATCTCGTCCGCTTCGGCCAGCTGATGAACGCTTCGCATGATTCGCTGCGCGATTTGTACGAAGTAACGGGCAAAGAGCTTGACGCGATGGTGGACGCGGCCCGCAAGGTGCCGGGTGTGCTCGGCTCCCGCATGACCGGTGCAGGCTTCGGCGGCTGCACGGTATCGCTGGTCCACGAGGACAGCGTCGAGCGGTTTATCGCGCAGGTCGGCAAAGAATATTCGGAAGCGACAGGCCTTACGGGCGAGTTCTACGTCTGCAGCATCGGCAACGGCGTCGAGCAGCTGGTTTAATTCGAAGATGAGAGGGGAAATGAAATCATGGCGGTATTGGTAACGGGCGGAGCGGGTTATATCGGTTCTCATACGGTGGCGGCGCTGCTGGAGCGCGGCGAAGACATCGTCGTCGTGGATAATTTGCAGCAGGGGCACCGGAACGCGGTGCTCGGCGGCAAGCTGTATGTCGGCGATTTGCGCGACGCGGCTTTCATGGACACGGTCTTCAAGGAAAACAGCATCGACGCGGTCATCCATTTCGCGGCCAACTCGCTGGTCGGCGAAAGCATGAAGGACCCGGGCAAATATTACCACAACAACGTTTACGGCACGTTGTGCCTGCTGGAGAAAATGGTCGAGCACAATGTGAAAAAGATCGTGTTCTCGTCCACGGCGGCTACGTACGGCGAGCCGGAGAACGTGCCGATCGACGAGTTTGACCGCACTTCTCCGACGAACGCTTACGGCGAAACGAAGCTGGCGATGGAAAAAATGATGAAATGGTTCGACACGGCTCACGGCCTCAACTATGTGTCGCTGCGCTATTTCAACGCGGCCGGCGCCCACGAAAGCGGCCGGATCGGCGAAGACCACAGTCCGGAAACGCACCTCATTCCGATCGTGCTGCAAGCGGCACTCGGTCAGCGCCCGCATATTTCGGTGTTCGGCGACGACTATGCGACGCCGGACGGCACCTGCATCCGGGACTACATCCATGTCAGCGACCTGGCTGACGCGCATGTGCTTGCCGTGGACCGGCTTCGCCGCGGCGAAGACAGCGCCGTATACAATCTGGGCAACGGTCAAGGCTTCTCGGTGAAGGAAGTGATCGACATCGCCCGCGCCGTTACCGAACGCGAAATTCCGATGGTGGTCGAAGCGCGCCGCGCCGGCGATCCGGCCGTGCTGGTCGCTTCCTCGGAACGGGCTCGCAAGGAGCTTGGCTGGAATCCGAAACGGAACAAGCTGGAGGATATTATCCGCAGCGCATGGAACTGGCATAGCGTCAACCCGCAAGGCTACAACGACAAATAACGGAAAAGGCTTTCCGCGGGATTGAAAGGAGCATACGACCTCATGACTGAACTTAAGCACGGAGCGGACTCGACGCAAGCTTTGCTTGCGATCGAGCGGCTCGTTCAATTCGCCTTCCAGCGCGGCCTGATCGGACAGCTGGATAGAAGCGCCGCCCGCAACGGCTTGCTTGACCTGTTCGGCTTCAAAGAACCGTACGAAGGAAGCGTGCCGGAGGAGAAGCTGGACAGCGCGGTGCCTCTTCTGGAGCCGCTTCTCGATTACGGCTTTGCGATCGGCCTGATTCCGGACAATACGGCGACGTACCGCGATTTGCTGGACGCCCGCATTATGGGGCTGCTGATGCCCCGTCCGTCCGAGACGGCGGCCGCTTTCGCCCGCACGGCCGAAAGCGAAGGCGTCCGGAAGGCGACCGATGCGTTCTACAGGCTCAACATCGATTCGCATTATATCCAGATGGACCGCATCGGCAAAAACCAATATTGGCTGAAGGAAACGGAATACGGCAGCCTGGAAATCACGGTCAATCTGTCCAAGCCGGAAAAAGACCCGAAGGAAATCGCCCTTCTCAAAACGCTGCCGACGGCCAACTATCCGAAATGCTTGCTGTGCGCGGAGAACGTCGGTTATGCCGGCCATCCGAACCATCCGGCGCGGCAGAACCTGAGAATACTGCCGCTGACGCTGCAAGGCGAGCCGTGGTATTTCCAATATTCGCCTTACGTGTATTACAACGAGCACAGCATCGTGTTCAAAGGCGCGCACGAGCCGATGGCGATTACGCACAAGTCGTTTGCCCGCCTGCTTGATTTCATCGAGCAGTTTCCGCATTATTTTATCGGCTCGAACGCGGATTTGCCTATCGTCGGCGGCTCGATCCTGTCGCACGACCATTTCCAGGGCGGACGCCATACGTTTCCGATGGAGACCGCGCCGGTGGAAGCGAGCTTTACCGATCCGCAGCAGCCGGGCGTCCGGTTCGGCATCGTGCGCTGGCCGATGTCGGTCGTGCGCGTGAACGGCGCTTCGAAGGAGGCCGTCCATCGTGCGGCGTGCCGCTTGCTCGACGAGTGGCGCGCATACAGCGACGCGGAGGCGGAAGTGCACGCCTTCACCGATAACGGCGACGGAACGCGCACGCCGCACAACACGATTACGCCGATCGCAAGGCTGCGCGACGGGGAATACGAGCTCGACCTGGTGCTCCGGAACAACCGGACAAGCGAAGAGCATCCGGACGGTATTTTCCACCCGCACCAAAACTTGCATCATATTAAAAAGGAAAATATCGGCCTTATCGAAGTGATGGGACTTGCGGTATTGCCCGGCCGGCTGAAAAACGAGCTGGAGCAAATCGCTGCCTATCTGAACGGCGAAACGGCGTATGACGCGGCTTCGCTGCAGCAAAGCTCGCATCCGCTGCACAAGCATGCGGAATGGATCGGATCGCTTGTCGCCGCTTACGGCACCGGGAATGCCCCGGACGAAGCGCTTCGGATCGTCCGTGAGGAGACGGGAAGCAAGTTTCTCGACGTGCTGAAGGACGCCGGCGTTTACAAACGTTCGCCGGAAGGGGCGCAAGCGTTCCGCCGTTTCCTGATCTCGATCGGCCTGCAGGAAAACTAAATCATGCATGTACCGCTTCGTTCGACGGGACGAAGCGGTTTTTTATTCATAATTCGGTTTGGCGATTAACCAACCTGTTGCTTTCGAAGCGAGTTTGCCAAGCCAACTTTTTAACCGGCTTCGACTTCGATTAAGTTTTTCTAAGAATTATTAGTTTTTTTGTTTTGATCATATTTTCCACGTGATTCAAAAGTAGAGCTTTGTCCGCAAGGACAATGCGGGAGTTAGCGCATCCCGATTGTCGAAGAAGGCCGCGCTGCAGCTGCGCCTCTTCGGGGAGTCCAGAGGGGCGAGCCGCTTGGAGCCCTCCGCTGGAGGGGATTGGGTAGGTAAAAAGGCTAATTCTGATTAAATAAACATAAAAATTATTTGTAAACAGTAAAATTTTATGGTATTTTTTTAAATATAAGAATTTATATATTGATTCTTATCAGTCTTAACGTTATCGCCGGAACGGAATAACCCTCGGCCCTCGCGAATGACGGCCCAACCGTGTCGAACGGCGAAAAAAATGTAAGCGCGTGCGTATCCTTATAATGCTTTTACGAAAATCGGAGGGATCAAGGTGTCCGAGAAAATTTTGCCGCTAGACGAATTTTTGCAGCTGACTTCTGACGAGCAAGTCGAAAAGCTGAAACGCTGGAAAATGGATTATACGCTTAAAGATATTCGCGAAGCCTGGAACTTCAAGCATTCCGCCCAATATTACATGCTGTTGAAGAAGCTTCGGATCTACGAACGGGTCGTCAACAAGTCGGATAAATTTTATCCGTCCGCCGATGCCCTCAATCAAGCGAGCGCAGGACGCGATCAAGGGTGGATCCGCCCATACGGGCAGGAGCAGCTGCCGTCCGACCGTTTCAGCTACCAGCTGAACACGACGCTAAGCGGTCCCGAGCTGGCCGACAGGCTGGAGAGACTGGCGCAGTTTCTGAACGGGGAAACCAAGAACCTCACGATCCGCTTGTCGATCGAGCCTGCTCCGCAAACCGAGGAAGAATCGGAATAATAACGCGCCATTAGCGGCTTCACGGCCGCCGCGCGCAAAACAAATAACGGCTTTGGCCGTCCTTTCCCGGGACGCCGAAGCCGTTTTGTTTTTCGATAGGGGCAACCGGGACGTTCTCATCGTTTCGGTTGGTCATGTCGAATAATCATGATAATTGAAAAATTATGTTTTTAACTGTAATTATTTGTTACGACAACATTTTATCCTCTAAGCTTTCCAAGCTCGGAAACAAGCGCTTCGACTTCGCTAATGCTGAAATTGTTCTTGGATACGACCACATCGTACAGATCTTTAATGTCCTCGTAATACGAAAGCTTGAAGTGGGAGGCTTGCATCGCTGCCGCGGAAGCCATTTTCAGCTTTGTTTTGATCGTTTCGATCATGTATTCGATATTTTGCTCGGTCGGCTGATCGAGGTTTACCATCTGCTTATCCTCCATTCCATAGTGGCGTGCCTCCAACGCTTAAATTCGAGGCCTTGAGAGTATGCGCCCGCCGATCGCGACAGGCCCGGTTCCCGACATTGTACCATGAATCCGGTGCAAGCTCCACAAATTGAACCGCGGCGCCAAATCCGATACAATGAGAGAAAACTTAAGGCATGGGGAAAAAAATTGTGCAAAGCGAAACGAAAACAGACCGTCACGGCTTAATCCCGTTCTTTCGGCAAATCGCTGCGGACCATCCCGATCCCGACAGCATCTTGTTCTTATGTATCGGTACCGATCGCTCGACGGGGGATGCCTACGGCCCGCTTGTCGGAACGATGCTGCAGAGACAAGGCTGGAGCGTGCTCGGTACGCTGGAGCATCCTTGCGACGCAGACACGCTGCGGGATGCTCTGCGCGAGGCCGAACGTTATTCCGTCGTGATCGCCGTCGATGCCTGCCTCGGGAAGCCCGGATCGGCCGGGATGTACCGCTGCAGGCGCGGACCGCTGAGACCGGGGGAAGCGACAAGCGCCGGACTGCCGCCGATCGGCCATTACAGCGTAGCCGGCATCGTCGGGGAGAACGGACCGAAGCCTTACTGGATTTTGCAAACCGCGTCTCTGCATCGGGTCATCCAGATGGCCGAGCATACGGCGGAGGCGGTTGAAGCCGCATGGCATTCCGCAAGCATAGCCGATTACGCATAGATTACGCATAATAGAATACGTCTTCCGAATAAGGAGAGATTGAACAAGATGAGCGCGATTTCGCTTTCGAACCGAAGCATGACGTTAAATAACGGCGTTACGATAGCTTATTACGATTCGGAACCCGAGCCTCAGCCGGGGGTTCGGAAGCCGGTCGCCGTGCTGCTGCACGGTTATTGCGGCAGCTCGGCTTATTGGGAGCGCGTCGTACCGCTCCTTGCCGGCGGCATCCGGATCATTGCGCCGGACCTGAGAGGACACGGCCTCTCCGGGACGGCCGAAGAGGAAGGCGGCACAATTGAAATGTATGCGCAAGATGCCGCGGAGATGATTGAACGGCTCGATATCGGCAAAGCTTATTTGCTTGGCCATTCCCTCGGGGGGTATATCGCGCTGGCCGTTGCCGAGCTTTACGCCGGGAAGCTCGCCGGCTTCGGCCTCATCCATTCCACGCCGCTGCCGGACAGCGAAGAAGCGAAGGCCGGACGCGACAAGGCGGTAGCGACGATTCGCGGGCAGGGCGTGTCCGCTTTCGTCGAAGGCCTTGTGCCGAAACTGTTCGCGCCGTCGGTCCGTTCGGAGAGGGCGGACGATCTTGAGCGGGCGCTTGCAATCGGCCGCGGCACAAGCGGTCTTGGCGCCGTTCAAGCGGCCATCGCCATGCGAAGCCGGCCGGACCGCACCGGCACGCTGACGCGGTTGGACATGCCGGTATTGCTCGTTGCGGGGAAGCAGGACGGCGTCGTACCGCCGGAAAAAACGTTTATGAGCGAAGGGCCGGGCGTCACGCCGGTGATGCTTGATAATGCCGGCCATATGGGCATGTACGAGGAGCCGGACAAGCTGGCGGAAGCTGTGCTGTCTTTTGCCGGCGCGAAGAAGGATTAGCGGGAGGAGAGAACGGGTGTGTTTCAGCGGGATTATTTGATGCGCATGATCGAGCAGATGACGGAAGCGATCGGCCAGGTCATGCAACTGCGAAAAGAACGGAAACAGGAAGAGGCGCTCCAGCTTCTCGACGATCTGCTCGACCGTCAGTTCGGGTTAAGCGCCCGGCTGCTCCGGTCGTTGTCGGACGAGGATCTGGTCAAGATGATGACCCAGAACGGCATCGTGCAGGCCGACAGCCTGCAGGCGATCGCCGTCATGTTCAAGCAGCAATCGGAGATGCAGGAGGAGCTCGGCCGCGACGACGAAAGCTACGAGCTGGGCTTGAAGGCGCTCCGGCTGTTCATGAGGCTGACGCTGCTCGGGGCTCCCGCCACGGTGGCCGATTCGGCCGGCGAGGCAAGGCAGCTGCTCGCGAAGCTGAACGCGTACGAGCTTCCCGAGGACACGAAGCTGCTTCAGGCGGAATGGCACGAGGCCGAAGGGGAATACGATCTGGCCGAAAATATCCTTTACGAGCTGTATGAGGACGGTTATATAACAACGGAGCATCTGGAACAGTTTTACCGCAGGCTGCTGCTGTACGGAGACGACAAGCTGGAGGCCGGTGGCCTTCCGCGGGAAGAGGTTGAAACCGGGCTGGCCGATCTTGGTTCTGCCCACAAGGAGTGACGGAAGAAGGATGACAGAAAGTTGGCAGCAACAACTGCAACAATGGATCGAAGCGGGGGAGCTGTACCAAGGCACGCTCAGCCAGCTTCGCCGGAAGGACGAGACGCTGGCAAGCCGCACGGTGATCCGGCCCGTTCAAATGAAGGACGGCTTTTATTATCAGTTTGAAGCCCACCACCCAAACAAGGTTTATCACGAGAACGTGCCTGCCGGCCGGGCGGCCGAACGGATCGCGGAGCTGCTCGATTCCCAATACCGGCAAGCGCTGTTCAAAACGGCCGAAGCGGACGTACAGGTGCTGCTCAGCAAAAAAGGAAAAGCGGCCGTTCTCCGGAAGCCGCCGACGGGCAAAGCCCCGGCGGGAGGGCTGCAGCATAACCGCCAGAAAAACCGGATTATCCGGGAAGGGGAGGCCGCACCGTTTCTTGTCGAGCTGGGCATTATGACGCCGGAAGGGAAGGTTCATGCGCAGAAGCAGGATAAATATCGCCAGATTAACCGGTTTCTCGAGATGGTAACCGACGTGCTGCCTCATCTTCCGGCGGACCGCGAATTGACGATCGTCGATTTCGGCTGCGGCAAATCGTATTTGACGTTTGCGCTTTATCACCTGCTTGCGGTCGAGCAGCGGCGGGACATCCGCATTATCGGGCTCGATCTGAAGGAAGACGTCATTTTATTTTGCCGGAAGCTTGCGGACAAGCTCGGATACGACCGCCTTCGTTTTCTTGTCGGCGATATCGCCGAATACGAAGAGCTCCGGCAAGCGGATATGGTCGTGACGCTTCACGCCTGCGATACGGCGACGGACGCGGCGATCGCCAAAGCCGTCAACTGGGGAGCATCCGTCATTATGACGGTCCCGTGCTGTCAGCACGAGTTGTTTCGGCAAGTACGGAGCGATGCGCTGTCGCCGATCTTGTCGCAAGGGCTGCTCAAAGAACGGTTCGCCGCGCTTGCAACCGACGCCGCCCGGGGAACGATGCTGGAGGCTCTCGGCTATAAGGTGCAAATGCTGGAGTTCGTCGATCCGGAGCATACGCCCAAAAACTTGTTGATCCGGGCCGTGCGCGGCGCAAGCTCCGTCTCGCGGGAGAAATGGGAAGAATATACCCGTTTTCGCGATTTTCTCCATGTCTCTCCTTATCTTGAGCATGCGTTGGAGGACTTTTGGCCTAAGCCTGTGAAATGAGTATAAGAATATTGTCCTATAAACCGATTGTCGGATAAGATGATTTTTGATACAATGGAAGAAGATGGCTATTAAACGAATGGGTGAGTCCTTTTGGCTTGGGAGATGTGGCTGGAATTTGCTGTGGTTGCCGTCCTTCTCGGCTTGTTCTTCTATATGTTTGCTTTTGGATCGTTAACCCGGCTGCACCGGGTTTATATCATCCTCCATATCATCTTTCTCATATGGCCGATGTTTCAGTTTATAGCCCGAACGATGCCAGGCGGCCGGTTTCAGCTCTATTATATTTCAGCCGCCTATACCGGCTTGTCGCTGCTTGGAATCGGCTGGCTCGTGTTTACGATTTTTTTGACGGGACAATCCTACGTGGTACGCAGGAGAAGGCTGCTCGTGCTTGCTCTTCCCGCGCTTTTGTCAGCGGCGGCTGTCGTCTTCAACCCGGGCGGCCGGTTTCTTAAGATAACGGAAAGCTCCGGCCGCCATGAATTCGGACCGCTCTATTGGACGGTTATCGCGCAGTTGATCCTTTATTTGTCCGTATCGTTGGCCATTCTCGTGTACACGGTGCGCAAAGCGGGTACGAGGCCGCACCGCAAAATAACGGTTACAGCCATGAACGGCCTGATGGGCGTCGCGGCGTTCGGAATCGCCGACCGGTTCGTGAACGGAAGCGGTTCGACCGGGCTTGACGGGGGCTATATTCCGCTGCTGTCGGCGGGGCTCGCGGCCGCGGCGCTTTATATGGTTCATGCGATTGCCCGCCAGAGAGCGTTCGACCTGATTCAAATCGCCCAGCGGGACGTGATGAATACGATCCCGACGGGCATTCTGGTGCTGGACGAGCATAACGTCATCGTGGAAGCGAACCGGATGCTGCGGAAGCTGTCGCATCTTCGGATCGGCGACAAGTTTAATCCGGACGAGCTGGCCGAGCGGATGCAGATTGCCGACAAAGAGGCGATTCTGGCCTTTTTTAAAGCGCAGCAGGAGAGAAAGCAGGACCGCTTCGAGCTGGAGATCGCCGTTTATGCCGACAGTCCCCGCTATATCGTCGTTCAGTCCGTTCCGATCCGCAACCAGAGAAGGACGCCGATCGGGAGGCTTGTTTCGTTTCAGGACGTGACGGAGCTCCGGCTCCTGATCGAAGAAACGAACGCCCAGAACGAGCTGCTGCACGAGCGCAATATCGAGCTCATGGAAATTCAGGAGGAGCTGTCGCGAGCCAACAAGAAGCTGGAGCATATGGCCGTAACGGACGGGCTGACCGGCTGCTTCAACCGGCGTTACCTGCTGCGGCAGCTGGAGCGGGAAGTGACGGTCAGCATGGAATACGGCACGCCGTTCTCCATCATTATGTTCGATATCGACTTGTTTAAGGCGATCAACGACAATCACGGCCATCTGGTCGGGGACACCGTGCTGAAAGGAACGGTCGAGGCGGTGCGGGAAGTGCTGCGCGCCGGGGATATTTTGGCCAGGTTCGGCGGCGAGGAGTTTACGGTTTATTTGCCCCATACGACGAGGGAGCAGGCCGCTCTCGTGGCCGAACGGATTAAAGAAGCGGTCCAGCATAACGAGATGAACGTCGGCGATGCCGGCCTCACGGTATCGGTCACGATCAGCATCGGAATCGTATCGATCGACGACGCGGCGCAGGCCGGAAAGCCCGAGGATGTCAAAAAGTTCATAGACAAGCTGTTTGAGGAAGCGGACGCGGCGCTTTACGAAGCCAAATATAACGGCAGAAACCGCATCGTAAACCGAAAGCTCGCATGATAGACCCGGATGCCGATATAGGGAGGCCGGGTCTTTTTTAATCGGAAACGAAGCCGTTTCGCCCGCTTGACGCAATAGTCAGCTATTCGCTTTTCTGTTAAAATAGCTTGTGGAAAATGGATGGGCTGAACTTGACCTAAAGGCGGGGACCAGATGAGAAAAGTGCAAATTGATTTCGTAAAACCGGGAGACAAGCTCGCCAAAACCGTATTCCAGGAAAACGGCCATGTGCTGCTAGGCGAAGGCGTGGAATTAAGCGAACGGTACATCCAGCGGCTGAAGATGCTGGGCGTGGATGTTTTATACATAGAAGACGGCAAAACCGAAGATTTGGAGCCGGAGGATACGATTCGGGACGAGACTCGGAAAAGCGCCGTCAATGCCGTCTATACGACCATGAATCTGTTTAAAGACAATCAGATGTTGAAGGGGAGAACGATCGCCCCCGATATGGGCAAAACGTTCCGGAGCGTATTCGGCGAAATAATGCAAGATTTGGCGACTCGCCCGAATGTGCTGGTCAGCTTGACCAACATTCACGTAACGGACGCCTATATTTTTCAGCATGCGGTTAACGTAGCCGTGCTTGCCGGCATTATGGGCATCGCCAAAGGATATAACCGGAATCAGCTGGAAGAGCTGGGCATCGGCGCGCTGCTGTACGATATCGGGATGACCCGGATTCCGCCCAAGCTGATCTCGCATCCGGGGCCCTTGACGGCGGAAGAGAAGGCGATTGTCGAAAGCCACACGACGGAAGGATTTCAAATATTGCGGAAATACCACGATATTTCGCTTGTGTCGGCGCATTGCGCCCTTCAGCATCACGAGCGGTTCAACGGTTCCGGGTATCCGCGGGGGCTGAAGCATGAGGACATTCATATGTATGCCCAAATCGTCGGCCTGGCCGACACGTACGACGCGCTCACCTCGCCGCGTCCGCACCGCAAGCGGTATACGCCTAACGAAGCGATCGAGTTTCTGTTTGCAGCGGGGAACACCTATTTCGACCTGGATTTGATCCGGCTGTTCTGCCGTCATATATCCATCTATCCGGTGTCGACGACGCTGCTGCTCAGCACGGGGCAAGTTGCGGTCGTTTCGGAAAACAACGAGCTTGCGCTGCACCGTCCGCGGGTTCGGGTCATCAAGGAAGCGGACGGTACCGAGCCGAAGGAGCCTTACGAGCTGGAGCTTAAGGACGAGCTTCATATTACGATCGTAAAAGAGCTGTAGCGAAAACGATAAATCCTTGCGCCGGTTCCGCCAAAGGGCCGGAGCAAGGATTTTTTTCTCGGCGCCGGAACTTGAAGCGGCTATGATTTCCATACGGCATCGGGTAAAATAATAGAAATCGGGAGTTTAAGGAGGCATGACGCATGGAGCCTGTTGCAGAGGTGAAGCAGCATCATCGGATGTCGACGCTGACGATTGCCCGCAGGGTATTGTTTCTAACGATAGGAGCCTTGCTCATGTCCGTCGGACTGGAAATTTTTCTCGTTCCGAACCATATTATCGACGGCGGCATTACGGGTATATCGATTATGCTGGCTCATTTCACGGGGGTGCCGCTGGGCGCTTTCCTGTTCGTGCTGAACATCCCTTTTCTTATCGTCGGATACAAGCAAATCGGCAAAACGTTTACGTTATCCACCTTGTACGGCGTTACCGTCATGTCCATCGGGACCTATTATCTTCACCCCGTCGATCCGCTCACGCCCAATCTGTTTCTTGCCGCGATCTTCGGCGGGCTTATACTGGGAGCCGGCGTAGGCATCGTGATCCGGTTCGGGGGATCGCTCGACGGCACGGAAATCGCGGCGATTCTGCTGGTGAAGCGTCTGGCGTTTTCGGTCGGCGAGGTCGTGATGTTTTTCAATTTTTTTATTCTGACGAGCGCGGGCTTCGTATTCGGCTGGGACAGCGCGATGTATTCGCTGATCGCATATTTTATCGCTTATAAGATGATCGATATTACGATCGAAGGCTTCGACGAATCGAAGTCGGTCTGGATCATCAGCGAGGAGTGGCAGGAGATCGGGCAGGCCATTATGAGCCGGCTGGGCCGAGGCGTCACGTATTTGCACGGCGAAGGCGGTTTTACCGGAGGCAGCAAAAGAGTGATCTTCGTCGTGATCAACCGGCTGGAGGAAGCGAAGCTGAAATCGATCGTCGAGGAATTCGACCCCGCCTCTTTCCTCGCCGTGGGCAATATCCACGACGTGAAGGGCGGCCGGTTCAAAAAACGGAATATTCATTAGGAAGCCGGAGGAAACTGTAAGTGGATGAATTTGCTAGCATACGGCTTTGGACGGAGCGGCGGCAGTCCGCCGTATGGCAGGCCGGACGCGGCGTCGCGCTTGGCATCGGCGACGATGCGGCCTTGCTCGATCCGGCGCTTCCGGCCGAAGGGATCGAGGGGCCGAGGCACATCGTGGCGGCGGTCGACACGATGGTGGAAACCGTGCACTTCACCCGCCGGACGATGACGGACGAGGATATCGGCTACAAGGCGCTTGCCGCGAACGTCAGCGATATTGCGGCCATGGGCGGAGTGCCGCTGCACGCGCTCGTCTCGGTCAGCGTGCCGAAGTCGTACGGGCCGGAGCGGGTGCGCCGGCTGTACGACGGGTTGTACGCCTGCGCCGAGCGGTACGGCGTAGCGGTCGTCGGCGGCGACACGACTTCGTCGCCGGAGCATCTGGTCGTCGCCGTGCCGCTGCTCGGCGCCGTCGAAGCGGGCGGCGCGCTGCGCCGCTCCGGCGCGCGCCCCGGCGACGCCGTCGTATTGACCGGCCCCGTCGGCATGTCCGCGGCCGGTCTGCATTGGCTGCTCGCCCAGCCGGCGGCGGGCGAGGGCGCCATCGACGCCGCGGCCGCAGGCGAAGCGGCCGCGCTTGTGCAGGCGCATCGCCGCCCGTCGCCGTCGGTGCGGGCGGGGCGCCTGCTGCGGGCGCGCGGGAGCTGCCGCGCGCTGAACGACGTGAGCGACGGTCTCGCGAGCGAGGCTTGGGAGCTGGCCGAGGCGTCCGGCCTGCGGATCGTGCTGCGGGAGCGCGACTTGCCGCTCGCCGGCAGCATGGCGGCTTACGCCCGGCGCATTGGAGCAAGTCCGCTTGACTGGATGCTTTACGGCGGCGAAGATTATGTGCTGCTCGGGACGGTTGCCGCGGAGGATGCGGAGCCGCTGCGCGATCTATTTCGGCAGGAAGGGCTGCCTTTCTTTATTATCGGGGAGACGGCGGCGGGAGAGCCCGGCGTCGATCTCGTAACCGGCGGCGAAGGGTGGAGCGGTACCGCGTCTGCCCGGGTTATTCCGCTCCGGAAGCGGGGATACAATCATTTTGCTTGATAGAATGGGTGTGTGGATATCGTGGCGACTATAAGCGAAGCCGTATGGACGGCAAGCGGCAAAGAAGAGACCGCGGCGCTTGCGAAGCGGCTGGCTGCATGGGCGGAACCGGGGACCGTGCTTGCGCTGGACGGCGATTTGGGCGCGGGCAAAACGACGTTTTCCCAGTTTTTTGCGGCGGCGATCGGCGTAAATTCCGTCGTCAACAGCCCTACGTTTACGATTATTAAAGAATACGAAGGGGCGACGATGCCCTTTTATCATATGGATGTGTACCGCCTTTCGATGGAAGAAGCGGACGAGCTCGGGCTGGACGATTATTTTTACGGCGACGGCGTCACGATCGTGGAGTGGGCCAGCCTTATTCGCGAGCTTCTTCCTTCGGAGCGGTTGGAGCTGTATATCGAGCATGAAGGAGGAGACTCGCGCCGCATACGATTGGTGGGAATCGGCGGCAAGTATGCCTCCTGGTGCGATGCTTTGAACGAGATGGGAGAGTCGTAAACGATGAACGAAGCGAAGGAACGGCCGATACTGGCCTTTGATACGTCAACGGCTTGCCTGGCGGGAGCGGTATGGGACGGAAACAAGGTGCTGTCCGAGGTGCAGTCGCATGCGGAGCGGAACCATTCCGTCCAGATCGTGACGAAGCTGCAGGAGCTGCTGAAGGAGAGCGGCGTGAACAGGGAGGAGCTTGCCGGCATCGCCGTCGGCAAAGGGCCGGGGTCGTATACGGGCGTACGGATTGCCGTATCCGCGGCCAAAACGCTCGCGTGGGCATGGCGTTTGCCGCTAGTAGGCGTCAGCAGCCTGGAGGCGATCGCCTTCGGCGCCTTGCATAGAGGGGAGGCGGCAAGTTTGGCGGGAGCGGACGGGCACGATTGGGTGCTGCCGATTATGGACGCCCGCAGAGGCCAAGTGTACACCGGGCATTATGCCCATTCCGCGGCGTCGGGTTGGACATGCTGCGTTCCCGACGGCATCCGGCTGATGCGGGATTGGGTCGACGAGATAGCGGCCAAGGCGGCGGAAGCGGAAGGCCTCGTTCGGACGATCCGGATTGCCGGCGACTTGTCGCAGCACGAAGGAGAAGCGGTTCGTTTGAAGGAGCTGTGCGCGCCAAGCGGGGTGCAGGTGGAGCTGCAGCCGTACGACATGGAAGGACGCTGGCTCGCCCGTCTCGCTTACGACCGGCTGTCGGCCGGCGAGTCGGACGATGTCCATACGTTCGTTCCGAACTACACGCAGCTGGTCGAGGCGGAAGCGAAGCTGCTGGCCAAGCAGCGGTCGGAAGCGGGTGAGCGGTGATGGGAGCGGCGGAACGGAATCTGCGGTTTCGCCCGATGATCCTTGCCGATATTCCGGCGGTGGAGGAGATCGAGCAGGAGGCCTTTGCGACGCCGTGGACGGTCGAAGCGTTCATGAACGAGCTGACGAACAATATGTTCGCGAAATATATCGTCATGGAGCAGGACGGCGAATTAATCGGGTACGGCGGCATGTGGGTGATCGTCGACGAAGCGCATGTAACGAACATCGCAGTCCGCGCCGACTGCCGGGGGCGAGGGTACGGCGAGCAGCTGATGAAGGAGCTTCAGCGCAAAGCGGTGTCGTTCGGCGCGGACCGGATGACGCTGGAGGTGCGGGTGACGAACACGGTGGCGCAAAATTTGTACCGGAAGCTTGGCTTCGAGCCTTCGGGCTTAAGGCCGGGCTATTATTCCGATAATAATGAAGACGCACTTATTATGTGGGCGGAGCTGGAGCGCAACAGCATTGCTTAGCGATGACGGTACGCGAAGCAGTGATGCTTGGTGATTTCCGGAATGAAGCGAAGTTTTGCTGCGAAGAACACCTGCGAAGCAAAGCTCCGCAAAACTTAAGCGAAAGCTTTCGAAGCGAAGTTTTGCTGCGTAGAACACCTGCGAAGCGAAGCTCCGCAAAACTTTAAGCGAAAGCTTTCGAAGCGAAGTTTTGCTGCGTAGAACACCTGCGAAGCGAAGCTCCGCAAAACTTAAGCGAAAGCTTTCGAAGCGAAGTTTTGCTGCGTAGAACACCTGCGAAGCGAAGCTCCGCAAAACTTAAGCGAAAGCTTCCGAAGCGAAGTTTTGCTGCGAAGAACAGCCTGCGAAGCAAAGCTCCGCAAAACTTAAGCGAAAGCTTCCGAAGCGAAGTTTTGCTGCGAAGAACAGCCTGCGAAGCAAAGCTCCGCAAAACTTTTTAGGAGTCAAAAAAAAGTGAACAAACAAACTAGCGAACATCATAGAACGGACCGGCAAGCGGGAGATGTCTCCGGAAAGCCGAGCTGCATTCTGGCCATCGAGACGAGCTGCGACGAAACGTCGGTAGCGGTCGTTCGGGACGGCAAGCATATTTTGGCCAATGTCGTATCCAGCCAGATCGAGGTGCACCGCCGGTTCGGCGGGGTCGTGCCGGAAATCGCGTCCCGCAAGCATGTGGAAATCATTACGCTGATGATCGAGCAGGCCGTGGAGGAATCCGGCATCTCGTTAAACGACATCGACGCCGTCGCCGTAACGCAAGGCCCCGGCCTCGTCGGCGCGCTGCTCGTCGGCATCGTTGCGGCGAAAGCGCTGGCGATGGCGCTTGACGTTCCGCTAATCGGCACGCATCATATCGCGGGGCATATTTATGCCAACCGCCTGATGCAGGAGCTGACGTACCCGTGCATGGCTCTTGTAGCTTCGGGAGGGCATACGGAGCTGGTGCTGATGGAGGGCGAAGGAAAATTCCGCGTAATCGGCCAGACGAGGGACGACGCGGTCGGCGAAGCCTACGACAAGGTGGCGCGCTCGCTGCACCTGCCTTATCCCGGAGGTCCGCATATCGACCGGCTGGCAGCGGAAGCGGTCGAAGCCGTACCGCTTCCGCGCGCATGGCTGGAGGCGGATTCGTTTGATTTCAGCTTCAGCGGCTTGAAGTCGGCCGTGCTTGCCGTCATTAATCAAGCGAAGATGAAAGGGCAAGAGCTGGATGAGAGAGCGCTCGCCCGCGGCTTTCAGGAATCCGTCGTGGAGGTGCTGGTCGAAAAAGCGATCCGCGCCGTCCGCCAATACGGTGCCAAGCAGCTGCTGCTGTGCGGCGGGGTAGCGGCCAACCGCGGCTTGCGCGAGGAGCTGGCGGACCGCTGCGCTAAAGAAGGCATCGAGCTGCTTGTGCCGCCGCTCCGGCTGTGCACGGACAACGCCGCCATGATCGGGGCGGCCGCCCATCTGAAATGGGAGCGCGGGCAGTTTACGCCGCTTGATATGAAGGCGGAGCCTTCTTTTTCGCTGGAAGCGTGGTCCGTCTAGACAGACGAAGTTACGGACAATGGCATGTTGACACAATTTTCAAATAAGTCTATAATGATTTCAATATCTATTCCATATTTCAAACGCATCGAACAGGAATAGTAAGGTCTATCCGGGTTACGCCGTTCGAAGTTAACGGCACTGCAGAGAGCTGCGGCAAGGTGCAACGCAGCCGAAGGATACCTGAAGCTCGCCTGGGAGCGGATTGGCGGAAGCGCGGTTAGCCATGGATAACCGGCAGCGTGTACGTCATTACGGTTAACCTCCGTGATCAGGTGCGCATGGATCGGCATCCGGAGCCGGACATGTGCCTAAGGTGGACTTCGCGCCGGCCGATACGGTCAGGCGGCAGTCAACAAGGGTGGTACCGCGCAGGTTTATAACAGCCTGTCGTCTCTTGAATGAAGAGACGACAGGCTTTTTTAATGTGTAGGACAACATCATATGGAATACGCTGGGAACAGGAGTAGTAAAGAGGAACGCCAGTTACGATCGTCGGACCGTTTGTTGGGCCGGCGACAAGCAGAGAGCTGCGGGTCGGTGCGACGCAGCCTGCGCGGCCGCTTGAACTCGCCTGGGAGCGTCGACGTTGAACCCGACCGGCCACGATTGCCGGCGGCAAGTAAACTGCTCGCGGCTGGCCCCCGTCATCGGGCATACAAGCGGGTCGGACCCGCACCGTTGCCGGAGAACAATGCGTTTAAGCGCGTTGCGGCGCGCGATAGGTCCGGCCAACGAGAGTGGTACCGCGGCAGCCTGTCGTCTCTTCGATACAAGAGACGGCAGGCTTTTTTGTTTCAATAAATTCATAACCAATTACGGAGGGAAAAACAATGAACGATAACAAACGGAAAATTCAAATTTTTGACACAACTTTGCGGGACGGAGAGCAAGCGCCCGGCGCTTCCATCGATCCCGAGCGCAAAATCGTCATCGCTAGGCAAATCGCCAAGCTTGGCGTCGATGTTATCGAGCCGGGCTTTCCGATCTCCAGTCCGGGCGAATTTGCCGCCGTGCAGCAAATATCGCGCGAGCTGCAGAACGTCGAGATCGCCGGCTTCGCCCGCGCGGTCAAAGCGGACATCGACGCCGCCGTCAAAGCGACGCAAGACGCGGCAAGGCGCAGGCTCCACCTGTTTATTTCCTCGTCGGATATTCATTTGAATTATCAGTTGAAAAAATCGCGTGCGGACGTCATTCGGATGGCGAAAGAAATGGTGGCGTACGGCAAGCAGTTCGTCGACGAAATCGAATTTTCCGCGATGGATTCGACCCGCTCGGACCGCAGCTTCGTTATCGAGCTGGTGGAGGCCGTCATCGCCGAAGGGGCGACGATCATTAATCTGCCCGATACGCTCGGTTATGCGCTGCCGCATGAAATCGACGAGCTGTTCCGCAGCGTTCGCCAGTCCGCCCGCGGCGGGGAGACGGTCCGGTACAGCGCGCACTGCCATAACGACCTGGGTCTTGCTGCCGCGAACAGCTTGGCCGCGATCGGCGCGGGAGCTTCGCAGATCGAAGTGACCGTGAACGGCGTCGGCGAACGGGCGGGCAACTGCTCGCTTGAGGAGCTTGCCATGATTATCGAGACGCGCAAGGAAGCGCTGCAGCTGGCGACCAATATTCAAATCGGCGAAATATACGAAACGTCGCGCGTCGTGAGCCGCGCTATGCATTCTCCGATCGCTTACAACAAGCCGATTGTCGGCCGCAACGCCTTCCAGCACGAATCGGGCATCCATCAGGACGGCTTGCTCAAAAACCGCAACACATACGAGATTATGGACCCCGAAGCGATGGGCATCCCGCGCAGCATGATCGTGCTGGGCCGCCATTCCGGCAGCCATGCGATTCGGCATCGGCTGAGCGAATACGGCATCGACGTGGCCGACGAGCATATGAAAGAGGTGTACGACCGCTTCAAACGGCTGGCCGACGAGAAAAAAATCGTCACGGACGACGAGCTGATCCGCATCGTGGGCGAAACGACCGATACGCAGCCCGACCCTTACGTCATGACCGATCTTCAAGTATTGTCCGGCAGCAACCGTTCCCGGGTCGCTTCCGTTACGATCAAGGAAAGCGGAGACGGCGAGGAGCGTTCCTATACGGCGGTAGGCGCCGGTCCGATCGAAGCCGTTATTCGCTGCATACAACAAGCGATTCCGGTTGCGGCCGAATTCGAGGATTTGGAGCTTCATTCGCTGTCGACCGGCGAAGACGCGCACGGCGAGGCGGTCGTATCGATCATTTACAACGATCAGCGTTACCGCGGCACCTCCATCCACAAGGACATCGTATTTGCGGCTGCGCAAGCTTACGTGGCGGCATGCAATCAAGCGGTGATGGCATCGTCCGGCTCTGCGGCACCAAAGGCGTCCGCCGAAAATCAAGCGGGCTGAACGCAATAAAAATTATCCACAGTTTCCACCGAAAATGTGAATAACCTCCGAACCCCTTGCTGCCGCTCGTTTTTTGGCGATTGCAGGTGTGGGCGGATTCGTGGATAGTTTTTTCACAGGTCGGTTGTGGATAATGTGTATAACGTGGATAAAAAGCCTATGTCAGAAGTCGCGGTTTTGTGTCGAATAGTGACGCCCTTTACAAGCCGTTTATATTCGAAGCTTTTTATCGACAGAATTAACTAACAATTTAGCGGGATTTGTGGATATCTCTGTGGATATTCTGAATAATCCGGTTTGTTTCCGACTTTCGCTCTCTCGGCTTTTTTCCGGGAGAGCGTTTTTTTGTTTGCGTCCGTTGCGGTACCGCAAAAGTTTTTCGTCAAACAGCAGTTTAGTTTTCGGTGAAAAAGAGCGGAGATTGCGATAAGGTATTGAATAGATATCATGACGAGATTATCTATGAAGAGAATTCTTATAAACAATTTTATAAATCAAGCTCGTTCAAGCGCGAATGGGAGGTAGAGACAGATGAACAAGCAGACGGTCATTCAAGTCAGTTCGCTCACGAAACGTTACGGTGCGAACAGCGCAGTTGAACAAGTCTCCTTCCAGGTAAAGGAAGGTGAACTTTTCGGGATTATCGGTACGAACGGAGCGGGCAAATCGACGTTGCTCGAGTTGCTGATGGGCTTGCGTAAACCGGACGAAGGGCGGATCAAGGTTTACGGTCTGGACGCTCAGGCCGAGGCCGAAGAGCTTAAGGAGCATATCGGAATACATATGCCGAACATTTCTCTGGTGGAGAAAATGACGGTCATTGAGGCGCTTGAGCTGTTTCAGTCGTTTTATATCCGGAAGAAAAATTTGAACGATATCATCGAGCAGCTTGAATTGCATCCGTATAAGGATAAGCCGGTCAAGCGATTGTCCGGAGGATGGCAGCAGCGTTTTACGCTTGCGATCGCTTTGGTGAACGATCCGAAGATCGTTTTTCTGGACGAACCGACAACGGGGCTGGATCAGCAGACGAGAGCCGACTATTGGCAAAAGCTGCTTGAACTGAAGCGTCAAGGCAAGACGATCGTCATCGCCACCCACGATATGGGAGAAGTGCAGCGGCATTGCGACCGCGCGGCGATTATGCGCAAAGGCGAGCTGGTTGCCTGCGATTCTCCGCAAGGCCTTATTGCCAGCATTCCGGCAGGCGGGCTGACTATGGAGGCGGTATAAGTCCATTTTGCCGTCGAACGTCAAGATATGCAGCCGTTCAGCATGTCGTATTTGGCCGAGTTGGCAGGCTTATCGAATTTTGCAGACCTGAGAGATTCCTTATCCGTTATTTCGGATCGCTGAAGGGGCTGCTTACTACGAATATCCGGGCAGATGTGCAGTCCGAAGGAGGGTTTGAAGTTATGGAACGAGGGCAAGAGACCGATTGTCCGCTATTGCAGCAAACCGATGTCGTGGAGAAACGGATGGAAATGGTGGCGACGCTGCTTAACCGCGTAAACGAGGAGGCGAACCTGGGACAGGCAATGAATCAAATCGACGAAGACAAGGGGAGAACTGATAAGCAAGGACCGCAAATGAAAGAATGGCTTTTCAAAATGTTTAACGCCGTCCGTTCCTTCGCCAAATAGCCAAATAAGCCGCCTTGCGAAGAAGTTTGTTGCCCGGCATCTCCGGCGATTGTAAAATATAGCTATGTAAATGTCGGTGGGGGCTAAGTCGCATGGAACAGCATTTGTATGAAATCGAATCGGAAATGGAACGACTGATAGAGGGGCGCTTTACGGCTGCGCCTCTTCTTCGGCATGCTCGAATGTTTATGTCGGAGAAAAGAAAGGAAGAAATCTATTTCGGCTATTTGACCGTGCTGCATTACCGGATGTTCGGCGGTACCGGCGACATTGTTTATAAAGCCGCGGCGGCCGTTGAGCTGTTCATACTCGCTTCGGATATTTTGGACGACATTCAGGACCAGGATGCCGAATCCAAAGCTTGGATGAAAGTGCCGATGCCGCTCGCACTCAATACGGCTTCCGCCATGATTACGCTGTCGCAGCAGGCGCTTACGGAATGCGGCGGCGATCCCCGCACGCGTACCCTCCTCGGCGATATGATGAACAGGCAGCTGCTTCAAGCCGCCAACGGACAAATGCTCGATCTGGCAAACGATATTTCCGACGAAGAAGCGTACATCGAAATGATCAAGCAGAAGTCGGCGTCCCTGGTCGTGTTTGCGTGCATGGCGGGCGTTATATTGGCCGGGCGGGATTGGCATCCGGTCGTCGCCGAGTACGCTATGGAAGTAGGGATATCGGCGCAAATCCGCAACGATTTAAAAGATTTGCTCAGATGGGACGACAAAAGCGATTTCATTCACCGTAAAAAAACGCTGCTGACGCTTTATTTGCTGGAGGAGGTTGCGGAGCAGGACCGGTGGATCGCCGATTATTTCGAGGGCCGCATCTCGTTTGAGGATATAAGGGACAAGCGGGAACTGCTGGAGGAAGCTTGCGAGCGCTCGGGCACTTTGCTGTACGGAGCCGTTATGAGCCGGTTGCACTACAATAAGTTTGAAGAATTGCTGGACTCGCTGCCCGAAAGTAAGGTCTGGAAGGCTGAATTTATACAGTTCGTGTCATGAGTTTTACAATTTATTACATTACCGCAATGACATTTGCGGGAAATACGAACTATATTGGCGTTTGAAGTCGAACCTAATCCTGCTATAGTAGAGATAGATACAATAATCTATTAAAAGTAGAAGAGGAGGAGTTCGAATGTTGAAAGAAGCTATTCGTACGTTGGCAATGAGCAAGGAGAAAATGTCCATGGTGATGGGTGGACAACTGCAACTTGCAGGAGTTTCCGCAGCTGAACAACAAGCACTCCTTGGCGAACTGAGCAAGAAAAACAAGGTTGAAGTTCAACGGGTTGGCTGGAGCTAATTATAGGGCTAAGCTGAGTAAGCAACTGGGGGAGAGGGCAGAGTGAAGACTATAGCAATTAAAACATCGGCAGCAATTCTCTCCCTTATTATTTTGATCTGGATTGTCATTTATTTGACCGTTGTGATCGTCAAAGTTCCGACGATAGGCGTAGATTTATACAAGGATCGGTCGGGCCATTACATAGTTGCGAATGTCGATCAGGGAAGCCGAGCGGATTTTTTGGGCATTCGCAATAACGACCTGATTTTAAAAGTTAACAACGAAGACGTAAACGAGTTCAAAAATGTCCGAAAGTACGCCTATATCGAAGGTGCCGACAGCGTATTCGTCAAGCACCAGGACGGCAGGGAGCAGCTGATCGATTTCAAATCCCATTGGAGCGGCAATCATTCGAATTGGGACTTGCTCATCCAATTGTACACGCCGGGGGCTTCGCTATTCGTTTTTAGTGCTTTCTCCGTATTTCTTTACGGAAAAAGGAAGAACGATAAGGCCGCTTTGCTTTTGATCGCTTTTTTCTTGTCCATCGGGCTTAGCTATTACAGTTCTTCGGCATCGATCAGGGCCGATAGGATCGGACTTTCGATCATTTACGTCGTGCTTCCGCTTATTCCATTGCTCTTCATGAGCTTTATGAATGTTTATTTGGCGAAGTACGGTACGACTTTCGTTAATAAAAGGCTGCTCAATGCCCTTTATTTCGTTGTATTTGTATTAGGCTCTGTCAGTCTGTTTTACATTTGGACGGATCGATTGCCTTTTCAAATCTACGAATACATGAAGATGACCCATAGCGGGATCATTTTATTGGGCAATGTGATTTGCGTCTACTTTTTGATACACAGGTACATCGAGCATCATCGGACAAAGCTGAATTCGCTGTTCAAAATAACGCTGACCGCCCATCTCGTGGCATTCACTCCTTTTACGTTCATGAATCTGCTGCCGCTCATGACGGGGAATCAGCAATTCGTACCGGCAGCGTTTACAGCATTGTTTCTGTTTGTGCTGCCTGTCGTTTATTTGTACTTGTTAACGTCAAATCAATTGTTTGACATCGATTTTATTTTGACGAGGTTCAAATATTATACGTCGCTGTCGCTAGTGCCGGCCGTGCTGATTACCATTTTTTCGCTTGCGCTAATGATTGAACAGCCGAAAAACTTTTGGATGAGGTCTTTTCAGCTTTTTGCAATCACTTACATCGGTATCACTTTGTTCTTATACGCCAAAGAGCTGATCGACCATCGCTTTCGTCCACGGATGTTCAAGGCGATGTACAGCTATCAGGACAGTCTGGACCGGTTTTCGCGCAAAATCGCGAGAATCATGAAAAAAACGGACTTGCAAATCGCATTGCGGCAAGAAATAAACGAGCTTCTTCCCGTCAATCATATCGAATTCGTACAGATTGACCAGACAGAAGGGATTGTCCATGCGTCAGGCAAAACGGCGGAGGAAGAGCGCACGATCGCTTTTTTGCTGCAGGTCGCCGATATTTTGGAAGTCGGCGAATTGGTTGATTTGCCTTACGGGATCGGTCTTGTCATCGGAAAGCAGCGCGCGGGCATCCATGTCGTGTGGATCGGGCCCAAAACGAATCATACGCGCTTCAACTCCGATGAGCTGCGCTGGCTCAAAACGATGGCGAATTACGCAAGCATCGTGTTCGAAAACCTGTATTTGATCGAGGGGTTAATCGACGATCTGAAATCGGAAGTGCAGAAGGAGCATACGACTTCGCCTTGGCTGCTCCGGCTGTTGTTCAACTTGTCCGAGAATGAACGCCGGAAGCTCGCGGCGGATCTTCATGACTCGGCTTTGCAGGACCAGCTGCTATGGTACCGGAAGCTCGAGAGCGTCATTATGGACCATCCGATTTCGGACAAGTTAAGCCGCGAACTGGAAGAAATAAAAGAAGGGCTGCTCGATGTCATTCATCAAATCCGGGAAACCTGCAACGAGCTGCGTCCTCCGCTTCTTAAAGAAATGGGCGTCGTGGAGGCGATCGAGAGCATCATCGAACATGCTCAGATGCGTAACAATTTTGCCGTTGATTTCAGGGCAAAGCCTTTCGTCGGCGAGCTGAGCGAAGAGCAGATCACGGTAATCTACCGGATCGTGCAAGAGCTTCTGCGCAACGCCGCCAAGCACGCGAATGCGAATCTCGTTACGCTTGAGCTGGATCAACGCAAAGGCTTCCTGTACTTGAACTACAAGGACGACGGCATCGGAATGGACGTCAACTCCATGGAGGCTTCGTTCGATCATATGGGTCTGTCCGGCATTAAGGAACGCGTTGCAAGCCTCGAGGGTGAAATTACATTCCGGTCGGAAAAAGGAAAAGGTTTGGAAATTACGATAGTGATGCCGGAAACGATGACGGCTGTAAGGTCAGAAAGGGGTTTGCGTGCGTGATTCGAATTTTGCTGGTGGACGATCATCCTTCCGTGGGAGAAGGCACTAAGACGATGATTGAGCAGGATCCGGATATGTGCGTAACGGTCGTTTTATCCGCTATGGAGGCGCTCGATGTTATACAGAAGGAAGCGTTCGACATTATATTATGCGATTTGAATATGCCGGGAATCAGCGGTTTAGAGCTCGCCAAGCGCCTCATTCAACAAGATTCCGACCGCAAGGTGCTCATTTATACGGGTTATGAGATCAGTACCCACTTTAATTTATTGGTTGAAAACGGCGTATGCGGATTTATATCCAAAACCGCGTCACGAGAGCAGCTTCATAACGCGATCCGAAGCGCCATGCGCGACGAGGCCGTTATTCCGATCACGCTGCTGAAGCAGCTGCGCCGCAATGAAGTGAAAATTACGCGCGGCGAAAAAATGATCGAAGAGGTATCGATCAATGAACGCGAGCAGCAAATCTTACAGGAAGTCGCCTCGGGCAACAGCAACAAGGATATCGCGTCCAAGCTGCATATGAGCCAGCGGACGGTGGAATATAATTTATCGCGAATATTCGAGAAATTGGCTGTCCGATCGCGTTCCGAAGCAATTGTGGAAGCGAAACGGCTCGGACTTATCCGAATGGAGCAGTTTTAGCGGCATTTCATAACTTTGGAAGTTACTGCATATTGATCATTAAGCAACAAGATCAATTTGCATTACTTATATAGGCGGCATCAGGGCGCAAGCGCTGGCGTTGCCTTTGCAACACACTTCGACATAGTTTCCCTCTCAATGCTTACGCACCTTTGGCGTAAGCATCTTTTTTTGTTTAATATCCCTCCCCCCACCACTACAAATGAGGGGACTCCAAGGGCATGCGCCCTCTGGACACCCCAAACAGCGTCCCTGCCTCGCGGCCGTCTTCGGCACTCATTGAATGCAAACCCCCGCATTGTCCTGACGGACAAAGCTTAACTTCGAGCTGAATTTATCATATAAAATAAGAAAAAACCGGACTGCGCGGGGCAGTCCGGTTTTGGACGGTTTAACTCAAGAGCTGCTCCCATTGGTCGTAGACGTTTTGCAGCTCCGCTTTTTTTTGTTCGATTTCGTTTTGGATTTCGGCAACGCGAACGTAGTCGTTAAATACGTCCGGGTCGGCCAGCCGATTTTCCAACTCGGCGATATGCTGCTCAAGCTCGCTAATTTGCTTTTCCAATTGCTCCACTCTCCGCTGGCGGTTGCGTTCTTCGCGTTTGGCCTGCTTTTCGGCTTCGTATGAAGAAGCAGGAGCCGGCTCTGCGGCTTGCTTAGCGGCGCCGGAGGCGGACTTGGCGAGGCTTTCCTGATACGCTTCGTCAAGATCCCTTTTTTTCTCCAGCATATCGTCGTAATTGCCCAGGAAATGCTCCGTGCCGTTTGGAGACAGCTCGATGATGCGCTCGGCCATTTTGTTCAAGAAATAACGGTCGTGCGAAATAAAGAGCAAGGTGCCTTCGTAATCGATAAGCGCCGATTCGAGCACTTCCTTGCTGAACAAATCCAGATGGTTGGTCGGTTCGTCCAAAATAAGGACATTCGCCTGCTTCAGCATCAGCTTGGCCAGCGACACTCTCGCTTTTTCGCCGCCGCTGAGCGAGGAGATCTTCTTCTGCACATCGTCGCCGCTGAACAGGAAGTTCCCCAGCACCGTGCGGATGCGGACCTCCTCCAGATGCGGGTAATGCGACCATACTTCCTCAAGCACGGTATTTGCCGGGTTCAGCCCGGTATGCTCCTGGTCGTAATACCCAAGCTTGACGTTGGAGCCCCAATACAGTTGCCCTTCGGACGGCTGAAGCTCGCCGACAAGCACTTTGAGAAGGGTCGATTTGCCGATCCCGTTAGGCCCGATCAGCGCGACGGTTTCGCCGCGTTGCAGCGAAAAGCTGACGTTTCGGAACAGCCGTTTGCCCGCTGTCGCCCCGTCGCCGCTTGAGAAAACGACGCCAAGCGACTTGGCTTCCAGAACGTCTTTTCCGGTCTGGCGCTCGATCTCGAAGGAGAAGCTCGCTTTCTTCAGCTCTCCGGCCGGCTTCTCCAGCCGCTCCATCTTCTCGAGTGCCTTTCGCCGGCTTTGCGCCCGTTTGGTCGTGGAAGCGCGGACCAGATTTCGTCGAACGAAATCTTCCATCCGGGCGATTTCGTCCTGCTGTTTCTCGTATTGCTTCATAAGAGATTCGTATTCGGCCGCTTTCAGCTCGATATAACGGCTGTAATTGCCCGTATAGCGCTTGGCTGCGTGCCGTTCGATTTCAACGATCGTTTGAACCGTCGCGTCAAGGAAATAACGGTCGTGGGAAACGACGACAATCGCGCCCGGATAGCTGCGCAAATAGTTTTCGAGCCAGGTCAACGTATCGATGTCCAAATAGTTGGTCGGCTCGTCCAGCATGAGCAAATCCGGCGCTTGCAGCAAGATGCGGGCTAGCGCCAGCCTTGTTTTTTGGCCGCCGCTAAGGTTGACGATCGGCGTATCGGGTTCGAAGTCGCCGAACCCCATCCCGTGCAGCACGCTGTTGATTTTCGTATTGATTTCAAATCCGCCTTGTTCCCGGAACCAGTCGGACTTGCGGGCATAACGCTCGAGAACTTCGCTGTAGCGCTTTTCGTTCTCATGCAGGGCGGGATCGGCGATTTGCCGCTCCAGTTCGCGCAATTCCTGCTCCGCCTGAATCAAATGGTCAAACACGGCGCGCATTTCCTCGATGATCGTTTTATTCGACTGAAGGCCGCTGTTTTGGGCCAAGTAACCCAGCTTTAGGTCTTTTGATTTATGAATGGCGCCGGAATCGGCGGACAGCTCTCCGGCGATAATTTTCAACAAGGTGGATTTGCCGGCGCCGTTCACGCCGACGATGCCGATCCTTTCGCGTTCCAGCACTTGCATGGAAATATTGGAGAGTATGACATCGATTCCGTAGCTTTTGGTAATATTCGATACTTGGAGCAGCATGACAAAACGTACCTCCGACAAATAATTGCAACGATGCGGTTGCTCATGACTAGTGTACCATAAACTCGCGTTGCCATTGGCGAAAGTTGCATAACAATGGTAAACTACTATTATTACGGGAAATTGGCGGAAAGCGGTTCATTCCGCGCTTTTACCCCAATTCTAATCGGCGATAAAACCTGCCCCTAAACGCGGTCGTTCATCTTCGAAAGGCCGCGATAGAGGTTTTTCTCATACTAATGACGAGCGGGTGATGGCTTGGATAGCGCGTTGACTAAAAACGAGCTTCGTCAGCGGATGGCCAAGCTGAGGTCCGAGCTTGCCCCCGCCGAGCATTCGGCCAAATCCGCTGCTGCGTGCGGGCATGCCGCCGAATGGTTGCGGAGCAGGCAAGCCTCTTGCGTCATGCTTTATATGCCGTTCCGGTCGGAGCTCGATACGAAGCCGTTAATCGAATGGTGCCTGAAGGAAGGCGTCGTAGTGATTCTTCCGCGCGTTCATCCGTCCGACCGGTCGATGGCGCTGTACCGCCTTGACGGCTGGGAAGGCTTGGCGCCGGGGGCATACGGCATTATGGAGCCCGACCCGGAGCGGTGCGTGCCGTTTGACGCGCATGACCGGATCGACGTCGTATTCGCGCCGGGGCTTGCTTTTGACAAGAAAGGCGGCAGGCTTGGATACGGAGGGGGTTATTACGACCGCTTCGCCGCAAACGGTTCCGGTTATTCGGTCCCGCCTCCGCGAAAGGCATGCTGGCTGGGCGTCGCCTACGAGCTGCAGCTGGTGGAAGATTTGCCGATGCAGGAGCATGACAAGCGGATGGACGGCATCGTGACGGAGAACGGAATCATGTTTTTTAATCAACAAGCATTATGACGGGGGGAGGCAAACCGTGGAGCTGACTCATTTTAACGAACAAGGCAGGGCGCGGATGGTTGACGTAAGCGACAAGGAAACGACCGCTCGCGTAGCGGTGGCTCGGACCGCCGTCAAGATGCAGCCCGAGACGCTGAGCCGGATCAAGGAAGGGCGGATATCCAAAGGCGATGTGCTTGCCGTAGCCCAGATTGCGGGGGTGATGGCCGCCAAAAAAACGTCCGATTGGATACCGATGTGCCATCCGCTCTCTTTGACGGGAATCGATATTCGCTTCTCCGACAACGGCGAAGACGAGTTATATATTGAAGGAACCGTAAAAACGACCGGCAAAACCGGCGTCGAAATGGAGGCGCTGACAGCGGTGTCCGCGGCGGCGTTGACGGTATACGATATGTGCAAGGCGATTCAAAAGGATATGGTAATCGGCCCGACGCAGCTTGTATCCAAAACCGGCGGAAAAAGCGGCGATTACCGCATATCCGCAAATCCATGACCGGAGCGGGAACGGGAGGAGAGGGAAATGCATTGGAAAGTGGCGATATTGACGGCAAGCGACAAGGCTTCCCGGGGAGAGCGGGAAGACACGAGCGCCCAAGTCATTCGTGAGCTTGTCGAGGAAGAGCTTGGGGGAGAAGTGGTCGACTATCGGGTTGTGCCAGACGAACAGGATGAAATTACGGCGGCGATGATCGAAATGATCGAATATTACCGCGTCGATCTGCTGCTCACGACCGGAGGCACCGGATTATCGCCGCGGGACGTAACGCCCGAAGCGACGATGAAGGTCATCGACCGGGCCGTTCCGGGCTTGTCCGAAGCGATGCGGGTCGGCGCGATGCAGAAGACGCGCAGGGCGATGCTGTCCCGCGGCATATGCGGTACGCGCGGCGGCTGTCTCATTCTCAACTTGCCCGGCAGCCCGAAGGGCGTTCACGAAAGCTTGATGGCGGTTATGGATCAGCTCCCGCACGCATTGGAAATTTTAACGGGTCGGACAGGGGATCATGACGTATGACGACAATTCGGGAAAGCGGTCATGGGAGCGGAGACCGGGAAGCCGCGGCGGGCAAAGGAGGCGGGACCGTCCTGCGCGAAGTGCCCGTGCGCGAGGCGGTCGGGCTTCGGCTGGCTCATGACTTGACGCAAATTATACCGGGGCAGTTTAAAGGCCGCTTGTTTCAAAAAGGCCATCTCATCCGGGAAGAAGACATCCCCCGGTTGCTCGATATCGGCAAAGAGCACATCTATATTATGCAGCTTGGCGGCAACGAGCTGCATGAGGACGACGCCGCCGTCCGGATGGCGCGCGCCATATACGGCGATGGCATACGGCTGACCGAGCCGCACGAAGGCAAAGTAAGCTTAAAGGCGAGCGGGCTCGGCTTGTCGCAAGTGGATCCCGGTTTCGTCCGCAGCGTCAATGCGCTTGGCGAGATCGCGCTTGCGACCGTCAAGTCGGACGTCGCGGTTGAAGCGGGAAGATCGGTGGCGGCAACGCGGGTGATTCCGCTAACCGTAAGCAAAAGCAAAATCGAGGCCGTAGAGCGGCTGGCGGAGCAGTATCGGACCGCTAACGGCGGGGCGGCTCCGATTCGGGTGCTTCCTTTCCGCACGATGAGAATCGGGCTGCTCACGACGGGCGGAGAGGTGTACAGCGGCCGCATTCAAGACAAGTTCGGCCCGGCCGTACGAAGCAAAGTGGAGGCGTTAGGCTCCGGCATTGCGGAGCAGCGGTTCGTGCCGGACAACCGTCAAGCCATCGTCGATGAAATTCTCGATTTGGCGAATAAAGGTTATGATATGATACTGGTAACCGGAGGCATGTCGGTCGATCCGGATGACCGGACGCCGGGAGCGATCAAAGCGGCGGGAGCCGACATCGTCAGCTACGGAACGCCGATGCTGCCCGGATCGATGCTTCTTGTCGGCTACCTGCGCGGCATCCCGATTATGGGGCTTCCGGGCTGCGTCATGCACGATCCGTACACTTCGTTTGACGTCATTCTGCCGCGGCTCCTGGCCGGACAACCCGTAACGCGGGAACACATCGTGGACATGGGATACGGCGGATTGCAGTAAAACCATTATGAATCTCACCTTTTGAGGGAGGAATATGTAATGCCGAACATAGGAGTGACCGGTTTTATTCTGCTCGTAATCGTGGCTTTGCTGTTGTTTGGACCAAGCAAGCTGCCGGAGCTTGGACGCGCTTTCGGGAGGACGTTAAGGGAGTTTAAGGCGGGAGCCAAAGATTTGATGGATGACGGCGACAACGGTTCCAACGCAACGAAGAAAAGAGTGGACGTTACCGAAACGGCAGCCGGCGAAGCCGACAACAGAAGGCTTCCCGACTAGCGTTTGGCGGAAGGAGTATGGCTGTTATGCCCGAGCGTAAAGAGAATGCTGAAGGTCAAGATAGGCTGATGTCCTTGGTAGAGCATCTCGGCGAGCTCCGGAAGCGGATCATATACGTGCTCATCGTGCTGGTGGCCGGCTTAATCGGAGGGTTGTTCGCCGCCGATCCGGCTTACGAATATTTGACGAGCCGCGAGCCGGCAAGCGGCTTGGCGCTGCACGCCTTCTCGTTATGGGACGGCATCGGCATTTATATGAAATTCGCCGTCGTTCTCGCCTTGATTCCGGCGATTCCGTTCGCCGCCTACCAGCTTTGGGCATTCGTGAAGCCGGGGCTGAGGGAAAACGAGCAGCGGGCTACGGTGAAATATATCCCGTTGGCGTTGCTTTTGTTTTTGACCGGGCTGGCTTTTTCGTATTTCGTCGTGTTTCCGCTGGCGTTTAATTTCACGAGACATGTGACGGCGCAGCTTAATCTTGAGGAGACGTACGGGATGACGCAATACTTCTCGTTTATGTTTAATATCGTCATTCCGATCTCGCTTCTGTTCGAGCTTCCGCTCGTCGTTATGTTTCTGACGGCGATTCGCATCCTGAATCCGGCGCGGCTGCGGAAGATGCGCCGCCTCGCTTATTTCGTGTTAATCTTCATCGGAACGCTGGTTACGCCCCCGGATTTTATTTCCGACATTCTGGTGGCCGTCCCGCTCATCGCCCTGTATGAGGCGAGCGTCTACATGGCCGGTCTCGTCTACCGCAAGCAAGTGGAAGCCGACCGGAAATGGGAAGAAGAATAGCTACTTAAAAGTCGATCCCTCGCCGGATTGGCTTTTTTTGTTTTGGGATGAACAGGGATTGTTGACAATTGGGGATACGTAAAGTAAATTAAACATACGTTTAAAATAGATGTTTAAATATAGAGAAGAAATAGGAGTGGTTGAGAAATGATGCAGGCGTTACGATTGTTTTTAAATCGGCCTACGACGAAGGTGGGCATTGTGACGGCGTTTATGTTTCAAATTATATTTGCCGTCATATGGATGACGGCGTACGACGGGGTAACGGACCGGACGTCGCAGCTGCGCATCGCCATCGTAAACGAGGACGGGCAGTTAGGGAAGCAGCTGAGCGGCAAGCTGGCCGAGGAGCTGCCTTTCGAGACGGTCGTCGTAACCGATCTGGGGGAGGCGCAAGCGGGTTTAAACAACCGGGACTACCAAATGGTCATGCATATCCCCGCCGATTTTACGCAAAAGGCCGCTTCGGCTGACGCGACGGGGTCGATTGAATATTGGATTAACGAGTCCAACCCGGCGCTTATTAAAAGCATTATGAGCGGAGCGGCGGCTCAGATTACGGGAGAGATTAACAGCCAGGCGGTTGCTTCGGGCGTTCAAGCCGCGCTGAGCGGCGCGCAAATGCCGGCGGAGCAAGCCGCGGCTGCCGCCGCTTCGTTGTCCGAGCGGGTAACGGCCGATATCCGGTCCGTAAACCCCGTTCAAGGGATGAACAATCAAATGGTGCCGATGATGATGGTGCTCGCTTCTTTCGTAGGAGCGATGATCATGGGCATGAACTTTCAGCAGTCCACGATGGCTGTGCAAGCCCAGGCGGGCAAATGGAACACCGTCTTGGTTAAAGCGGTCTTAAACGCGGTGTCGGCCGTTCTCGTTGCTCTTGTCGGCACGTCTTTGGTCGCGCTTTTGGGCGGGCAATTCGAGCAGGGCTTTCTGCACATGTGGCTGTTCCAGTCGTTGTTCCTGCTTACCTTTATGTTCGTCTCTCAAATGTTTCTTTCATTGTTCGGCTTGGCCGGCATGCTGTTTAACATTATGCTGCTGTCGGTCCAGCTCGTCAGCTCGGGCGCCATCGTTCCGCGCGAGCTGCTGTCGGATTTTTATACCGGATTGGGCCGTCTTTTGCCCGCGACTTACGCGGTTGACGGAAACATGAACATTTTGTTCGGCGGAGGCCCGATTACCGGCGACTGCGCTGCGCTGCTGCTCATCATGGCAACGGCCATGGCCGTCACGGCGGTTGCCGTCGCTTTCAAAAAACAAGGGGCAAAAGCGGCCCTGCCCGCCCAAATTCCGGCCAGCGAAGCCCGCTAACGGCCGGAAGAGAAACGTAACGTTTATTGAAAGAGTCCGTTTTTTCGATTATTGCAATAATGCAGCCGGTCAGTACGCAGCAGGAGGGAACCGATGTCTTCCGTAGACGGCGACGTGAAAATGCGCATACTTCTGGCAGCGCGCAAGCTGTTTGCCAAACAAGGCTTCGACCGGACGACGGTCAGGCAAATATGCGAGGAGGCGAACGCGAATATCGCGCTTGTTTCCTATTATTTCGGCGGCAAAGAAAACATGTTCGAAGCGATGCTCGACGTTTTTTTTCCAAACAACGACATTAGCGGCTTGGACCCCGATATGGACCCGGTCGAAGGCGTCAAGCTCATAATCCGGGAAGTAAGCCGTTTCCGCAGGCAGCAGTCGGAGCTCGTTGCGATTATTCAGCAGGAAATTTTGCTGGAAACGAAACGAATCGATAAAATTCGGCAGTACGCCGCTCCGCTTTGGATTCAACTGCGGGAATGGCTTCGCGCCGGGCGGGAACGGGGCCAGTTTCGGTTTCGTTCCTTGGACGCGACCTTTTCGTTTATCGTAGGATCGCTTATTATCGTGCAGGAAAGAACCTATTGGCGATCGATGATGGAAGAAGCGGTCCCGTCGGAAGAAAGCTACATCGAAGATGCCACGAACCATATCTTGCGGGCTCTCGGCGCCGCGGAGGCGGAGTAAGCCATGCACGGCACAAGGCCGAGCCGCACATTCCCGTTAGCATCCGTTTAAAGGGCGCATGACGGGGGATAAATAAACGGAAACCGCCTTTCGTAAGCGATGCGCGGTTTCTTTTTTTGGGGATCGGCGGCAGGGAAAGCGGCAACCGGTTTCGAATTCAATAGAGTAGACCGGCACCCTTGTAAATTTCCTGCAAAGCCCAAACTGGGGACTTGAAATTGGATGCAAAAAAAAGTATTATAAAAATGGCTGTTAGCACTACACGCTTACGAGTGCTAATAAAACATAACGAAACATTTTTAAAAGGAGGCTATTTTCAATGATCAAACCTTTGGGTGAACGCGTATTGATCGAACCGATCGCGAAAGAAGAAACGACCGCCAGCGGCATCGTGCTGCCTGACACGGCTAAAGAAAAGCCGCAAGAAGGCAAAGTGGTGGCTGTCGGCAGCGGCGCCGTTAAAGATGGCGTTCGCGTCGCGCTTGAAGTGAAAGAAGGAGATCGCGTATTGTTCTCCAAATATGCGGGCACGGAAATCAAATACGAAGGCAAAGAGTATTTGATTATGAAGGAAAGCGACATTCAAGCGATCTTGGGATAAGCCGCCCCTTGTACACATAACAGGGCAAGACCGGAAAGTGTAAGCATTAGCTTATGATTAACGACGACAATTTTAAGGAGGTTACAAGCAATGGCAAAGGAAATTAAGTTTAGCGAAGACGCGCGCCGTTCGATGCTGCGCGGGGTTGACGCTCTTGCAAATGCGGTTAAAGTAACGCTCGGACCTAAAGGACGCAACGTGGTGCTGGAGAAAAAATTCGGCAGCCCGCTGATCACGAACGACGGCGTATCGATCGCGAAAGAAATCGAGCTGGAAGACGCGTTCGAAAATATGGGCGCTCAACTGGTTAAAGAAGTAGCGACCAAAACGAACGACGTTGCCGGCGACGGCACGACGACGGCTACCGTTCTGGCTCAAGCGATGATCCGCGAAGGTCTGAAAAACGTAACGGCCGGCGCTAACCCAATGGTTATCCGCAAAGGTATCGACAAAGCCGTTAAAGCGGCTGTCGAAGAGCTGAAAAACATTTCCAAGCCGATCGAAGGCAAGCAATCGATCGCCCAAGTCGCTTCGATCTCCGCTGCGGACGAAGAAGTCGGCCAGCTGATCGCGGAAGCGATGGAGAAAGTCGGCAACGACGGCGTTATTACGGTCGAAGAATCGAAAGGCTTCCTGACGGAGCTTGAAGTGGTTGAAGGCATGCAATTCGACCGCGGCTACATCTCCCCGTACATGATTACGGATACGGACAAAATGGAAGCCGTTCTGGAAAATCCGCTGATCCTGATCACGGACAAGAAGATCTCGAACATTCAAGAAATTCTTCCGGTTCTCGAGAAAGTGGTTCAATCCGGCAAGCAGCTTCTGATCATCGCGGAAGACATCGAAGGCGAAGCGCAAGCGACGCTGATCATGAACCGTCTGCGCGGCACGTTCACTTCCGTCGGCGTTAAAGCTCCGGGCTTCGGCGACCGCCGCAAAGCGATGCTGCAAGACATCGCGGCTCTGACCGGCGCACAAGTGATCACGGAAGAGCTTGGCCTTGACCTGAAATCGACGACGCTTGACCAACTCGGTTCCGCTCGCCAAGTTCGCGTAACGAAAGAAAACACGATTATCGTGGACGGCAGCGGCGACAAAACCGACATTCAAGCTCGCGTAAACCAAATTCGCGCCCAACTGGAAGAAACGACTTCCGACTTCGACCGCGAGAAGCTGCAAGAGCGTCTGGCTAAACTGGCCGGCGGCGTAGCGGTTATCAAAGTCGGCGCAGCTACGGAAACGGAACTGAAAGAGCGCAAGCTCCGCATCGAAGACGCCTTGAACTCCACTCGCGCAGCGGTGGAAGAAGGTATCGTATCCGGCGGCGGCACGGCACTCGTGAACGTATACAACGCGGTTGCCGCAGTTACGGCTTCCGGCGACGAATTGACTGGCGTAAATATCGTGCTTCGCGCGCTCGAAGAGCCGGTTCGCACGATCGCAGCGAACGCCGGCCAAGAAGGTTCGGTTATCGTTGAACGTCTGAAAAACGAAAAAATCGGCATCGGCTACAACGCCGCTACCGGCGAATGGGTGAACATGTTCGAAGCGGGCATCGTCGACCCTGCGAAAGTAACCCGTTCCGCGCTGCAAAACGCAGCTTCCGTTGCGGCTATGTTCCTGACGACCGAAGCGGTCGTTGCCGACAAGCCGGAACCGGCTAAACCGGCTGCTCCTGACATGGGCGGCATGGGCGGCATGATGTAATCCCTCGCCATACACGAAGAGGCTCTCCAGATTTGGAGAGCTTCTTTTTTATGCCGGTCAACCAGCCGTGCAGTCCTGACGAAAAAACAATAGTCAACCGTGACGCTTTTATCGTATAATAGCAACTAATTTTACTTTGGATTATGAATGGCGGGAGAGGAACAAGCGACAATGAAACGTACCGGCTGCATAACGAATACGAGCCCTTTCAACTATACCGCATTTCGTTTTTTTGTCGCCGCTTTGCTTGTGTTGCTGCTCGTTTCGGCGCCGCCGGCAGCGGTCCGGGCGGACGGGGAAAGCGGCGTTTATTATGTAGCGCCCGGCGGCAACGACAACAATCCGGGAACGTTCGAAGCGCCGTGGAGAACGATTCAGAAAGCGGCAAATACGCTTAGGCCCGGAGAGAAGGTTTACGTCCGGGGAGGCGTTTACCGCGAGCTGGTGGACATCAATGTGTCCGGGACGAAAGACGGCGGATCTATTACATTCGAAAATTACGGGACGGAGGTGCCCGTTATCGACGGCTCTTCGTTGAAGCCAACCGGGGCGGAAGCGCTGGTAGAGTTTTCGGGCATAAGCGATGTCGTATTGAAGGGATTCGAGCTTCGCGGCCTGACGACGGACAGCAAATCCGCAACGCCGGCCGGCATTCGCATACATAACGGGGCGGACAACATTCAATTGATCGGCAACAACGTGCATCATATCGAAAACCGCTCCAGTCAAGGGAACGCCCACGGCATTCACGTCTTGGGCGACAAACCGGTTACCGGCCTTGTCATACAAAACAACGAGGTCCACCATTTAATGACCGGCAGCAGCGAGTCGGTCACGTTAAGCGGCGATATCGACGGGTTTGTCGTATCCGGCAATACCGTTCACGACAACAACAATATCGGCATCGTGCTGGCGGGCTTCTACGGCGCTTGCACCGGCGCTTGCACGGACCAGGCCCGCAACGGCATCGTATCGGAAAACACCGTATACGGCATCGATTCGTCGAGTAATCCCGCCTACGGCGAAGGGGTTCATTCGGCGGGCGGCATCTACGCCGACGGGGCGACAGGCATCACGATCGAGCGCAATGACGTTTACGGCAACGACTTCGGCATCGAGCTCGCCAGCGAGAAGAAAGGCAAAGCGACCAGCCGTGTCGTCGTGCGGAACAATTACGTTCACGACAATTTGGGGGCCGGGCTCATTATGGGCGGGGCGGATGCCGAAAGCGGCGGAGCCGCAAACAACGAGATCGTCAACAATACGTTTGTCCATAACGATACGCTTCGGCAAGGCTACCGGGATATTACGCTGCAGTGGAATAACCGGGACAACCGCATCGCCAACAACGTCATTTTCAGCCATTCGAACCTGCCCGGAATCATTAAGGACAATACTAGCGGCTCCGGCAACGCGGTCGACTACAACCTTTATTATAACGATGCCGGAACGGCGGCCGATTATTGGGAATGGAACGGAGCGGCTTATACGAGCTGGGCCGCTTATAAGCAAGGCTCGGGGAACGACGCCCATTCGTTATTCGCCGATCCGCTGTTTACAACGTTTACGGCCAAAGGTCTGAATTTATCGTACCGTTCGCCTGCCGTCGACCGGGGGACGGCATTGCCTGCGGACATTGCCGGCGATACGGATTATGCGGGAGAAGCCCGGCTGCAGGGCAACGGCATCGATATCGGCGCCAAGGAAACCGCTTCGAGCGCGCTTGCCGTAGACGGCAGCGCAGCCGACTGGAAAGGCGTTCCGGTTCTTAATCGCGGCGCTGCAAACGCCAAAGCTTTGCGGGCCTATACGACGGGCGAGACGCTGTACCTGCTGGCGGAAGGGACTAAAATGACCTCCAAAGCCCAGTTTTACTTGAATACGGACAATAACGCCAAAAGCGGCTTTCAGCTTTCGCTTTGGAAACAAACGGGCGCCGATTATTTGGTTGAAAACGGCCGCTTATACCGTTACGAGGGGTCCGGGAGCGATTGGAAATGGGCTTCCGCAGACGCCGCAGTTCTATATGCCGCGACCGAAACCGCTGCGGAAGCATCCATTCCGTTGTCCGCCCTCGGTGGAGCGGGAACGAATATCCGCGTCGGTTACGTATGGAACGATTCCGCGACCGACAAGCTGCCTGCCGGAAATTGGCAGACGCTTTCCGAGGCTTACGTTAACCGCTAATAGATAGCTCGCCCCTATTTCATTCGAGGGCATGGGCTTTAGGCCCATGCCCTTCATCTTTTCCCAAACGATTTTTATCGCCGGTCTTCCAAGGACTAAAGACCTTGTTTAGAATATGTATAGAACGATTTGCTAGACTGTTCTAGTTGTTCTTTTTCACTAATCGACATTAAATTGGATAAATCTCCAATTTCTCTTAAAGCTCGGGAAGGAAGTGCGTAGGTTGAAAGTACTAGTGACCGGAGGCTACGGATTTATCGGATCGCATGTGGCGGAACGGTTTTACAAGGAAGGCTACGACGTCTTCATTATCGATAACTTGTCTACGGGAAACCGAAGCAACGTCGACTTTAAGCATAAGGGTTACATTTTATCCGCGGAAGACGACAAATGCGAGGAAGTGTTCCGGTCCAACCGGTTCGACGCGGTTGTTCACCTTGCGGCGCAGGTCGACGTCGCCGAATCGATGCGGAATCCCCAGACCGATTCGGAATCCAATATTATAGGCCTTGTCAATATGCTCACGCTGGCTCAGAAATACAAAGCCCGGAAATTTATTTTCGCCTCCTCGGCGGCTGTGTACGGCGCCAACGACCGGACGCCGCTCGGGGAGACGGAGCCGGGAGATCCGCTATCGCCTTACGGGATCAGCAAGCTTGCCGGCGAGTCGTATTGCTTCAAATGGAGAGAGCTTTACGGCCTGGACACGCTTGTTTTTCGTTTTTCGAACGTTTACGGTCCCCGGCAGGGCGTCAAAGGAGAGGGCGGCGTCGTTTCGGTCTTTATGGACAAGCTGTTGGCCGGCGAGAAGCTGTATATTAACGGGGACGGCAAACAGACGCGCGACTTTATATTCGTACAGGATGTCGCGGACGCGATATACCGGGCTTCCTATTCGTCGTTGTCGGGCGTATACAACTTGTCCGCCAACACCGAGCATTCGATTCTCGAGCTGATTGCCATGCTGGAGAGCATTCACGCCCGCCCGGTCGAGGTCGAGCATCGGGAAGAACGGGAAGGAGATATCCGGCATTCGTCTTTGAACAACGCCAAAGTATGCCGCGATTTGGACTGGGCTCCGTTATATACGCTCCGCGAAGGACTTGCCAAAACGTACGTTTGGTTTCAAGCGAACAAAGGAGGCCAAGAGGAAGGGCGAAATTCCGTTCGCCTGAGCAAACGGCTTTCCGCGCTAAGGCCGCCGTTAAAGAAGGCTCTTCCTTTTATCGAAAACGGTCTTGCATTCGCCGCTATGGCGTGGGTGACGTTCATGGATTGGAACGAGCTGTATTCGTTTATGGACCTGAACATCATTTACATATTCGTGATGGGGATTCTTTACGGCAGCCGGCAATCGGTCGTGGCGGCGGGCCTTTCGATTCTGTTAATGGTGGCGGAGCAGCTGGAAGAAGGAAGAGAATTGATTTCTCTTTTTTATACGACCGAGTTTTTTTTCCGAATGGCGGCGTATTTGTTCATCGGGCTCGTTATCGGATATGCGATTGACCGGAAAAACAACATTTTGCGCGAGCAGCGCCGTAAAAACGACGAGCTGGCCGAGCGCTACCGCTTCTTGAACGAGGTATACGCCGACGTCCGGAGCGTGAAAGACGATCTGCAGCGTCGCATTATGACCAGCGAGGAAAGCATCGGCAAAATTTATTCCATTACGAAAAGCCTGGAAAGCTTGGAGCCGGAGCAAATCTTGTCCGCTACGGTGAACGTCGTCTCCTCGACGATGGACGCCGGCCAAGTGTCGATTTATTCGGCGAACAAAGAGGGCACTTATCTTCGGCTTATCGCCGGTACGGAAGGATCGGACTCGATGCCGAAATCGATCAAGGTGGCGGATTCTGCTTTCCTGAGCCAAGTGATGCGGGACGGACGTATTTTCCGCAATAAAACGCTGCAAGAGGACGCGCCTCTGATGGCGGCTCCCATCCGCAGCGGCGGCGCAACGGTAGCCGTCATTGCGATTGACGGCATGCCGTTCCACAAATTTACCATGTATCAGGAAAATCTGTTCCGAGTCGTCGCCGAGCTCGTTACGTCTTCGTTTACCCGCGCCATGTCTTACATAAGCGCGATGGAGGAGAAGCGCTACGTAGAAGGCACCGCCTTGCTGCGGCCAGAAGCCTTTAACGCCATCATCGAAGCGAAGCGGGCATCGTGGAATCAGCACGGGATTCCTTACTTATTGATGAGAGGAACGGGGCAAGGACCGGCCGCCGAATTTGCGGACAAAGCCGCCAAGCTGCTGCGCGAAACGGATTATATCGGCCTGAACGAGCAAGGACGGGTGCTGCTCCTGCTCTCGAATACGTCGCAAAGAGATGCGGGCCAAGTCGTGGAGCGGTTTCATAAAAACGGGCTGGCGATCTCGCTTGCGGAAGAGGAAGCGGCTTATGCTTGAGTTGGCTTTTGTCGCATACTGCCTTGTTTCCGTTATTGCCGTTGTGCTTCTTTATCCCCGCTCGCCCAAGGAATGGCTGGTCCGCGGCAGCGTCGTCATCGCGCTTCCGGTTATAGGCTGGCTGACGCCATTGTTTTGGCCAGGCCGCTTATACCGGACCCGGGATAAGGACAAGCCGGACCGCGACGTCTTTGCCGACAGGGAGTTTGACGTACAGTTTACGACCGTGCATGCGAAGATGGAGATCGAGAAAGAGCTGGATGTCATCCCGGTCGAGGAAGCGCTTGTGCTTGGCGATATTGCGGACCGGCGCAAAGTCATGCTCGATTTGCTGAAGCTCGACGCGATGAAGCATCTCGACGTGCTGCAGAAGGGCGTCGGCAACGAAGACAGCGAGACGTCCCATTATGCGGTCAGCGCCATCGTAGAGGTGAAGCGGAATCTTACGCTTTCGCTGCAGGAGCTGTCCGTCCGCTACGAGGCGGACAGAAACGATTTGGAGGTGCTGCGCGCTTACGCGGAAGTGATCGACGGCTATACGCGCAGCGGATTTTTGGACGGACAATCGTTAAAAAATTACAAAACGACCTATCTAGGTTTGCTTGCGCGGGAAATCGAATTGGATCCGGCCGCTGAACAGGCTTACCGGCGGAAGGCCGCGGCCGAAATCGAGCTTGGGCGCTACCGGGACGCCGAAGAGACGGCGTCGTTATACAAGGAGCGTTATCCGGACAAGGAAGAGCCTTATTTGCTTCTGATCGAGGTTTATTATTATATGCGGTCGTACGGGAAAATCCAAGCCGTGCTCGACGGCTTGAAAAACTCTCCGGTCCGTCTTTCCCATCGCGGATTAACGCAGGTTCGACTATGGGCGGAAGGTGCATGAAATGAACAAAGAAGTGAGATACAAGCGCAACGTTTACTTTATTATTGCGGGCGTCATGGCGCTGGCGATCATCGTGCAGCTGTCGCGGTCGGAATTCGTTCTGGAGTTTAGCCGAAACACGCATTTGTCCGAAGAAAGAACGGCGGCGGGCGCGGAGCCTGCCGCTTGGGGCGCGGACGACCCGCTGTACTGCGTCGCGTACGCGTCCGACGAGCCGGAATCGGATAAAATTCGCGCCAACGCCGTTAAAACGCTTGATTATATGAAAAAACAAACCGCCGAATTCGACGTGACGGCGGACAGCTTCGAGCCGGAAAGCTGCGACGTCACGATCGTCGCGTTTCAGCATCTCGACAAGTTCGCGGGACTGGACCGGCTGCTTGAGCATGTGGAGCAGGGGGCTTACGCGATGTTCGCCGGCAGGCTGGAGCAGGACCGGTCCTTTTACCGGATTTACCGCAAGCTTGGCATTGTGAACGCCGGCAGTCCCTTCAACGCGAAAGGAATCAAGCTCGTCCGGAACGTGCTCTTTAAGGGAGAGGGTACGAGCTATAACGACGACTTCATGGTGAATTTCGCGAACAGCGTCGAAATCGACGGCAGCTCGGAGCTGCTGGCGGAAAGCGGGGAAGGCATCCCGCTTATGTGGAAGCGGGAATACGGGCAAGGCGCGTTTATGCTGTTCAACGGGACGATGCTGCAGGAAAAAATTAACCGCGGAATGCTTGCCGGCGGGCTTAGCCTGCTGGAGCCCGATTTCATATATCCGATCTTTAACGTGAAGCAGATGTATATCGACGACTTCCCTTCTCCGGTTGCCAAAGGCATAAACGACAACATCTATGCGGATTACGGGATGGACATCGCCCGCTTCTACCGCGAAATATGGTGGCCCGATATGCTGAAGGCGGCGAAGCGGACGAATACCAAATTTACCGCCGTTTTGATCCAATCGTATAACGACAGGACCGAGCCGCCTTTTCAATCGCCCGTTGACGAAGACAAATACAATTTGATTTCCTACGGCCGCGAGGTTATTAAAAGCGGGGGAGAGCTGGGCATCCACGGCTACAATCACCAGTCGCTCCAGCTAAGCCAGGAGGTAGCGGATTATTACGGCTACAAGCCTTGGCCGGACAGCGGCGCCATGGCCAGTTCCATCGAGGAAGTGCTGGCGTACGCGGGCAAGACGTTTCCGGAATACAAGATGCTCTCGTACGTCCCGCCGTCCAACATGATGGACGAAGCGGGCCGCGAAGCGCTGAAGCAGGCATGGCCCGATTTAATGGTCATCGCTTCCTTATACGAAGAGGACGCGACGAACAAGTCGTACGTTCAGGAATTCGAAGTGGCGGACGACGGCATTATCGAGATGCCGCGGATCACGTCCGGATATATGGATACCGAATTCGAGCTTTGGGCCGAGTCCAATACGTTAACTTCGCTGGGCGTGTTTTCCCATTTCGTCCATCCGGACGATATTTTGGACGATTTGCGGAGGAAGGACAAGAGCTGGAAGCAGCTGTATGAAGGGTTCGAGCATAAGCTCTCCCGGCTGCATGACGGCTACCCGTGGCTGCGGCCGATGACGGCGACGGAAGGCGCGATCGACATGGAGAAGACGCTTGCCGCCCAAGTGACATGGACGCGGAAACCGGACGCGCTTCTCGGCAATATCTCAAGCTTCGGCTCGGATATGTATTTTATATTCCGGACCGACCGCCCGATCGGCAGGCTGAAGCATTGCAAGGTGACGGAAGTCGATACGGGCGTTTATTTGGTCCGCGCGACGGAAAGCGCGTTTGAAATCGGATTGGGCGGGTGAGAAGGATGAAAATCATGATAATCGCCGAAGGCTCTTACCCTTACGTGACCGGCGGGGTATCGAGCTGGATACACGGCTTGATCCGGCAAATGCCCGAGCATGAATTCGTCATATTCGCCATCGGAGCAAAAAGCGCCGACAGAGGAAAATTCAAATACGAATTGCCCGGCAACGTGACCGAAGTGAAGGAAGTGTTTCTGGACGCCTACTTGGACGAGGAAAGCGTCTGGGGACGGAGATACCGGCTGAACGGCGGCCAGCGCCGCGACATCCGCGCGCTGCTGGGCGGCGAGGGGCATATCGATTGGGGCCGCATATTCGACTTGGTCCGCTCGGACAAGTTTCGGGACGCCGGCGAGTTTCTGGGCAGCAAGGATTATTTCGACATTGTTCAGGAGCTGTGCCGCGACAAATACGCCATGGTGCCGTTTACCGAGATGTTCTGGACAGTGCGTTCGATGGTGCTGCCGCTGCTCTTGACGTTAAAGCACGACATTCCGAAGGCCGACGTCTATCACTCCGTTTCCACCGGTTATGCGGGCGTTGTGGGGGCGCTTGCCAAGCACGTGCACGGCAGTCCGCTCGTACTGACGGAGCACGGCATTTACTCCCGGGAACGGGAAGAAGAAATCATTAAGGCGGATTGGGTCAAAGGCTATTTCAAAGACTTGTGGATCGAATATTTTTATAGGCTGTCGTCCTGCATTTACGACCATGCCGATAAAGTCGTCACCTTGTTCAACCGCAACAAGGAGATTCAAATCGAACTGGGCTGCGACCCTTCCAAAATAACGGTCGTGCCGAACGGCGTGCACGCCCAAGAATACGAAGGCTTGCCCGAGCGGCCGGAGGACGGCAAATTTTTGATCGGAGCGATCGTCCGCATCGTGCCGATTAAAGACATCAAGACGATGCTGCGAAGCTTTGCGCTTGTCAAGGAGCGGCTTCCCGAGGCCGAGCTGTACGTGATGGGGCCGGTTGAAGAAGACGAGGAGTACTACGGGGAGTGCTTGCAGCTTGTAGAGGCGATGGGCATTGAAGGCGTTACGTTTACCGGTCGGGTGAACGTGAAGGAATACGCGGGCCGAATGGACCTGCTTCTGCTGACCAGCATCAGCGAAGGCCAGCCTTTGGCCGTGCTGGAGGGGATGGCATGCGGCAAGCCGTTTGTCACGACGAATGTAGGCTCCTGCCGGGAGCTGCTGAACGGCGCGGACGACGGTATCGGGCCGTCGGGGCTTGTCGCCCCGGTCATGGATGTCGAAATGATCGCCAAGCACGTATTGAAGCTTGCCGCCTCGCCGGAGCTTCGGCAGGAGATGGGACGCAATGCGCTTGCCCGGGTTAAGCGTTTCTACAAGCAAAGCGACGTCATCGCATCGTACCGTTCGTTGTACGGCGCGCTGAAGGAGGGGAAAAGATGGCCGGAATCGGCTTTGAATTAAGAAAGATGTTCCGTGAACACGGGCTGATCAACAACGTGAGGGCATACGCTTATTCGTCCATGACGACGGTCGGGCCCATGATTTTGTGCATGGTTCTCATTGCGGCGATGCAGCGGATCATGACGCATTTCGAAAGCTCTTATCTGGAGTGGCAGCTATTTATCTCCACCGTCACTTACGGCTTCGTTTTTTCCATTATCATCTCGAGCGGACTGTCGATGGTTCTGACAAGGTACATATCGGACATGATTTTCGAGAAAAAATATCCGCAAATTATATCCTCCTATTACGGAGGTTTGGCGGTCGGCTTGCCGTTCAGCGGGCTGGCGGCGGCCCTTTTTTTGTCCGGGGTGGAGGCGGGGCTCGGCTATAAGGCTGCGGCTTATGTCTTTTTTATGGCGTTGTTCGCGATTTGGATACAAGCGGTTTATTTGACCGCGCTTAAAGATTACGCACGGATCGTCCGCAGTTTTCTGATCGGGGTCGTCATCGCGCTTGCAAGCGGCTGGCTGCTGCTCGGTTACGCCGGCTGGGACCCGGTCACGTCGGCTTTGGTTGCCGCGGACGCCGGCTTTCTCGCGATCATGCTGCTGAATGGGGTTCATTTTGAGCATATTTTTCCGGCTCGTTCGAGCGAGGATTATTTTTCGTTTTTTTCCTATGCGCGCAAATACCCGTCCTTGTTTTTTATGGGCACTTTTCTTTATTCCGGCGTGTACATTCATAATTTGGTTTATTGGACGGGACCGGACAAGCATGTCGTCGCCGGCGCTTATTACAGCGCTCCGTTTTTCGACATGCCGGTTTTTTACGCTTACATGTCGGTCGTTCCGACGCTGGTGACGTTTGTCGTAACCGTGGAAACGTCTTTTTTCGAGAAGCTTCGGCTTTATTACCGGAATGTGCTCGAGGGCGGGACATACAGGGACGTCGAACGGGCCAAACGGAATATGCAGGATACGCTGGTGCGCCAAATCAGTCTCGTTCTGGAAATTCAACTGCTGTTTACCGTCTTGTCCATCGCGGCCGGCATGATGCTGCTGCCCGCGGTCGGCTTTACGATGGCGCAGCTCGACGTATTCATGCTGCTGGCGCTCGGTTATTTTTTGTTTATCGCCATGTTTGTCGTGCTTCATCTGCTGCTTTATTTCGACGACCGCAAAGGGGTGCTCTGGATCAGTTTGACGTTCGTTGCATTAAACGCCGCGCTTACTTATTGGACGATGTACTCCGGGGACGACGGCCTTGGCATGCTGCTCGCTTCGTTTGCAGGCTTGTGCGCCGCGCTGGCCCGCTTGCTTCATATGCTGCGGAACATCGACTACTACACCTTCTGCGCGCAGCCGCTTCGCGCCGCGAACACGAACGCCGGAAGGTCCGGCAGACGGGGAAGGAAGCTTGCCGCCGCGGCGCTTTTGCTTGTAACGGCGCTCGCCACGGCGGCATGCTCGGCGGAAGCCGATACGCAAGACGCGTCCGGGCAGAGCGGAACACCGGGCGAGACCGCCCAGTCGATCGTCGCGTCGACCACGGGCATTGCCGAAGATAAACGCATATACGCCCAAGACGAGGACGGCTCGGTCAAAACGCTGTACGTGACCGTTCTTCCGGAGAACGATGCGGAATCCGGGCTGGACTGGTACGGCTTGAACCGGATTACGGACCGGTACAGCGAAGACAGCATGAACATCATTATGCAGGAGGGCGCCGCCGACGGAAGCGGCCCGAAAGCCGGCGATTTCGGCTACGCCCAGACCGAACCGAACGCCAAAATCAGCCTGCGGGGCAACACGGCCCGCTACGCTTCCCAAAAATCGTACCAGATCAAGCTCGACGACGAAGCCGGCCCTTGGCTCGGCCAAACGACCATCAATTTAAACAAGCATTCGGCGGATCCGTCCCGGCTTCGCAACAAGCTGGCTTTTGATTTGTTTGAGCAAATCGCCGATTTTACAAGCTTGCGGACGCAATTCGTCCATTTATACGTCAAGGATCTTTCGGACGGGAAGGGGCAGGCCGCATTCGAGGATTACGGCTTGTATACGCAAATCGAACAGCCGAACAAAACGTTCCTGAAATCGCATTGGCTCGATCCGTACGGCGAGTTGTACAAAGTCGCGTTTTTTGAGTTTTACCGCTATCCGGAGCAAATTAAACTGCAATCCGATCCGGCATACGATAAGGCTGCGTTCGAAACGATACTCGAAATCAAAGGGCGCGAGGATCACGAGAAGCTGATCGCGATGCTCGAAGACGTCAACGACACGACGATTCCGATCGACGACGTGATGGCGAAGCATTTTGACTTGGACAATTTCCTGACTTGGACCGCGGTCAACATTTTAACGGACAACATGGACACGGACGCCAACAACTATTACTTGTATTCGCCGTTAAACTCCGATAAATGGTATTTCCTTCCTTGGGATTATGACGGAGCTTTCGGACTGCAGCGAAGCGAAAACAGCATCCGCTCCTATCAAAGCGGAATCAGCAATTATTGGGGAAGCGTGCTGCACAACCGTTATTTCCGGACGCAGGAGCATGTCGACCAGCTGAAGGCCAAGCTGGAGGAGCTGTCCCGCTACATTAACCGGGATACGATCGCCAAGCAGCTCGAGCGGTATGCGCCGATCGTCGATCCGCTCAGGGCTAAAGCGCCCGATTTGAACTATTTGCCGATGAAGCTGGAGGATGTGCCGGACGATATCGAGATGATCCTGAATACGCCGGAGCAAGGCATGAAGCTGTTCCTTGAAGATTTGGAGAAGCCGAAGCCGTTTTATATGGACGAGGTCGTTCAGAACGGCAATCAGCTTCAGTTCGCTTGGGACGTATCGTTTGATCTGCAGGGCGACGACCTGGTATACGATTGGGCGGTTGCGTCCGACCCGGCTTTTACGAACGTGATCCAAAGCAAGAACGGCCTTAAGGAAACGGGCGTCTCGATCTCCAGCTTGAAGCCGGGCACTTATTATTGGAAGGTGGTTGCCCGCGACAGCGAGGGACATACGCAAACCTCGTTCGACATGTACGAGGACGACGACGGGCCGTATTACGGCATCCTGCAGTTCGAGGTGAACTGACATGATGACATTCCAAGGCAAAAAACTGCGGCATGAATTGAAATATTACGTGCACGCGCATGAGTACGTCCGAATGCGTGGGGAGGCGTCCAGGCTGATGCGCCTGGACGATCATTCGGTTGGAGACGCCGGCTACGGCATCCGCAGCCTGTATTTCGACGGCGTTCACGACCATGCGCTGCACGACAAGGCAAACGGCATCTTCAAGCGCGACAAATACCGCATTCGCGTCTATAACGGCAGCAAAGACAGAATTATGCTGGAGAGGAAAAGCAAGTTCGGGGATATGGTGTGCAAGGAAGGGGCGCTTCTTGCGTTTCAAGAATACGAATCGATTATCCGAGGGGATTACTTATGTCTGGCCGATAAAAAGGATCCGCTTCTGAAAGATTTTTATTACGTGCTTGCCCACCGGGCATACCGTCCCGCCGTCATCGTCGATTACGTCCGCGAAGCCTACATATTCGAGGAAGGAAACGTTCGCTTAACCTTCGACAAGAGGCTGTCGGCGGCCGTCAATTCGTACGATCTGTTCGACAAGGCGCTTATATTAAACGAAGCGCTTCAGGGGCCGGTCACTATAATGGAGCTGAAATACGATTCGTTCCTGCCCGCCCCCGTCCGGCCGCTGATCCAGCCCGGCCGCCATGTCCGTTCGGCGATCTCCAAATATTTGATCTGCCGGACGAAGCTGTTGTCCTATCATAAAGAGTAGCACTGGAGGATAAGTTGTGGGCGATATACTCAATTTTCAAGATATTATCAAAAAAAGCATCGTCAATTTGGAAGCTTTCCGCACGGTATCCTATATCGACGTGGTGTACGGGCTGGGAGCGTCGTTTCTCATCGGCATGTTTATTTATTGGATTTACCGGAAGACGTACCGCGGCGTCGTCTACAGCTACAACTACAACGTTTCGTTCGTGCTGATGACGATGATCACGGCTCTGATCATTATGACGATCAGCACGAATATCGTGCTGTCGCTCGGCATGGTCGGCGCGCTCAGCATCGTCCGCTTCCGGTCGGCGGTCAAGGACCCGCTCGATATCGTTTATATGTTTTGGGCCGTTTCGGCGGGCATCGCGTCCGGCGCAAAGCTGTATCCGATCGCCATTCTCGGCTCGGCTCTTATCGGCTTGACACTCGTCTTTCTGTCCCGCAAAAAACTGAAGGAGCAGCCGTTCCTGCTGATCATCCGCCACGACGAGCGGGCGCAGCAAGGCGTGAAGGAGAAGCTGCGCCGAATGGATTACCGTCTGAAGTCCAAGACGGTACGGAACGAATTCACCGAGCTGACCGTCGAAATCAGGCTTCGGGACGACAATACCGCATTCGTGAACGAATTAAACGATTTGGAAGGCGTGCAAGACGTCGCCCTTGTCAATTATACGGGCGATTACGCGCAATAGCCCTTAAAGCAGCAAACCGTCCGCGTAAGCCGCGGGCGGTTTGCTGTTTTTCGGGTGTTTTTTTCGCATTATCCGATAACCGGAATCGCTATTGCTTGCCCGCGTCGTGAATGACGCCCGTCAGGTACCAAGTGTCGCCGGAATGCTCCAACACAAGGACAAGGCTGCTCCACGCCGAGCCTTCCGAGTAATAGTAGTCGAAGAAGGAGGCGTCCGGGAACAGTTCGGCGATATTCGACTTGTCCTTATTGGGGCCGAGCAGCTCGTTTTTGCCGATTTGCTCGACGGTTGCGTAATCGCGGTCGTAGATATATTGCTTGTAATAGTCGGCGAACGTAAGCTTGACCGCTTTGCCCGCGGAATCCGTCCCCCAGGCCCGGGCTTCACCGTCCGACAAGGAAGGAAGCTTGCCAGCTTGGAAGGTTGCCGCCTTATCCTTGTCGATCGACGCGCTCGGATAAAACAGCACCCCCTTCTTCGGATGCACGTATCCCGCAAATTGCTTCATGTCTTGTTGCCTTAAAGCAAACAAAATATTGACCGCTGCGTCGGAAGCGGAAATGCCCGCGATCGCTCCTTTCTCGCCGGTGCCGGCCGGAGGAGCGGTTTGCTCCGCTCCTTCCGTTGGAGCGGGAGAGGCGGTCGCTTCCGGATTGCCGGTTTCTTCTTGGGCGGCTCCGTTCGTTGCGGCCGGAGATCCGGCGGGGCTGCCCGCGTCCTGGCCGCCGGTCCCGTTGCCGCCGCATGCCGGCAGCAACGAGGCGGCGATCGCAAGTATCGCTATCGTTTTGACGGTTCGGCCGTGTAATCCGCGCATCTATCGAACACCTCTTTTTTCATATGTTGGACTCCTGCTTAATATGCGCAACTTGACGGGAAACCAATCGGTTCGGACCGTCCTGGCGGGAGACGCCGTTTCCAATTAACGAAGTTGCGAACCCGATGTCTATTCCGGCAGGGCGATGGGTAAAATAATCCAGGACAGGGCATGTCTGCCCTCTAAATCAACCCTAAACAACGGTGGAATGGAAAGGTGTGGCAAAGTATGAACAAAAGATGGTTGACGACAGCATGCTTGACGGCAGCGCTGCTCACTTCCGTTGCGGTTCCCGGGACGCTTGTCCAAGCTTCGGCATTTCCCGAGGAACGCCAGCACGTTCCCGGCGACGACAGGGCCGAGCATGGCGGCCATAGAGCGTTAACGCGTGAGGAATTTGAAGCGCATAAGCTTCAAAGGCTTCGCGAGACGGCGCAGTATTTCGGCATCAAAACCGACGGCAAATCCGCGGAGCAGCTCAAAAAAGAGGTGGCTGCCGTCCGCGAAAAGGACAAAGCGAAGTGGGAGGCGTATGTAGCGGAGCATAAGGCGAAGAGGCTGGAAACGCTGCGCCGGATCGCCTCGATGCACGGGATTGCTACCGAAGGCAAAACGGCGGAGCAATTGCGCCAAGAGCTGCGCACATTGCATAAAAAGGAAGCCGAAAGCAAAGGAAAACAGGCTCAGAGCATGGTGGAGCCGACTCCCGCTCCGACTCCGACCCCGGCGCCTACGGCAACTCCGGCACCGATGCCGAGCCCAACGGCGGCTCCGAACGAGAAACCGGCCCCAAAGCCGTCCGAGAAGCCAAGCCCTACGCCAAACACAAAATATAAAAGCAAGTCCTAATCGGCTTGCAGCAAATCCGCCCGCTTTCCAACTGAAAGCGGGCGGATTTTGTTTACCGTATCGTTTCCGGCCGGCAAGACAAGCTGTTCGCAAATTGAGGATTGAATCCCTTTCATTTTGTCAAGTATACTAAGTCCATATCATATTTTGGCAAAAAACGTCGAATTTTATAAAGCTGCAGGATGAGGGGCTGATCGGAAGTTGAGCGGGATAAGGTACACCATAGCGCAGAAATTAGTCTCTACTCTTGCAATCTTAATTACGCTTTCGTTCCTGGGGCTCGTCTCGCTTCACTTGGTCAAGCAATATGAGATGAGTCTGGAGCAAGGCGAGTTGATTGCCGAAACGGAAGCGATGTCGTTTCTGAACCGTCTCGGAAATATAACGAATCGGATTGAAGCGGACTTCCGCACATCGGGAGCGGTGCTGCTAAGCATAGCGCGCCAGGAGGAAGCGGAAGGGAGAGATGAGGAAGCCGCCGGTGTTCTGGACAAGCTGCTTGAAGATCACAACGAATTGCTTCAAGTTTATACGGCATGGGAGCCGGGAGCGTTCGGGCAAGGACAGGACCGGTTTCGATTAACGGCGGGACGGGAAGCGGAAGGCGGCCGGTCGACGGCATCCGTTCGTTTGCCCGAAGCGGCCGAGAACGGATTTGCGCGGCTTAAACGACAGCCCGGCGGCAAGCTTGTTTTGTCCGAGCCCCATTACGAAACGATCCGCGGTGAATCCGTTCCGCTTCTTTCGTTTGCATTGCCCGTTCGGGACGAAAGCGGGCGTTATGCCGGGATGATCGGCGGCGATTTGCGGCTTGCGGACGTGCAAACGATGATCGAGAAGCTGCGGCCTATGAACGGTTACGCGGCGATTGTGACCGAAGAGGGTTTCTATGCGGCGAACGGTATGGACCGGAAACGGCTTGCGATGCCTGTCCATGCGGATGCCGAAGCGGCCAACCCATACATGGGGGAGGCAGAGCGTCAAGATGGCAGCGGACAAGCGGCTCCTGCCGTCCGTTATGTCGATGGCGAAGGGAAAGAGGGGCGGCTGCTGCAGCTAACCTATCCGCTTCCGATTGCCCAAGGCACGTGGAGGCTCGAGATATTCGTTCCGGCAAGCGAGATGCTCGCCGGCTTCTACGACAGCGTCAAGCAGACGGTCGTCTTGGCGATCGTCGCGCTTGGCGCTTTGATCGCGCTTATGGTCTATCTCATTAAAAAGGTCGTCGTCGACAACATTATGCAGGTCGTTCAGGTTTCGTCCGCGCTTGCGAAAGGCGGCATCGGCCACAAGCTCGATATCCGCACGAAGGACGAATTCGGTTTGATGGCCATCCACTTTAACCGGATGATCGATTACCGCAAAGAAGCGGAGGAGCTTGTGCGCCATCAGGCTACGCATGATTTGCTCACGGGCCTGCCGAACCGGTACGGCTATAACCGGTACGTCGAGAGCGCCGGCTCCGCCGCAAACAAGACGGGACAAACGGCGTTGCTTTTCATCGATTTGGACCGGTTCAAGCACGTAAACGATAAGCTGGACTTCACGACGGGAGACATGCTGCTCAAGCATATCGCGAAGCGGATTGCCGATACGATCGGGGATAACGGCAAAGTATTCCGATTTGCAAGCGACGAGTTTATCGTTCTGCTTGAAAATGTCGGCCATCTGCACCAAGCGGGGCGGATGGCGGAGGATTTGCTGCTGGAAATCGCGAAGCCGGTCGTGCTGCAGGAGCGGGTTTTTTACGTTACGGCAAGCATCGGGATGAGCCTGGAAGCGGAATTAAATGCCGAGACCGGAGACCGGCTTCTCAAGGAAGCCGATCTGGCGCTGTTTACGGCGAAGAAACAACGCAATACGTGCCGGCTTTATACGCCTTCCATGAACGAGCTGCCCCAGAAGGAGGTTATGCTGGAATCCGGGTTGTACCCCGCTCTGGAGAGCAACCAATTTATGCTTTATTACCAGCCGAAGGTCGACCTGGAAAGCGGCCGAATTTACGCGGCGGAGGCGCTTCTCCGCTGGAAGCATCCGGAGTTCGGGATGGTGCCGCCGATGGAGTTTATCCCGATTGCGGAGAAGACGGGCTTTATTATCCCGCTTGGGGAATGGGTGCTCCGCGAGGCTTGCCGGCAAGTGAAGCGTTGGGAGAAGCAAGGCCTTCCGCAGCTTTCGGTCAGCGTCAATATGTCGATGATCCAGTTTCAGCAAAAAAATATTGTACATACGATTCAAAGCATCATTTCGGAAGAGGGGGTTCGTCCGCAGCAGATCGAGCTTGAGCTGACGGAAAGCATTTTTATGGACAATCCCGATCATACGCTCCGCATCTTGCACGAGCTGAAGCGGCTCGGGCTTGCGCTGTCGCTGGACGATTTCGGAACGGGCTACTCTTCTCTCAGCTATTTGCAAAGCGTGCCGATCCACTATTTGAAGCTGGATAAATCGTTTATTCACGATATCGTTTCCGATTACCGGAAGCAGATGATCTTCAAATCGTTAGTGGTCATCGCTCACAATTTGGACTTGAAGGTCGTTACCGAAGGCGTGGAGACGGCGGAAGAGCTTGACATTATAAAAGGCCATCAGTGCGATTCCGTACAGGGCTATTTGTACAGTCCTCCTCTGCCTCCCGACCGGTTCGCCGAGCTTTACCGCAAACATAGCGCATAATGTAACCAAGCGATCCCCGCCATTTAAGGCGGGGATTTTTTTTGTTCCGGAACGTGATGAAGGGCAGCCTACACGCTGCGAAGAGCTTTCCGATTGGAAGTTCGATGATGGGTTTACTTCGCATATTGTCTTTTGCTACAATACGAATAGATTGTTTAGTAAAAATATTAACTAAATGTGGTGATCGTTATTGCGACCATAAAAGATATCGCAAAGCTTGCCGGCGTTTCCCCGGCGACCGTCTCCCGCGTTCTGAACAACGACGCCGGGCTTGCGGTCAGCGAGGAGACGAGGGAACGCATATTCGCGGCTGCGGAACAGCTTCAGTACAAGCTTCCGAAGTTGAAGCGAATGAAGCGGGCGGGCGACATGGCGAGACGGCAAATCGGCTTGCTGCTGATGGCTTCGCCGGATTTGGAGCGGCTGGATCCGTATTTTATGTCGGTACGCCAAGGAATCGAGGCGGAATGCTCGGAGCTTGGGCTTTCGATTGCGGCAGCGGTCCGGTTGGGACAAGCGGAGAAGCAACCGTTAAACCATCTCGACGGCGTGATTGTCGTTGGCAGCGTATCCGAAGCGGAAATCGGCTCCGTTTACGGGAATTTGCAGCGGGCCGTCCTGGTTGATCACGCTTGTCCGATAGGCGGCTGCGATACGGTCAACTTGAATTTCAAGCTGGCCGTTCGTATCGCGCTTGATCATCTGATCCGGCTGGGACATACCCGAATCGGTTATATCGGAGGCGAAGAGGCGCTCGATGCGTCGGGCAATTGGCAAGCCGGCACGCGTCCGGCGGAATTTCGCGATTACATGGCCGGGAAGGGCTTGTATGCGCCGGAGCTGGTGAAGCTCGGCGAGTGGAACCCGGACGGCGGCTACGAGCTGATGCGGCAGCTGCTGCAGGAGGATAACCGGCCTACGGCATGCTTCGTCGGCAGCGATCCGATGGCGATCGGCGGCTTGCGCGCGCTGCACGATAGCGGAATGGCCGTTCCGGACGAAATGGCCGTCGTCGGCTTTGACGATATCGAGCTGGCCGCGTACGCGCATCCGCCTTTGACGACGATACGCGTATACGCCGAACAGCTCGGAAGGTCCGCGGCCAGACTGATGGCCGAGCGGCTGGACGGGCGCGAGGCGGCGAAGCATGTTACGCTCGACCCGACGCTGGTCGTGAGGGAAAGCTGCGGCGCTGCGAATTTGAAGCAATAGCTTCCGAAGCGGGCTTTTTGTTCCAAGCCCATTACTGGGCTATTATTCACAAAAACCTAAGCGAATGCTTCCGAAGCGAAGTTTTATTGCGAAGTATGATCGAGTTGTTTAGCTCCATAAAACTTTTTAGGAGGGCCATCATGATCCATTATAACGAGAGCAACCGCGTATTCCATTTGCAATCGAGCGACACCAGCTACGTCTTCCAAATTGTCGGCGCAGGCTACCCTGCCCATCTATATTGGGGCCGCAAAATCCGCGGCAACCGGCTGGAGCGCCTGCTGAACCTTCGCCAGCGTGCTTCCTTCTCGCCGACGACGGACAAATCCCGCCCGGAGCTGTCTTTGGACACGCTGCCGCATGAATACCCGGGGTACGGCAGCTCCGATTTTCGTTCGCCCGCGTACGAAGCGGCTCTTGCCGACGGCACGACGGTAGCCGAGCTATTGTACCATTCGCATGCGATTGTGCCGGGCAAGCCGGCCTTGCAAGGACTGCCCTCCGTCTATGTCGAGAACGAAGACGAGGCCCAAACGCTCGAGCTTACGCTCAAAGACGCCCATTCGGGCTTGACCGTCGTTCTGTCGTACACCGTGTTCGAGAAGCACAACGCCATTACCCGCTCCGCCCGCATCGTCAACGGCGGCTCCTCGCCGCTTAGGCTGAACCGTGCGCTCAGCATGAGCCTCGATATGGTTCACGACCGCTACAGCATGCTGCAGCTGTCCGGCGCATGGGCGCGCGAACGTTACGTTCATACCCGCAAGCTGGTTCCCGGCATGCAATCGGTGGAAAGCCGCCGCGGCTCCAGCAGCCATATGCAAAATCCGTTTATCGCTTTGCTGGCCGAAGGCGCAACCGAAGACAACGGGGACGTATACGGCGTCAATCTCGTGTACAGCGGTAGCTTCACGGCCGGCGTAGAGGTCGATCAATTTCATTCCTCGCGCGTCTTTATCGGGATTAACCCGTTCGACTTCAGCTGGCTGCTGGAGCCGGGCGAATCTTTCCAGACGCCGGAGGCGGTGCTTGTCCATTCGTCCGAAGGACTTGGCGGCATGTCCCGCACGTACCATGACTTGTACCGGACCCGCTTGACACGGGGCGTATACCGCGACCGCGTCCGTCCGATTCTGATCAACAACTGGGAAGCGACCTACTTCAACTTCAACGCGGAAAAAATCGAAGCGATCGCCGCGGCCGGCAAAGAGCTTGGGCTTGAGCTGTTCGTGCTGGACGACGGCTGGTTCGGCAAGCGCAACGACGATACGACGTCGCTCGGCGACTGGAAGGTTGACCTGAACAAGCTGCCGGAAGGCTTAAACGATCTGGCAACCCGCGTCAACAAGCTGGGCATGCAGTTCGGCCTCTGGTTCGAGCCGGAGATGGTGTCGGAGGACAGCGAGCTGTACCGCGCCCATCCGGATTGGTGCCTCCATGTGCCGGACCGCCGCCGCACCGTTGCCCGCAATCAGCTCATTCTGGACCTGTCGCGGGCAGACGTTCAGGATTATATCGTCGAAGCGGTCGGCTCCGTATTGCGGAGCGCTCCGATCTCGTACGTGAAGTGGGACATGAACCGGAACATGTCCGAGATCGGTTCGGCCTTGCTGCCGCCGGAGCGCCAGCGGGAAACGGCCCATCGCTATATGCTCGGCTTGTACAGCGTCATGGAACGCATCACTTCGGCGTTCCCGAACGTATTGTTCGAAAGCTGCTCGGGCGGCGGCGGCCGGTTCGATCCGGGCATGCTGTACTACATGCCGCAAACGTGGACGAGCGACAACACCGACGCCATCTCCCGGCTGCAAATCCAATACGGAACGAGCATCGTTTACCCGGTCAGCAGCATGGGCTCCCACGTATCGGCCGTGCCGAACCACCAGGTGCACCGGATTACGCCGCTTGAGACGCGGGGCAACGTCGCCTTGTCCGGCAACTTCGGCTACGAGCTCGACCTGACGAAGTTTAGCGGGGACGAGAAAGAAATCGTGAAGCGGCAAGTGGCGTTGTACAAGGAAATTCGGCATTTGGTGCAGTTCGGCGATTTTTACCGGCTGCGCAGCCCGTTTGAAGGGAACGATACCGCCTGGATGTTCGTTTCCAAAGATCGCGGCGAAGCGTTCGTCATGTATGCGAGAGTTCTGCAGGAAGCGAACGAGCCGCTCGACCGCTTCCGCTTGAAGGGGCTTGATCCGAAGCGGGATTACCGGCTGGAGCAGGACGGAAGCTTGTACGGAGGCGACGAGCTGATGTACGCCGGGCTTCCGGTGCCGGAGCTGCACGGCGATTTCCAAAGCGCCGTCTATCGATTCCGCGCCGTGGAATAACGGCGCCATTCCGGCATACCGGGCATGGGCGGCTCACCGCCAACGTTTGTTTAGCGGCCGATCCGGGCAATCTATTCCTGGGGAGGAAAGCGCCCCCGGCCGGCGGAAATCGCACCATGAAAGGAGCCCTGTCATGCAAAATACGAAAAAAGTCGCTTTCCTGCTGGAAAACGAATTCGAAGATTCCGAAATGAGAAATCCGTACGAAGAAATGGTGAAGGACGGTCACGATCCCGTTATTATCAGCTTGAGCAAGGAACAGGAATTAACGGGCAAGCAAGGAACGGTATCGTACAAGTCGCATCTTGCGGCGAAGGATGCGAATCCAAGCGATTACGCCGCGATCATTATCCCGGGCGGCAATTCGCCGTCGCGGCTCATGAACGACCCGGATGTCCAATCGTTCGTGCAAAAAGCCGACCAAGCCGGCATCACGATCTCGGCCATCTGCCATGGCCCGCAAGTATTGGCGGCCGCAGGCGTGCTGAAAGGCCGGACCGTCACGGGCTACGCGGGCATTGCCGAACAAATCCGCCAAGCCGGCGGAACGTTCGTCGACCAGGAGGTAGCGGTCGACCGCAATCTGATCACGTCGCGCACGCCGGACGACGAACCGGCCTTTATCGCCGAGACGGTCAAACGGCTGGGCGTCAACGCGTGGTAGGCTGAAGCTTTGCGATAGCCGTACTGCAACGTCATAAGCGTATCCGATATCCCGCCAGGGAGGTCGGGTACGCTTTTTTTTCTCCGCCTCTGTATATGAGAAGTCGTCGCTAGTAATTATGGCGATAACGATCAATAAAATGATTGCCGGAATCAGATTTGGAAGCCTAATCAATCATGATTATGTTAAAATCAATAAAATGAAAGCGCATTCTATATTTAAAAGGTTGACGGGGGTGTTTTCATTCTCAATAATGATGTCAGCAATACTAACGCGAAAACGGGTGCGAGTATGAAAAAACGTCATTGATGTCATGTATTCGTCGAGATTATCGAAAAAGAGGTCGGGTTTTATGGAAAATTGGCTGGGCCGCTCGTTAAAAAACAAGTTAAGCGTCATGATTATTCTCGCCGTCCTTGTGCCGCTTGTTTCGCTTGGACTTTTCTCGTATACGATCGCCGAAAGGCTATCCGAGGAGAAAGCGAAAATGACCGGAATGAACACGCTGCGCCAGCTGGAGGCTTATATGGGCAGCGTCATTAACGACGTGGAGAACATGTCGCTCTTTTTGATCGGCAGCAACGAGGTGCAGCAATATTTGAAGTCTCCCCGATTCGATTATTTGAAGCAAAGCTCGCTGATCAGCTTTTTGACGAACCTCGCTTTCTCCAAAGCTTACATATCCAGCATTCTCATTACGCCTATCGCCGCAGAAGGAACGCCCGTATCGAACAAAACGCTGATCAGCTCCGAATTCGCCGATATAACCGCCGAGATTCCCGATTATTACGAGAAACATCCGAAATGGTGGTCGTCCGTTTATTCGGAGATGACATCCGACGGGCTGCATAACGTATTTACGTTGTCCCGGCCTATCCGGAGCACGACTAACCGTTACAAGCCGATCGGGCATCTCAATATCAACCTGAATCAGCAGGTCATCAGCGATCATTTGAAGCAGGCCGGGCTTGAAGGCGGCGGTTATGTCGTCCTTCTCGACGACGAAGGCCGGATCATGGCCGGTCCGGACGGCATGGACACCGAGCATAGCTTGGCCGACTATTTGCCCGGCCTTCCTTCGCTCGACGGCGATTCCGGCTCCATGAATTACGGAACGGAGGACGCCAAGCGGACGATATTGTACCGGACGATCTCGGGCGTCGACTGGAAGCTTGTCGGCGTCATTCCGTTCCAAACGTACGGGGCGCAGAACCGGTATTTTTTGACGCTCACCGCGGCTGCCGTAAGCTTGGCGATCGTGTTCGTCATCGCTTTTGTCGTCTTCCTTATTATTAAAGTGACGAAACCGTTAACCGTGTTGACCAAACAGTTGAAAAACGCCAACCCCGAGGAGCCGCTGCCCGCGATGCCGGTCAACTCCATTGACGAGGTAGGACAGCTGATTATCGGCTATAACCGCCTCAGCTCCAAAATCGTGATGCTGACGGACGAGGTGAAGCGCAACGAATCGATGAAAAAGGAAGCGGATATGGTCGCCCTGCAGGCGCAAATCAATCCGCATTTTTTGTACAACACGCTTTCGTCGATCCATTGGATGGCGCTGATGAACAAGGACGAACGAATAGCCCGGATGGTCGGCTCGCTTAGCGACTTTCTTAGGTTCAGCCTGAACGGCGGGCGGGAATACTGCAAGGTGCAGCAGGAAATCGACCATGCGCGCCATTATGTCAACATTCAATCCATCCGTTATCCGGAACGGTTTCGGCTGGAATGGGACATCGAAGAAAGCTTGCTGCCGCATACGATGCTGAAGCTCTTGCTGCAGCCGCTGATCGAAAACGCGATGCTTCACGGCATTCTGAAGCGCGACGGGTTAGGAACGATCCGAATCACGGGACGGCAGGCGGGGGATACGATTCGCTTTGCCGTCGAGGACGACGGCGTCGGCATGGAGGCCGGGCGGCTGGAGGAGCTGCGGACGCGAATGCAGACGGCGGATTTCGCGGACAACGAGCGGAGCGGCAAGGGCAGCTACGGGCTGCGGAACGTAAACGGCAGGCTTATCCTTCATTACGGAAGCGAAGCGAAGCTGGCGATCGAAAGCAAGCCGGGCCAAGGGACGAAAGTATCGTTTGCGGTGCGGTGCATGAAGGAGGAGGATCACGATGAAGCTTATGATCGTTGACGACGAGGTCATTATCCGGACAGGCCTCAGCACGGTGATCGACTGGGCGGCGAACGGCTTTGAGCTGCTTGCTCCGGCGGCCTCCGCCGAGGAAGCGCTTCTGCGCATCCCGCTGGAGCGGCCGGATATCGTATTAACGGACATTCGCATGACGGGCAAAAGCGGGCTCGAGATGGCCCATGAGGTGAAGCGGGCTTATCCCGATACCGAAATCGTCGTTTTATCCGGTTATGACGAATTTACGTATGCCCAGCAAGCGATGCGTGACGGCGTAAGCGATTATTTGCTCAAAACGAGCCGCCCCGACGAAATCGCGGCGGCCGCCGTCCGCGCATCCGAGCGCCTGCGGCATCGGAGGCGGGAGCGGGAGCAGGGAATGGAGGAGCGGCAGGCGCTAAGAAGCAAACGGCTGGCGCAGCTGCTGCTTGCCGAGCGGCCGCCGCAGCCTTCGGCGGTCGAGGAAGCGTTGCAGCGGTATCCGGTTTTGCAGGCCGGGCCTGACAACGCGGGCTTTAATGCGGCGCTTGTTGCCGTGTTCGGCAAGGAGGACGGGCAGCAGGACCCCCTCCTGTACGAAGCGTTCGGCAGCATGCTGCGGCAGTTACTCGGCGCCGAGACCGTAATGGCCGGCGGACTGCTCGCCGTTGTCGCCGGCTGCGGGCCGGCGGGCGGCGCGTCCTTCGCAGAGCGGATGCGCGGGGCGCTCCGCAAAGCGGGCGAAGCGCTCGAATGCGGCTGGTTTGCCGCTTACGGCAGCCCGGAAACCGATGCTGGCCGGTTGTCCAGCTGTTATCAAACGGCGAAAGCCGCTTTTGAATACCGATGGCTGTTTGAAGATACGGGTATCGTCGGCTTCGAGGAGGTTCGTCGCCGGAGAGGCGTCCGTGCCGTATGCACCGAAGAGGAGGAACGCGTATTGACGTCCATTCTGATCAGCTGCAGCCGTCCGGATTTGAACGCATGGACCGGTAAGACGCTGGCCGGACTGCGCAAGGACCCGGACGCCACGCCGGGCTCCGTCCGCTCTTATCTCCATTCGCTGGTCATCTCCGGGCACCGGTGGCTGGTCCGCGCGGCGGAAGCGGTCGGCTATTCCGGGACGCTCCCCGATCTGGAACGGCTTAAAGATCAAGACTTGGCCGACAAGCCAGCCGAAGCGCTGCTGGGCTATTTCGAAGCGTTGATGGACAAGTATGCGGAAATCGTCTCCGGCAGCCATCAATCGGTGAAGCGGGCCATGGCTTATATTCGGGAGCATCTGGACGAAAGCTTGTCGCTTCAACAGGTGGCGCGCCACGTCCATATGAACCCGAACTACTTCAGCGAGCTGTTCAAGCGGGAGAGCGGCCTGAATTATATCGAATTCGTAACGGAGGAGAGGCTGAAGCGGGCGATGGGGCTGCTTGCCGAGACGCCCGCCAAAGTGAGCGAAATCGCCGGCCGAATCGGTTACGCAGACTTAAAACATTTCAACAAGCTGTTCAAAAAATATACGGGGTTAACGCCTTCCGAATACCGCGGCAAGAGACGAAAATAACCCCCCTTTCCTCTGAACGATGTCCCCTGTGGGTGCGCCGCCCCCGATTTTATACTTGAAAACAAGCTTTGATGCTAGACTTAATAGTAGACACAGATTAAACTGATGAAATGACTAACATCGGAGGACTGTG